>JAVBUG010000141.1:0-39383 GCA_031555515.1 Microbacterium sp. | reverse complement strand
CAGCTCGAGCCGCTCGGTGAGCTCACCCTCCGCTGGACCGCCGAGCACTGGGCCGAAGACACGCTTGCCACCTTGGGGGCCGACTATGACCGATGACACCACGATCCCCGACGCGCCGGAGGTCGCGCGCCGGCTGGAGGCGATCCTGCTGATCGTCGAGGAGCCGCAGAGTCTGGTGAGCCTCGCGGCCGCCGTCGGGGCACCGGTGCCCGCGGTGCGCCAGGCGATCGAGACCCTCGTCGACGACTACGACGGCAAGTCCGGCGGGCCGGTGCGCGGATTCGAGCTCCGCGAGGTCGGCGGCGGCTGGCGTCTCTACGTGCGCGAGGAGCTCGACGACCTCGTCAGCGAGTACGTCGGCGGCCAGGCGCCGTCGCGCCTCTCGCAGGCGGCGCTCGAGACACTCGCCGTCATCGCCTACAAGCAGCCCGTGACCCGCAGCCAGGTCGCGTCGATCCGCGCCGTCAACGTCGACTCGGTCGTCCGCACGCTGCTCGCGCGCGGGCTCATCACCGAGCTCTTCGCGGATGCCGAGACCGGCGCGATCAACTACGGCACCACCGATGCGCTGCTCGTGCACCTGGGCATCAATTCACTGGACGAACTGCCGCACATCTCGCCGCTGCTGGACGGCGCGGACGACGTCGGCGACAACCTGGACGAAGGAGTACGTCGATGACCGGCGGGACGGAATCCACCGAGGGTGTGCGCCTGCAGAAGGCCCTCGCGAACGCGGGAGTCGCGTCGCGGCGCGTCGCCGAGCAGCTCATCGTGGAGGGGCGCGTGCGCGTGAACGGCACGGTGGTCACCGAGCTCGGCTCTCGCGTCGACCCCGAGAACGACCTCGTCGACGTGGACGGCACCGCCATCCAGTTCGACCAGTCGAAGCGCTACGTCATGCTCAACAAGCCCACGGGCGTGGTGAGCTCGATGAAGGACGACCGCGGTCGTCCCGACCTCCGCCGCTTCACGAAGGACTGGGAGGAGCGCCTGTACAACGTGGGGCGATTGGATGCTGAGACCAGCGGTTTGCTCGTGCTCACGAACGACGGCGAACTGGCGCACGTGCTCGCCCACCCGTCGTTCGGCGTGACCAAGGTCTACATCGCCAAGGTCGACGGCCGCGTGACGCCGCAGACCATCCAGAAGCTCCTGCGCGGAGTGGAACTGGAGGACGGCCCGATCTCCGCCGACAAGGCGCGCCTGCTGTCGTCGTCCACCGAGGGCGCCGGGTCGCTCGTCGAGCTCACGCTCCACTCGGGTCGCAACCGCATCGTGCGGCGCATGATGGCCGAGGTGGGGCATCCGGTCGTCGAACTCGTGCGTCGCCAGTTCGGGCCGCTGCACCTGGGAACGCTGCCAGCCGGGCGCGCCCGCGAGTTGACTAAAGTGGAGCGGGGCGCTCTGCTGACTCTTTCGCGCCAGGCTGCAGGTCAACAGGAGGACTAAGTGACAGCGACCTCCCTTGCTCCGCGCGTGCAGGGCACCGTGCGCATCGTCGGCGCCGGCCTGCTCGGTGCGAGCATCGGTCACGCGCTCAGCGCGCGCGGCGTCGATGTCGCGCTCGACGACACGTCTCCGTCGCAGCTGCGTCTCGCGATCGACTACGGCGCCGGCCGCCGCGCCGCGGAAGACGACGAGCCCTCGCTCGTCGTCGTCGCCGTCCCGCCGGATGTCACCGCCGACGTCATTCAGCGCGAGCTCGCGAGCCACCCGCGCGCTGTGGTGACGGATGTCGCGAGCGTCAAGCTCGAGCCGCTGCGCACGCTGCGTGAGCGCGGCGTCGACCTCACGCACTACATCGGCTCGCACCCGCTCGCCGGCCGCGAGCGCGGGGGAGCGATCTCGGCCCGCGCCGACATCTTCGTCGGACGCCCGTGGGTGGTGTGCCGCGACGAAGAGACCCCGTCGGCCGATCTGGCCCTCGTCGAGGGCCTCGCTCTCGACCTCGGCGCGACGCCGATCGAGATGACCCCCGAAGACCACGACCGCGGCGTCGCGCTCGTCTCGCACGTGCCCCAGCTGGTCGCCAGCCTGCTCGCGGGACGCTTCGTCGACGCGCCCGACGGCTCGCTCCGACTCGCAGGCCAGGGCGTGCGCGACACGACGCGGATCGCGGCATCCGCTCCCGAGCTCTGGGTGCAGATCCTCGGCGCGAATGCGGCGCCCGTCGTCGACGTGCTCGACCAGCTGGCCGGCGACCTCACGGTCGTCGCCGACGCCCTGCGGGCGCCCGACGCCCCCGGCGCCCGGCGCGCCGTCGCCGACACGATCCGCCGCGGGAACGACGGTGTCGAGCGCCTGCCGGGCAAGCACGGCCAGAACCGCCGCTTCGAGCAGGTCGTCGTGATGGTCGACGACACCCCCGGCCAGCTCGGGCGCCTGTTCGGCGAGCTCGGCGACCTCGACGTGAACGTGGAAGACCTGCGCCTGGAGCATTCGCCCGGCGCCCAGTTCGGCCTCGCCGAGATCAGCGTCGTTCCGAGCGCCGTGCGCCGGGCGATCGACGGCCTCGAGTCGCGCGGCTGGAAGATTGCGAGCACCACCAATGACTGACCCCGCCATCACCAAGCCGGGGCCGGACCCCGTCGTCGTGGCGATCGACGGACCCGCCGGCAGCGGCAAGTCCAGCGTCTCGAAGCAGGTCGCCCGCCGTCTCGGCTACGGCTACCTCGACACCGGCGCCGCCTACCGCGCCCTCGCGTGGCACGCGCTCGAGCGCGGCATCGACACGTCGGACGCGGCATCCGTCCTCGATGTCTCGGGTGATTTCGACTACGCGATCTCGCTCGACCCTGACGCGTACTGGGTGCGGGTCGGCGCGAGTGACGTGACCGACGCGATCCGCGAGCCCCGCGTGTCGGATGCCGTCAGCGGCGTCGCGCGCGTGCCCGCCGTGCGGCAATCGGTCAACGCGCTGTTCCGTGCCCTGGTGGCGCGCTCGGGCCGCCCGGGCGTCGTCGTCGAAGGGCGCGACATCACGACAGTCGTCGCCCCCGACGCCCCCGTGCGCATTCTCCTCACGGCGGCGCCCGAGGTCCGCGCCGCGCGCCGCAGCGCTGAGCTGACGACGCAGGATGCCGCGACCGTCGCCGCCGCACTCCACCAGCGCGACGCCTCCGACTCGACCGTCGTCGACTTCCTCACCGCCGCACCCGGCGTCGAGGTCGTCGATTCGACCCCCCTCGATTTCGACCAGACCGTGGACGCCGTGCTCGGCGTCATCCAGGCCGCGCTGAGCGCGCCGGCGGTCGACCCACTGCAGACAGGAGCCTGAGATGGCCGCTGACACCCACGCCGACTTCGACGAGTTCGAGGCCGGCGACGACAACCTCGCCGAGAACCTCGCGGACCTCGACGACGAGCTCGCCGAGCAGCGGGCAGTCGCCCTGCGGGTCGGCCTCGACGACTACGACCTCGATGACGAGGACGCGGCACTGCTCGCGGGGATCGTCCGCGGCGAGGACGGCATCGAGTTCCTGCCGGCGCTGCCGGTCGTCGCGATCGTGGGTCGCCCGAACGTGGGCAAGTCCGCGCTGGTGAACCGCATCCTCGGCCGTCGCGAGGCCGTCGTCGAGGACACCCCCGGTGTCACGCGCGACCGCGTCACGTACAAGGCCGAGTGGATGGACCGCCGCTTCACCCTCGTCGACACCGGCGGGTGGGAGCCCGACGCCCGTGGCATCGACCGCTCGGTCGCCGCGCAGGCCGAGGTCGCGATCGACCTGTCGGACGTCGTGCTGTTCGTCGTCGACGCGATGGTCGGTGCCACCACGACCGACGAGCACGTCGTGCGGCTGCTGCGCAAGGCCAACAAGCCCGTCTTCCTGGTCGCCAACAAGATCGACGACGCTCGCCAGGAACCGGAGGCGGCGGCGCTCTGGAACCTCGGCCTCGACCAGCCGTGGCCGGTCTCGGCCATCCACGGCCGTGGCGTCGCCGACCTCCTCGACGAGGTCGTGAAGGTCATGCCCGATGTGTCGGCGGTGGCCAAGGCAGAGATCGGCGGACCGCGTCGCGTCGCGATCCTCGGCCGCCCGAACGTCGGCAAGTCGTCGCTGCTCAACAAGGCCGCGGGCGAGGAGCGCGTCGTCGTGAACGAGCTCGCCGGCACCACGCGCGACCCCGTCGACGAGATCGTCGAGCTCGGCGGCAAGCTGTGGCGATTCGTCGACACCGCCGGCATCCGCCGTCGGGTCCACCTGCAGCAGGGCGCCGACTTCTACGCCTCGCTGCGCACGTCGGCGGCGCTCGAGAAGGCCGAGGTCGCCATCGTCGTGATCGACGTGACCCAGCCGATCAGCGTGCAGGACCTCAACATCATCGACCTCGTCCTCGAGTCCGGTCGTGCGCTCGTCATCGCCTACAACAAGTGGGACCGCCTCAACGACGACGACATGGACGGCCAGGATCGCCGCCGCTACCTCGAGCGCGAGATCGAGCAGGACCTCGCCCACGTCCAGTGGGCGCCGCGCGTGAACATCTCGGCCCGCACCGGCCGCCACCTCGACAAACTCGTGCCGGCGCTCGAGACGGCCCTCGAGTCGTGGGATCAGCGCATCCCGACGGGCAAGTTCAACGCGTTCCTCACCGAGCTCATCGCCGAGCACCCGCACCCGCTGCGCGGTGGGAAGCAGCCGCGCATCCTGTTCGGCACCCAGGCGTCGACGCGCCCGCCGACCTTCGTGCTGTTCACGACCGGCTTCCTCGACCCGGGCTACCGCCGCTTCATCCAGCGGCGCCTGCGCGAGCTCTACGGCTTCGAGGGCTCGCCGATCGTGATCAACATGCGCGTGCGCGAACGTCGCCAGCGCTGAGGTCTGGATGACGGATGCCTCGGCCCGGTCACGCGGGGTCATGCCGGCCGCGCGCCGGGCGCGGTGTGACAGGCTGGCAGAGTGACGATCGAGCCTCTCGCCCCCGGTGGGCCCCGGCGTCCGCACGGACCCCGCGACCCCGGGGATGCGTGGGTCGTGGCGCCGACGGGGGAGCGGTACTGGGGCAGGTTCGGGGCCGCAGGCCTCCTCGCGGTCGACGCGGAACGGGGCGTCCTGCTGCAGCACCGCGTCTCGTGGAGTCACTTCGGCGACACCTGGGCGCTGCCCGGCGGCGCGCGCCACGAGGGCGAGTCCGCGTGCGATGGCGCGCTGCGGGAAGCGGCCGAGGAAGCCGGCGTGCCGGATGCCGCGGTGCGACCGCGCGTGCTCAGCGTCTTCGATCTCGGCTATTGGAGCTACACCACCGTCGTGGGCGACGTCGTGGTGCCCTTCGAACCCACCATCAGCGACCCCGAGAGCCGTGAGCTCGCCTGGGTGCCTGTCGACGAGGTCACCCGGTACCCGCTGCACCCGGGCTTCGCCGCCTCGTGGGAGGAACTGCGCGGCCTGCTCAGCGTGCGGCCGGCGGTCGTCGTCGACATCGCGAACGTGATGGGCTCGGTGCCCGACGGCTGGTGGCGCGACCGCCCGGGCGCGGCGTCCCGCCTCATCGCGCGGATCGCCGACCTCGCCGCGCACGGTGTGCCGGCGTCCGCGGTGGAGCTGCCCGAGCAGACGTGGTACCCGGAGTGGACCGCGGTGGTCGAGGGGCAGGCGCGCGGCGTGGACGGTGCCACGGGTGTCGAGGTGGTGCGGGCCGAGGCATCCGGTGATGACGCCATCGTCGTCGCCGCGCAACGGGAGCTCGCGGCAGGACGTGCGGTGACGGTGGTCACGAGCGACCGCGGGCTTTCCGACCGGGTGACGGATGCCGGAGCCGCCGTCCGTGGTGCGCGCTGGCTGCTCGATCTGCTCGAGGACTGAGAACGCACGGCGAACGGCGGCGTCCTTGCGGGGCCGGCCGGATCGGCGGTACCGTTCCGGCAATATCCGAGGGGTGGCGGCGCCGACCTGAGGCCGGCACGCGACCGAGGTGGGAGCGGCATGAACTCCTCCAGCGACCTCGACGCCGGCCGCGCGGCGGTCGCCGATCGGCGTTGGGCGGATGCCTGGGAGCTGCTCGCCCGCGTCGATGCGAGCGAGCAGCTCGGCGGGTCCGATCTGGAGCTGCTCGCGACCGCCGCACTCCTCCGCGGAGAAGCGCAGGCCAGCATCGAGGCGCTTTCGCGCGCGTACGCGGCGCACCTCAGCGCCGGGGACACCGCGGGCGCCGCGCGCTCGGCAGGATGGCTCGCGCTGAACCTGATCGAACAAGGGGACTTCACCAACAGCGTGCTGTGGGCGGCGCGCGCGATGCGGATCGTCAACGCCATGCCGGAGCCCGGCGCGCTGGCCGGATTCGTCCGGATGGCCCCTGCCGTCGGTCAGCTCGGCAGCGGGAACAACGCCGAAGCGGTGCATGCGTTCGAGGAGGTCCTTGCGATCGCCGAGCGCGAGGCCGACCGCGAACTGGCGACGCTCGCCAGACTCGGCCTGGGGAAGTCTCTCATCGAGTCCGGCGCCGTCTCCGAGGGACTCGGCCGCCTCGATCAGGCCATGACCTCCATCGCGGCCGGCGATGTGGCCCCGCTGCCGACCGGCGTGATCGTCTGCGGCGCGGTCTCCGACGCCATCCTGGCCTTCGACCTGGACCGCGCGGCCGCGTGGACGGGTGTGCTGGGGCGGTGGTGCATCGAGCAGCCGCAGCTCATCGCATTCAGCGGGCAGTATCGCGCACTGGAGGCTGGACTTCTGCTGGTCCGCGGGGCCTGGACGGAGGCGTCGGCAGCCGTGGAGCTCGCCCTCTCACGATTCCGCGCGGGCGACTACCGAGCGATCTGGGGTGCGCCCTATCAGCACGCGGAGCTCTCGCGCCTGCGCGGTGCGTTCCACTCCGCCGAGGAGTCCTACCGACGCGCCGGCGAATCGGGATGGGAACCGCAGCCGGGTCTCTCCCTACTCCACCTCGCGCTCGGTCGCGCGCGGCGCGCGCAGGACGAGATCCGGCGAAGCGCCGCGGGTGCCGACCCGCTCACCCGGCGGTACCTGCTTCCGGCCGTCGCCGAGGTCGAGATCGCTGCGGGAGATCACGATGCTGCTCGCCGCGCGGTCGAAGAGCTGCGCGACGCGAGCGGGACCTCCGCCACGCCGATGCTCGACGCCACGATCGCCGCCACCGACGCGAGGGTGCTGCTCGCCGAAGGCCGCACGGCCGACGCGCTGGACGCGGCCCGCACCGCCGTGCGGGGCTGGGACCTGGTCGGGGCGCCCTATGAGGCCGCGCGGAGCCGCGTGCTCGCCGGACGCGCCTTGCACACGATCGGCGAGGGGGAGGCGGCACGCGAAGAGTTCGATGCGGCCCGCACGGTGTTCCTCGCGCTCGGCGCGGAGCCCGCCGTCGCCGAACTGGCCGGCGTGATGGGCGACCGTCGCGCCGGCGCGCTCACAGGTCGCGAACTGGAGGTGCTGCGGCTCGTGTCGACGGGCCTCACCAATCGAGGGATCGGCGAAAGACTCTCCCTGAGCGAGAAGACGGTCGCGCGTCACCTCGCCAACATCTTCGCCAAGCTCGGTATCACGTCCCGAGCGGCTGCGACGGCCTACGCGTACGAGAACGGCCTGGTCTGACAGGGCGCCGACTCTACACAGAATTACCCACGGGCAGCATCCGTCGAAGATGCGCTCTTCGGCCGACGCGGCACCCGGGCGCCCGCGCATACCGTATGGCCATGGACATCCCGCTGATCGCCGGCACGGCTTCGACCGTCGTGTTCGCGGTCAGCAACCTGCCGATGCTCGGCAAGGCGCTGCGCACTCGTGATGTCTCGTCGTACAGCCTGCCGAGCATCGCGATGATCAACGCGGCGAATGCGGTCTACTCGCTCTACGTGTTCAGTCTTCCTCCCGGCCCGATCTGGGCGCTGCACACCTTCTACCTGATCTCGTGCGCGATCATGCTGGTGCTGTGCCTCGCGCAACGGCGTGCGGCGACACGGCGCCGAGCGCTCGACGACACCATTGCTGCGGGTGGGCCCGTCAGTGATCTTCGCGGCCGCGCAGGCGGTCGATCTCGCGGCGCTCGCGCTTGGTGGGGCGGCCCGCGCCTCGGTCGCGCTGCGCCATGATCGGCGTGGGGTCGCGCGGGGGAGTGCGATCCTCCATCGCTGCCGCGACCAGGGGAGCGCCGACGCGCTTGGAGATCGGCTGGCGCACGACCAGCATGCGGTCGAATCCGTCGATGCGAACGCGCACCTCGTCCCCGGGCTTCACGGCTTGCGCCGCCTTCGCCCGCTCGCCACCCACCCGCACGTGCCCGGCACGGCAGGCGGTCGTCGCGGCCGACCGCGTCTTGTAGATGCGAACCGCCCACAGCCACGCGTCGACGCGTACGGTCTTGCCCGAAGCATCCGTCATCGCGTCGTCACCGCCGTCTCGACAGTGTTCCGTGCCCGCACGGTCGCGAGCACGCCTGCTGCGATGAGCCCCTGGCCGAGGCAGTACGTGAGCATCACCAGCGGACTGGTCCAGTCGGGCATTGCGTCAGGTGTGAACAGGCGGAACGCCAGCACCGAGTCCGAGGCGAGGAAGAACACTCCGCCCCACACGATGAGCGGGTGACAGCGGGATGCTGCGAACGCCGTGCCGTCGAGCACCAGTCCGTAGATCGCCACCGCGATGGCGAGCCCGCCGAGGTGCGGCCACAGCACGGCGAGGAGCACCACCCACCACACGGCGTACACGGCGGCCCAGAGGGGGACGCGGCGCACAGCGAGCCGCTGCCAGAAGAGCCAGATGTAGCAGAGGTGCGCGAGGCCGAAGAAGAGCAGCATCATCGGCACGGTCGGCAGCCACGGCACGAACGTGCCGGCGCCGTCGCCGAGCCACGAGAGCACGATCGCGACGACCAGCAGGGTGTGGGTGGGCGTCCAGCGGGAGCCCCACGCACCCCACACGACCGCGAGCCCGAGAAGCGGCATCAGGGCCAGCTTGGTGGGCGCGGCAACGGCGTCGGAGCCGACCGCGAGCGCCGCCACATGCACGATCGACACCGCGATGTACGGCACGAACCCGATCCACAGCCGACGCATGATCCTCCTCGATTCGCAGGGCATCCATAATCGTCGCATGACCGATGTGCTGGCTCGGATGGGCCTCGTCCGGATGTCCGCACGCGATACCGGTGCGGCGCACCGCGTGTCGACGCCGCTCGAGCTGCTGTTCGACCTCGTCTTCGTCGTCGCGGTGTCGCAGGCGTCGCAGAACCTGCATCACCTCATCAGCGAAGACCACGTGGGTCAGGGAGTGCTCGCCTACCTCAGGGTGTTCTTCGCGATCTGGTGGGCGTGGATGAACTTCACCTGGTTCGCGTCGGCGTTCGACACCGACGACTGGCTCTACCGCGTCCTCACGATCGTCCAGATGGGCGGCGTGCTCGTGCTCGCGGCCGGCGTGCACGACGCGATGGTGGAGTTCGACTTCCTGGTGGTGACGTGGGGCTACGTCATCATGCGACTGGCCATGGTGGCCCAGTGGCTGCGGGCCGCAGCATCCGATCCCGAATCGCGTCGGACGGCACTGCGCATGGCGCTCGGCGTGACGGTGGTGCAGGTGCTCTGGGTCGCGCGCATCTATCTGCTCGATCCGACGTGGCAGTTCTGGACGTTCTTCGTGCTCGTCGCGCTTGAACTGCTCGTGCCGGTGTGGGGCGAGGCCTCGGGGCGCACCGCGTGGCACCCGCACCACATCGCCGAGCGCTACGGGCTGTTCACGCTGCTGCTCCTCGGTGAGAGCCTGCTCGCTTCGGCGAATGCGATCATCGACGCGCTCGGCGAGGGCGAGCACGTCCCCGAGCTCGTGACCCTCGCGATCTCGGGGATCGTCGTCACCGCCGGCATCTGGTGGGTGTACTTCTCGCGCGAGCAGCAGCATCGGCTCGAGGGCAGGAAGTCCGCCTTCCGGTTCGGCTACCTGCACTACGTGATCTTCGCGGCGGTCGGCGCGGTGTCGGCGGGAGTGGAGGTCGAGATCGACGAGATCACCGGCCACACCGAGATCCCGCACGCGATCGCCGGCCTCGCGCTCACGCTGCCGATCGCGATCGTGGTACTGGGGTCGTGGATCGTGCTGCTGCGGGCATCGCTGTCGCGCTGGGCGTCGGCGATCGTGCTCGCCGGTGCGGTGCTGATCGGGCTGGCCGGCCTGCTGCCGTCGGGGGAGTACGTGGTCGCTGCGGCGCTCCTGGCGGGCGTCGTCGTCGTGCTCGAGGTCGATCGGGTGCGCCGGGAGCCGACGCCGGTGCACTGAGGTCTCGGGCTCACCCCGCGAGGTCGAGCGACACGATCGCGAGGTGCGGCTTCGGTCGTGCCACCTCGCGGAACCCGGCGTCTTCGAACGTCGACAGCACCCCGTGGAACAGATCGTTGACGGGGATCTTCTTTCCCGCATCGAGGTCGAGCGGGTACGCCTCGATCACCCGCGCCCCGCTCGTGCGCGCGTAGTCGATCGCCGCGTCGAGCAGCTTCGCGTTGAGTCCCTGCTGACGATGCTCCTTGCGGACGACGAAACAGCTGACCGACCACACCGATTCGTCGTCCCAGGGCTCCTGCGACGCATCCGTGAAGTTGCGGGTGCGGCCGATCCGCACCTGCTTCGTGCGCGGGCCGATCCGCACCCAGCCGGCCGCTTCGCCGTCGACGTACGCGATGAGGGCGGGAGGCGGACCGGCGTCGATCTCGTCGCGCAGGAGACCTTCACGCTGCTCCTGCGAGGTCTTCTGCCACTCGGCGTTCGTGATCATCCACCACTGGCACTGGCAGCCGTGACCGTCACCACCGCCGCTCAGCGCGTGCTGCGCGTCGTCGAAGCGATCTGCCGTGGCCAGTTCGATGGTGATGTTCGCCATGTCGCGACGCTATTGCGCCCCACCGACATGGGCAAGCGATCGACGGATGCCACGCCCGGGCGTTCCTCGGTTCGCGAGGCCTCCGCGGAGCGGGTAGGATGGGGGAGTTGTCCACGCGCAAGCGGGGGTCAACGGGATGTGGCGCAGCTTGGTAGCGCACTTGACTGGGGGTCAAGGGGTCGCAGGTTCAAATCCTGTCATCCCGACAGATAGTCCCGGAAACCGAACGGTTTCCGGGACTTCGTCGGTTAACGGCAGGGCGCGCAGTTTCAGCCTCCTCCGACCGGCTGAGCGAGATGCACGGTGACTCGGTCAGTTCTGTGCCCACCGCACGGGACAGAGATCCTGCGGGCGTGTGAGGGTGGCTGCACCCGAGAGAACGGAGCAGGTCGATGGCGACCGATTCCCGTACCGATGTGCGCGCCGTCTCGCAGACGACGCTGCTCGCATTCGCGTTCATCCTGCTGATCCTGGAGGGCTACGACCTCGCCGCCCTCGGCGTGACGCTGCCGTCGATGCTCGCCGATCCGGGCTTCGGCCTGACCACGGCCCTGGGCGGCATCGCGGGCGCGGTCACCGCCTTCGGCATGCTGGTGGGCGCCGCGCTCACCGGGATACTCTCGCCCAGGCTCGGCCCCCGTCGGCTCTTGATCGTCGCGGCGATCATCCTTCCGATCGGCATGCTGGTGTGCGCCGCTGCGCCGGCTGCCGGGCTCTTCATCGCCGGCCGCGCGGTCGTCGGCGTGGGTGTCGGCATGGTGCCGCCGGTGCTGCTCGCGCTGGTCGCCGACCTGTCCGCGGCCGAACGACGCTCCCGCAACGTCGGAATCGTCATGGCGGGCATGGCACTGGGCGGGTTGACGGCGCCGCTCGTCGCGGCGGCCCTGCTGCCCGCGCAGTCGTTCCGGTGGATCTACGTCATCGGGGCGCTCCCCGCGCTCGTCGCGATCCCGTTCGTCATCCGGCTGTTCCCCGAGAGCCCGGTGCACCTGCTGCGCACCGGGCGGATCGCCGAGGCGACGAGCCTGACAGCGGCGATGGGCATTCCGCTGCCTCGCGTCGACGACGCCTCCGGGGGAGTCGGCGTGGGGTCGCTGTTCGCGCCGGGACTCCGCGCCGTCACCATCCTGTTCTGGCTCATGGCCGCGTGCGCACTCCTGCTCGTCTTCGGCGTCACCGCGTGGCTGCCGACCATCATGCACGAGGCCGGATTCGAGCTCGGCTCGGCACTGCTCCTGACAGCTGTGGTCGCCGTCGGCGCAGGTGTCGGCATGGTCCTCGGCGGACGGGCGGCCGATGCCTTCGGCCCCAAGCCCGTCACCGTCGTCGCCTTCCTCGCCGGCGCCGTGAGCCTCGTCCTGGTCGCCCAGAAGCCCGACCTCTGGGCGCTGCTGATCCTGATGCTGGCGTGCGGATTCGGGCTCAACGGCACGCAGGCACTCCTCAACGCGTACGTCCTCTCGCGCTATCCGGTCGGCCTGCGCGGCGTGGCCCTCAGCTGGACGCTCGCCGCGGGGCGACCCGGTGCGATGATCGGACCGCTCCTCGGTGCGTGGGTGCTGACCTCGGGTCTGGGCGTTCAGTGGACCTTCTACGTCTTCGCGATCGTCGGCGTCGTCGGGGCGGCTCTCGCCATCGCGGTACCGGCCGGTGACCGCACCAAGACCGGGCCTGCGCCGGCGCACCAGGAGACCGCGGTATGAGGGTCATCGCCCTCGAGGAGCACATGTTCCCGCGCGACCTGCTCGCGTCCGCGGGCCTCGACTTCGGGCCGCGCGCGGGCGCGAAGATCCCCGATCTCGACGACGTCGACGAGGGTCGTCTCCGGGTCATGGACGAGGCGGGCATCGACGTCCAGGTTCTCTCGGCGCTCGGCTGGATCGTGCAGAACCTCGAGCCGGCGCGCGCCGCCCCCTTGAGTCGCGAGCTGAACGAGCGTCTCGCGGGCGCCGTGTCGCGGCATCCTGATCGATTCCGCGCTTTCGCGTCGCTGCCCATGACGGATCCGTCCGCGGCCGCCGACGAGCTCACGCGCACCGTTCAAGAGCTCGGCTTCGTCGGCGCGATGATCCACGGCCAGACGAACGGTCTGTTCCTCGACGACTCATCGGTGCGGCCGATCCTCAAGACCGCGGCACGCCTGGGCGTGCCGATCTATCTGCATCCTGCGCCGCCGCCCCCCGCGGTGCGGGATGCCTACTCGTCGGGGCTCGACCCGGCCGTCGCGGCGTGCCTGTCGACGTCGGGCTGGGGCTGGCACGCCGAGTGCGGCATGCACGTGCTGCGCATGGTGGTGGCCGGCGTCTTCGAAGAGATCCCCGAGCTGAAGCTCATCGTCGGGCATATGGGGGAGGGGCTGCCCTTCCACCTCGACCGCATCGAAGACATGCTCACGCCGGTGGTGACCGGCCACTCCCGCACGATCGCTGAGACGCTGCGCGACAGCCTCTACCTCACGACGTCGGGCTACAACTTCGATGCGCCGCTGCGGTGCGCGATCGACGTCTTCGGCGTCGACCGCGTGCTGTTCTCGGTCGACCATCCCTTCGGCCGCAGCGACCGGGCGACCACGTATCTGCGGTCGGCTCCGCTCTCGGACGCGGACCGCGAACTCATCGCGTACGGCAACGCCGCAGCGCTCCTCGGAATCTGAGACGGACGACGATGACGATCTTCGCTGGGGCGGGCAGCCCCACCAGCACCACGCACTTCATCGACGGACGATGGACGGATGCCGCGGGCCCGGCCTTTCCGGTGCGCAATCCGCTCGACGATGCACTGGTTGCAGAGGCCGCGGCGGGCGGTCGTGCCGAGGCTCAATCCGCGGTCGCTGCGGCCGCCGCGGCGTTCCCCGCCTGGGCGGCGATGCCACCGGGGGAGCGGCAGCGACTCTTCCTCCGCGCCGCCGACATCGTCGAGGCGCGCACCGAGCAGCTCGTCGGGCTGATGGCGGTGGAAGGCGGCGCCAGCCGCGCGTTCTCGACGTTCCAGATCCGCCTGTCGGCGGCGATGCTGCGCCAGGCGGCGAGCTGGGGGTACCTGCCCTACGGCGACGTGCTGCGCAGCGACACCCCCGGTCGCACGGCGATGGTGACACGCAAGCCACTCGGCGTCGTCGCCGGGTTCACCCCGTGGAACGGCGCGTTCTACCTGGCGTGGCGCACGTTCCTGCTGCCGATGGCGTTCGGCAACACCACGGTGATCAAGCCCTCGGAGGAGGCGCCGCTGTCGGCCGGGCTCATCCACGCCGAGATCCTCGCGGAGGCGGGCTTTCCGGCCGGGACCTTCAACGTCGTCACCCATGCACCGGGCCACGCCGCCGCGATCGCCGACGTGTTCTTCGAAAGCCCAGCCGTGCGCTGCATCAACTTCACCGGCTCCGACAAGACCGCCCGCATCCTGGGCGAGCGCGCCGGCCGGTCCCTCAAGCGCATGGTGCTCGAGCTCGGCGGGTTCAACCCCGTCATCCTGCTCGACGACGCCGACGTCGAGGAATCGGTCAAGGCCGTCACGTTCGGCGCCTTCCTGCACCAGGGGCAGGTGTGCATGAACTCGCGCAAGGTGTACGTGGCCGCCGCGCTGCACGACGAGTTCGTGTCGCGGCTGGCCGACCGCGTGCGTGCGCTGAAGGTGGGTGATCCGACGGACCCCGAGGTCGTCATCGGCCCGCTGATCAACGACCGCGCCGTCGAGCAGATCGACGAGCGGGTGCGGGATGCCGTCGCCCGCGGGGCGACCGTCGTCACCGGCGGACGCGCGCAAGGGCGGCTGTACGAGCCGACGATCCTCACCGACGTACCCGCCGACGCGATCTGCGCGACCGGCGCGGATGAGACCTTCGGGCCGCTGCTGGTGATCGAGCGGTTCGACGACCTCGACGCGGCTCTCGCTCAAGCCCAGTCGACGCCGTACGGCCTGAGCGCCGCCATCATGACCCGCGACCGCGCCCGGGGCCTCGACATCGCGCAGCGGTTCGACTCCGGCATCGTCCACGTCAACGCGCCCACGATGGCGAGCGAAGCCGCCTTGCCGGTCGGCGGCGTCAAAGACAGCGGCTGGGGACGGTCCGGCCACTACGCCGTCGAGGACTTCACCGAGGTGCGCCTGACGACCGTGAGCAGCGAGCCCGGCCGCTACCCGTTCTGACGCGCGGACCGCGAGGCCTGCTCGCGCTGCACGAACTGTGCGAACGACGTGGGTTCACGGCCGAGCAGCCACGTCAGCACGTTCGGGTTGCCGATGAAGTCGTGCGCGCTGTACCGGGCGCTGATCGAACGCAGCACGGCGAGCTCGTGCGACGCGGTCGCGGGGTCGCGATCGCCGAGCCACGCGCGCGCATACGTGTCGGCGTCGATCTGCCGTACGTCGATCGGGCGGTCGAGCACGTCGGCGATGATCGCGCCGAGTTCGTGGGCGGTGAACCGCCCCGGGGCGACGAGCTCGTACGTCGCGCCGCTGTGACGCGCACTGTCGGTGAGCGCCATGACCGCGACATCCGTCACGTCGTCCAGGTCCACGAGGGACTGCCGCCGGTCGAGCGACCACGACAGCTCGAACACGCCCCGCTCGAAGGCCGCGCGCAGCTTGAGCGGGAGCATGTAGTTGGACGGCTGCAGGATCGTGAACTCGAGATCCGAGGCCAGCAGGTGCTCCTCGACGTCGCGCTTGATCTCGTGCTGCACGAGATCGGTGACGATCGAGTGCAGCACAGAGCTGAACACGAAGTGGGTGACTCCCGCCGCGCGCGCCGCATCGATGAGCCCGATGCCCATCGTGCGCTCGCCGGGGCTCAGCGTCGCCCCGACGTGGTAGACCTTCTCGACACCGCGGACCGCGCGCCGCTGCACGTCGGGGTCGGCCAGATCGCCGATGACGACGTCGTCGACGCCCAGCTCTCGAAGACGATCAGCGGATGCCGCCGACCGCACGCTTCCGCGCACCCGGTGCCCGGCCGCCACCAGCTTGGGAACGAGCAGCCGCCCCTGGTTGCCTGCGGCGGCGGTGACGAGGATCACGCGCCCGCCACGCGCTCGCCGCGGATCCACACGCCGCGAACCGACCGCGTCGCCGCGATGTCGGACGTGGGATCGGCGTCGAGCAGCACGACGTCGCCGCGCAGCCCGGGTGCGATGCGGCCCCGGTCATCGAGGGAGAACTGCCCTGCAGCATCCGTCGTCGCAGACCTCAGCGCCTCGGCGGGCGACAGTCCCGCCTCGACGAGCAGGGCGAGCTCGTCGTGGAGGCTGGTTCCGAAGGGAGGGGATGCCGGGGCTGCCGCGGTCTCGTTCGCGTCGGTTCCGGCGACGATCGCGGCACCCGCCGCATGCAGCGCGCGGACCGACTCCCGTGCTGCGTCGTACGACGGACCGGGCTGCCCGGCGGCGGCGAGGCGTTCGACGATCCCCTTCATCATCGTGAGCGTCGGCACGACGATGGTCCCGCGTGCGGCGATGTCCGCCGCTTCGGCGGAGGTGACGGCGCGATCGAGGGGAACATGGGTGAGGACGTCGACGCCGGCCGCAAAGGCCATGGCGACGGCGTCCGAGCGCGAGGCGTGGGCGACGACCTTCACGCCTCGCGCGTGGGCCGCGTCGACGAGCGCGTCGACAGTGGCCTGGTCGAAGCCGGGCAGGTCGACGACGACCTTGATGTAGTCGGCGCCCTGAGCGACCCGGCGTTCGACGGCGCCTTCGGCATCGGCGGCGCTGGGCACGTGCGTCTCGGCGGCGCCCGGGACGGCCGACATCCGCTGCGCGTGGGCGCTCAGCGGTGAGGTGAGTGCGAGCATGCCGCTGCGGATGTCGGCGACGCCGTCGCGGCCGCGCATCGCGGCGACCAGAGGTGGCGGGGAGCTCATGTCGAGCCCCGTCGTCACGCCGGCGGCCGCGAGCAGCTCCTGTGTGTGCGGGCCGGCGAGGTGGAGGTGGGCGTCGATGAAGCCGGGGACGACGAAGCCGCCCTCGACGACCTCGGCGTCGGCCGGCGCCTGCGCGGCGTCCGCGATGACACCGTCGACGATCGCGACATCGGTCGGATCGCCGAAGGTCGTGCCGTCGAACACGCGGACCCCGCGCAGGAGCGTCGCCATGTCAGGCGACCGTCGCCTTCGCCACCGCGTGCGCGAACTCGAGCTGGCTCTGCTGGAACTCCCCGCTGGCGAGGTGGAAGTCGATGCAGTGCCCTGCGCCCGGCTGGATCTCGGCGTCGACCGACGGCGCGGCGGTGAATCCGGCGCGGAACTCCTCGAGCTCATCGGTGTTCGTGATCCACAGGTTGTCGAACTCCGCCTGCCGGTGGTGCACCGGGACCGTGACCTGGCCGCACACCTCGGCGCGGCGCCCGATCCACTCGCCCGTGATGTCGAGCAGCTCGGCCTTCGGCACGAGCGTGTTCGACGGGTGGCTCGCCGCCGGCATGTCGTCGGCGAACGAGCCTGCGGGGCCGAACATGACCTGATCCTTCATCGGCACCGGCAGGTCGATCATCGCGATGGGCGGCAGCGACTCCCAGGCGGCGCGGGACTCCTGCGGGATGTGCGCGAAGCATCCCGAGGTCGCCAGCCCCAGCAGCCACGACGGCTGCGATGCCGCGATGGCCGTGGCGACCGCCCCGCCGATCGAGTGCGCGACCAGCACGACGCCGGGGGCGTCCTCGCCGTGCTCGGCGAAGATCTCGCCGATCGCGTCGGTCAGCACCGCGGCGTTGTCGAGGATGATCGAGCCGTCGCTCTCCAGCGGGCTGGAGCCGACGTAGTTCGGCCGGTCGAGCGCGATGACGGGGATGCCGGCGGCCTCGGCCCGATCGAGCAGCGAGTAGCCGGGAATGTCGAAGTACTCCGACGTGTAGGTGCCGCCGTGCAGCGCGATCACGAGCGGTTCGCCCGCGGACGGGGCGACGCTGTTGCGGCGGCCGCTGTAGGTGCGGCCGTCGGCGGAGGTGTGGGTGAATGACGTGGACATCGTCGTCCTTTCGGGTTCGGGTTCGGTTCGGGTGATGGATGTCGGGTCAGCCGGTGACGAGCGCTGCGCGGACGTCGGCGGCCAGGGCGAGTGACGCGTCGAGGTCGCGGTTCGCCTCGCGGGTCGCGAGGATCGCCGCTCCCTTGTGTTCGGGCGCCAGGTCGGCGGGGCGCGCGATCACGAGGAAGTGGAAGTGCGGGTAATTCTCGCCGAAGCTCAGGAAGTACGTGCCGGTCGCGCCGGTCGCCCGCTGGATCGCGTCCGCCACGCGCTGCGAGACGACGCCGAACCCGGCGGCCTCGTCGCTCGTGAGCCCGCTCCAGCCCTCGGCGTGACGACGCAGTCGGAGCACGTACCAGCCGGGCACGTCGTAGCCTTCGGCGACGTCGCACGACCATGTGTCGTCACGGTAGACGGCGGTGGCGGCATCCGCTCGTTCAAGGTCGCACGGCAGGCAGGCGTTCACGCGGGCTGCTCCACGGGGGCGAGAGCCTCGTCGAGGTAGGCCTCGATCGTGCGGGCGGCGCGACCGGTGATCCGCTCGACGGTGCCGGTGACGAACTCCGACTCGTGACGCGAGAAGAGGTCGTACATCTCCAGGAAGTGCTCGGCCTCCCACTCCGGCACGCCGCGTTCGACGAGCGAGGCGCTGACCGCGGCGATCGGTACATCGACGACCGGAGCGGGCTCGCCGGTGCGGGCCGAGACGAGCTCGCCGAGCTCGGGATACGTCACGGCACGCGGCCCGGTGAGCACGAGCGTCTGGCCGTCCCAGTCGTGGCGCGTGAGGGCCTGCGCGGCCACGGCGCCGACGTCGCGCGCGTCGATGAGGCTGATGCCGGCATCCCCGATCGCGTTGATGATCTTGCCCGTGCCGCGCAGCTGACCGAGCATCAGCTGCCCGACGAGCACCTGCATGAACGAGTTCGGCCGCAGGATCACGAACGGCTGCCCGCTGTCCTGCAGCACGCGCTCGGTCTCCCAATGCTGGCGGCACACGTGCGGGCCGTGCGGCGTGATCGCGCTGCTCGTTCCGGAGAGCTTCACGATGCGGATGCCGCTGCGGCGCAGGTGGCGGATCACACCGAGCTGCAGGTCGGCCATGTCGAAGCCGTGCGGCGAGAGAAGGAACACCGCGTCGACACCGTCGGTGGCGGCATCCAGCACAGTCGTGTCGGCGGCGTCGCCGGCGACGAGCTGGACGTCCTCGCCGAGCGTGGCGCGTGCCTTCTCGGCGTCGCGGACCAGCACACGCGGCGTTTCGCCGAGCATCGCGAGCTCCCTCACGACGTGGGGACCGACGTTCCCCGTCGCGCCCATCACCAGAACAGACATCCTCGTCCTTTCCTGCGTACCTGTGCGACGATAGCTGATATATTCTGCGGTCGCCAGTGCCGCCGAAGTCGCTTCGCCGGCCATCATCCGGCGACACGATGCTAGGCAGCAGGCGGCGGCCTCCCGTTGGGCTCAGCGGCCAAACCCGTGTGGAATGTTTGCGCTCCACGCCCTACTGCGGCGCGTGTGAGGGTGCGTGCGACAGCGCGTCTACCGCGCGTCCTCGAGGCGGCGCACGTGCTCGCGGATCCTCGCCTCGTTCGCACCGAGGTGCTCGCTGAGCGCCTTGGTCATCGCAGCCGGGTCATCGCCGAGCGCGACGTCGAGCAGGAGCCGGTGGAGCCCGTAGCGGCGCGCTCGCTCTTCGTCGGTGATGCGGGTGGGGTCGAAGACGAGGTGCGTATAGCGCTCGGCGGCCATCCACAGCGTGTTCATGATGCGGTCGTCCCACTCGTTCGCCGCGGGGTGGACGAGTGCGGCGTGGAAGTCGTAGTGGCCCTGCCATGCGACCTCCGGATCGAGATCGCGGGAACGCTCGAGGAGGGACTCCAGGGTGCGGATGTGCTCGGGGGAGTGCTTGCCGACGGATGCCGCGGCGAGCGGCACCTCGATCGTGTAGCGCAGACGATAGATCGCCTCCATGTCGGCGACGGCGAGCGGGGCGACCGCGGCGCTGCGCGCCTGGCGCAGCACGATGAGCCCTTGCGATTCGAGCCGGCGCAGAGCCTCGCGGATCGGGATGTGGCTGACGCCGAGCTGGCCGGCGAGGTCGCGGATGGAGAACTGCTGGCCGGGGGCGAGAGCGCCGGTGAGCACCGCGCGTCGGATCTCGGCCGTGACGAGGTCGACCGCCGAGTTGTTCTGCTGGGCGACCGACCGCAGCGGACCTTCGAGCGTCATCGGCGACTCCTTCGTAAGTGCGTCTCATCCTTGCACGGTGCTTTCGGCGTGATTGCGAGGCCGTACCGGCGGAGGCTAGGATATAGCGTATATCTGACGAAGGAGTCGTGATGGAAATGATCGCCGCTGAGAAACGTGCCGCCCGCCTGACGAGTGAGTCCGCCGCGCTCGCCGAGATCGAGCGCAAGGTGCTGTGGCTCTCGACGGCGATCATCGACGCGGCCAACGGTCCGGCTCGCAAAGACCCCGACGGCATCAAGGTGGGCGGCCACCAGGCCTCGAGCGCCTCGATGGCGACCATCATGACGGCGCTGTGGTTCTCGGCGCTCACCGCCGAGGACCGCGTCTCGGTCAAGCCGCACGCCTCGCCCGTGCTGCACGCGATCAACTATCTCCTCGGCGAGCTGACACCGCAGCAGCTGGGCACGCTGCGCGCGTTCAAGGGTCTGCAGAGCTCCCCGAGCCGCTCGAAGGACCCCGACACCGTCGACTACTCCACAGGGTCGGTCGGCATCGGCGCGACCGCTCCGGTGTGGGGCGCGATCGCCCGCCGGTACGCCGCCGACACTGCCGGCGCGCCGCGCAGCATCGGTCGCCAGTACAGCCTCGTCGGTGATGCCGAGCTCGACGAGGGCGCGGTGTGGGAGGCCGTGCTCGACCAGACCGTGGGCGAGCTCGGCGAGATCGTGTGGATCGTCGACTTCAACCGGCAGTCGCTCGACCGGGTCGTGCCGAACATCTCGGCGACCCGGCTGCAGTCGATGTTCGCGGCGGCGGGCTGGCAGGTGATCACGCTGAAGTACGGCCGCTTCCTCGAGGAGCTCTTCGCCGCTCCCGGCGGCGAGCACCTCAAGCGTCGCATCGACGAGATGTCGAACCCCGAGTACCAGCGGCTGCTGCGCTGCCCGGCCGCCGAGCTGCGCGACCGCCTGCCGGGGGCGGGGATCGGCGCCGACGCGATCCGGACGCTTCTCGACGGCCTCGACGATGCCGACGTGCTCAGGGTCATCCGCGGACTCGCCGGGCACGACATCCCGAGCCTGGTCGACGCGTTCGACGCGATCGACGACACGCGTCCCACCGTGATCTTCGCGTACACGATCAAGGGCAACGGGCTGCCGACGGCGGGCCACCCGCAGAACCACTCGGCGCTGCTCAAGCCCGAGCAGCTCGCACAGGTCGCCGCCGAGCTCGGCGAGAGCGTCGACGATCCGTGGCAGGGCTTCGCCGCGGGAACGGATGCTGCGGCCCTCTGCGCGCGCGTCGCAGACCGCCTGCGCCGCCCCGCGGTCGCGCAGCCGTCGCCGCCCGCGGTGCCGCAGGACTTCGGCCGCGATGTGACCGGCCGCGCCTCGACCCAGCAGGCGCTCGGCCGGCTGCTGCTGGACCTCACCCGCCTCGCTCCCGAGGCGGCCCGGCGCGTGGTGACTGTCGCTCCCGACGTCGCGTCGAGCACCAACCTCGGTGGGTGGGTGAACAAGGCCGGGGTGTGGTCACCGACCGCGAAGCGGGACTGGTTCGCCGACGATGCCGAGACGATCCTGCACTGGGACGAGCGCCCGACCGGTCAGCACATCGAACTCGGTATCGCCGAGGTCAACCTGGTATCGCTCCTCGGTGAGCTCGGCGCGACCTGGAGCCGGTGGGGCGAGCCGGTCTTCCCGATCGGCACCCTGTACGACCCGTTCGTGACGCGAGCGCTCGAGCCCTGGTCGTTCGGCGTATACGGTGGCGGCCAGTCGATCCTCGTCGGCACGCCCTCCGGCGTGACGCTCGCCGCCGAGGGCGGCGCGCACCAGTCGATCATCACGCCGTCGATCGGGATCGAGCAGCCGGGGGTCGTGAGCTTCGAGCCGGCCTTCGTGCAGGACTTCGAGTGGTGCATGCTCGACGCGCTGTCGCGTCTCGGTCGTGCGGGCGGCTCGTCGAGCTACTTCCGGCTCACGTCGCGCGTGCTCGACCAGTCGCTCGCGGCGGTGCCCACCGATCCGGCTGCGCGCGAGCGTCGCCGCCGTCACGTCGTCGCGGGCGCCTACGCGCTGCGGCGCGCAGAGCACCCGGCCGTCACCCTCGTCGGCATGGGGGCTCTCGTGCCCGAGGTGCTCGCGGCGGCGGACCGCCTCGCCGCGCTGGGCGTTGCGGCCGACGTCGTCTGCGTCACGAGCGCCGACCGGCTGTATCGTGCCGTGCGCGCCCGGAGCGGGCACGGCGACGGCGACGCGGCGATCGTCGAGCAGGTGTTCCCCGCCGATCGCGCGACCCCGCTCGTGACGGTGCTCGACGGTCATCCGCACACCCTGGCGTTCCTGGCGGGCATCCGCGGCGTGCGCAGCGTCAACCTCGGCGTCACCGAGTTCGGTCAGACCGGCACCCTGCAGGAGCTTTACCGCCTGCACGGCATCGGCGCGGATGCGCAGGTCGCCGCCGCGCTCGACCTGGTGGATCCGACACCCGCGCGGTGAGCGACGGGTCGACCAGGAGATGCTGAGATGTCCCGCACGCTGTCAGTGACGATGGGCGCGATGAGCCTCGACGAGCAGCCGGTCGTGCCCTGGCTGTCGCGGCTCGCGCCGACGCCGGGGGCGCGGTCGCTCCTTCCCGCCAGCAGCGGGGCGCAGTTCACCCGCGCGGTGCGGGTCGTCGGCGTCGACGCCGCCCAATGGGCGGTGGAAGTCGGTCAGGAGGTCGCCGAGCGCGTCGCGCACGAGATCCCGGGCCACGTTGCGGACGGCGCATTCGACGTGCTCCGGATGGGAACGGAGTCCACCACGATCCAGCTTCTTCTCGCACTCGCCGGAGGCGTTTCGCACACGCGTGCGACGTCCGAATCGCTCGGGGGCATCCCCGACTTCGTGCAGCGCCGCGTGAGCCTGGACGAGATGCTGCGAGGCATCCAGCTCGGGCACTCGGTGATCGCCGGTGCCTTCCTGGCTGAGTGCGCCCGGCTCGGAGGGGCGGAGCAGCGGCACGAAGAGATGCGCGCGCTGTCGCGGAGGATGTTCGCGTTCTTCGATGCGTTCTCGACGCAGATGGCCGCCGCGTATCACGAAGAGGAGGCGCGCTGGGCGAAGAGCGACGCGGCATCCCGTCTCTCGCTCGTCGAGGAGTTGCTGCGCGGGCACGAGCAGCCCGTCGCCGCTGCGTCGAAGCGCCTGCGCTACGACTTGTCGCGCACCCACGTCGCGCTGGTCGTGTGGAGCACCGCGCGCACGCTCGACGCCGATCAGGACGCCCTCCACGAGTCCGCCCTCGATCTGCTCCGCCAGACGGCGTGCGAACAGAAGCTCGTGCTCACGGTCGGCCTCGGGATCGTATGGGCATGGGCCACGCCGCGCGCCGACCCGCAGGAGCTGGCGGAGCGGCTTGCCGCAGCATCCCTCCCTCCCGACACGCATGCCGCCTTCGGGGCACCCGGCAGAGGCGTCGGGGGGTTCTGCGCGTCGCATTCCGACGCGCAGGCCGCGTTCACCCTGCGGTCGGCCGCGCGGCCCGCAGAGGCGGTGACCGCGTACCGCGACGTGGACCTCGTCTCGCTGCTGCTCGCCGACCGGGACCGGGCGCTGCGGTTCGCGCGGCGTGAGCTCGGGCCGCTGGCCGCGCCCGAGCCGCCCATCGCCGACCTGCGGCGGACCCTGTCGGCGTATCTCGAGGAGGGCGGCAGCCCGCACGCTGCGGCGGGACGGCTGATGGTGTCGCGCAACACGGTGACGTACCGCATCCGGCGTGCCGAGGAGATGCTCGGCCGCCAGATCGGTGTGCGCCGGCAGCATGTGCTGGCGGCGCTGACGATTCTCGAGGAATGCGGTCGCTCGTGATTGGTCTCCGCGCTCCCTCGCCGCGCCGGCCCGTGCGGATTGCACGATGGCATACCGCCGATTGGGCTCGGCGCACTAGGCGAAAACATCCGCGCCCCGTTGAATCGACGTACTGGTGACCACCCTCGAAGGAGAGAGAAAATGCCCGAGAACCAGGCGACCCACTGGCCGGCCAACCCGCCGAAGCTGCACCACACCACGTTCACGACGCTGCGCATGAAGCAGATGGTCGAGTGGTACGGCCTCGTGTGCGGGCTGCGGCCGGTGTTCCAGAGCGACGAGGCGTCGTGGCTCACGAACGACGAGGCGAACCACCGCATCGCACTGCTGTCGCCTCCCGGACTCAAGCACCCCACCGACAAGGGGCACGAGACCGGCATCCACCACACGGCGTTCGAGTTCCAGACGTTCGACATGTGGCTGAACAACTACATCCGCCTGCGCAACCACGACATCCTGCCGTTCCTCACGCTCGACCACGGCATCACGATGTCGGTCTACTACCAGGACCCCGACGGCAACGGCGTCGAGATCCAGGTCGACGGCTTCGGCGACTGGGCCGACTCGAGCGAGTGGATCGCGAACGCGAAGGAATTCGCCGAGAACCCGATCGGCACCTTCTTCGACCCCGAGAAGCTCGTCGCCGCCCGCGACGAGGGGCTCTCGTTCCAGGAGATCCACGAGCGCACGCGCGCGGGCGAGTACCTGCCCGCCGTCATTCCCGAGGACATCTTCCTGCCCGAGGTCTGGTGAGCGCCACCACGTCCGCAGACCGGCCCGTCGTCATCATCGGCGGCGGGCCGGTCGGCCTCACGTTCGCCCTCGAGCTCGCCCATCACGGCATCGGGTCGACGCTGATCGAGCCGAGGGAGCAGGTCGACCACCGGCGACCTCGCGCCAAGACCACGTCCGCCCGCTCGATGGAGCTGTTCCGCCGGCTGGGCGCTGCCGACGAGATCCGCCGTCGCGCCGCGATCCCGGTGTCGTGGTCGAAGCAGGTGCGTTTCTGCACCACCGCGTCGGGCGATGACATCACCTGGATCGACGATGTGCTCGGGCTCGAGCTCGACGGGTCCGACCTGGTGGCGGAGGCCGGGCAGCAGGTCACGCAGCCCGTCGTCGAGGAGTCGCTGCGCGCGCTCATCGCGGAGCAGCCTCTCGTCACTGCGCGTTACGGCAGCACGGTGTCGGCGGTGGACCTCGCCGGTCCGCACCCGATCGTGACGGTGACGGATGCTGCGGGCCGACGCTCCTTGCTCGCCGCCGAGTACGTGATCGGCGGCGACGGCTCGCGCAGTGTGGTGCGGGCCGCGCTCGGCGCCCGCTACGAGGGTGCCCCTGGCGGGCGGCCGAACGTGAACATCACGTTCCGCTCACGCCGGCTGAAGGACCTCGTGCCCGCGCGCACCGCTGTGCATCACTGGGTGCTCAACCCGGCCGCGCCCGGCATGCTCGGCCCGATGGGCCGTGACGACGTGTGGTTCGCGATCTCGACCGGCACCGAGTCGATCGCCGATGAGGCCGAGGCTGTCGCGATCGTGCGCAGGCTCGTCGGGGCCGATATCGACGTCGAGGTGCTCGCGACCGACCCATGGCAGGCGCGCCTGCTGCTCGCGGACTCGTACGGCTCCGGCCGCGCGTACCTCATCGGCGATGCCGCGCACCAGAATCCGCCCTGGGGCGGTCACGGCTTCAACACCGGGGTCGGCGACGCCGTCAACCTCGGCTGGAAACTCGCCGCCGTGCTGCACGGCTGGGCGCCGCCCGAGTTGCTCGACAGCTACGAGGCCGAACGCCGTCCGATCGCGCAGCAGACGATCGACCTCGCGGCGGGCAACATGAAGAACCTGTCGATCGAGCTGTCGTCGCCCGACCTGCTCGACGACGGCGCGGCCGGGATCGCCGCCCGGGAGGCCGCCGCCGCACGCATCCAGGCGACCAAGCGCGACGAGTTCCACGCCCTCGGGCTGGTGCTCGGATACGGATACGGACCGGATGCCGCCGCCCAGGCGCCGACGACGCGCGAGTACCGGCCGATCGCCGCGGCGGGCAACCGCCTGCCCCACAGCCGCAACGCGGCGGGGGAGTCGCTGTTCGATCTGCTGGGCCCGGAGCTCACGGTGCTCGGCAGTCACGCGGACACCTGGCTCGACGCCGCGGCACGCCGCCGGATTCCGCTCACCGTCGTGGATCCCGAGGCGCACGGGTTCGCGTCCGTCGCCGACGGCGATGTCGTACTCGTGCGCCCCGACCAGCACATCGCGTGGCGCGGGCGCCCATCCGCCGATCCGGGCGCTGCGCTCGATACCGCTGTCCGAGGCTTCTCGACGGTCTCGCGGCCCGCGTGATCCCCGAGCCTCCCTGCTCCGACCTCACCCCACCCGAAGGAACACCATGCACATCGCCAACCTGTCCGGACGCCTCGCCCTCGTGGCGGACGACCTCGCCCTCGACGTCGAGACCGCAAGCGGGGGTGCCTTCGGTCCGGACCCCGCCGCCATCTTCCCGGTATGGGACGAGTTCGCCGTGTGGGCGGCGGAGACGGAGGCCGCGACGCACCCCGACGCCGTTCACTTCGACCCCGCGGAACTCGGGCCCCCGTCGCCGCGCCCCCGCCAGGTGATCGGCGTCGGCCTCAATTACGCCGATCACGCGGCGGAGGCGAACCTCGCCCTGCCCGAGGAGCCGCTCGTCTTCACGAAGTTCCCCTCGTCGATCACGGGCCCTGACGCCGACGTGCGGCTTCCGGGCGACACCGTCGACTGGGAGGCAGAGCTCGTGGTCGTGATCGGACGCGGGGGCCGCGGCATCCCGGAGTCCGAAGCGTTGTCACGGATCGCGGGGTACACGGTCGGCCAGGACCTGTCGGAGCGCACCGTGCAGTGGCAGGGCGGCGCGTCGGCCCAGTTCAGCCTCGGCAAGTCCTTCGAGGGCTTCTCGCCGACCGGACCCGCGATCGTCACGCTCGACGAGCTCGCCGACCCGCAGAACCTCGCGATCTCTGCGACGATCACCGGCGCCGACGGGACAGTCACGCGCGTGCAGAACAGCCGCACCGACCAGCTGGTGTTCACCATCGCAGACCTCATCAGCCGCCTGTCGCAGATCGTCGAGCTGCTGCCCGGCGACCTCGTCTTCACCGGGACGCCTCCCGGGGTCGGCGCGGGCATGGACCCGAAGCGCTTCCTCGTCGCGGGCGAGACGCTCACCACCGAGATCGAGGGCATCGGGGCGATCGTCCAGCGCTTCCACGCGTAACGGGTCGACCCCGCTTCAGCCCGCGGTCGTCAGCACGCGCGCGACGCTGTTCACCCGCGCACCGGGCGTCGACTCGTCGACGTTGACCACCACAGGCTGGTGCTCGAGCACCTCTTCACGGTCGTACTGCGCGTACGACATCACGATGACGACATCGCCGGTGTGGACCAGGCGCGCAGCCGCGCCGTTGATCTGCATCACTCCGGTGCCGCGCTCGCCGGCGATCGTGTACGTCTCGAATCGCGCGCCGTTGTTCACGTCCACGACGTGCACCTGCTCGTGCTCGACGATGTCGGCGACGTCCAGCAGATCGGCGTCGATCGTGATCGAGCCGACGTAGTTCAGGTCGCTGCCGGTGACGGTGGCGCGATGGATCTTGGACTTGAGCAGGGTGCGACGCAAGGGAACTCCCGAAGATAGTGGATCGAGTCCAATAATAGGATCGGCTACCGCCCGAATCGTGGTCCCGTGTCAGCCCCAGGTAGTCTGGATCCGATGGGGAACACTCGTGCCGAGGCGGCATATCTGCGGGCTCTCGCGGCGTTCCGAACCCCCACCCTGGACCTGCTTCACGGTCGCTACGCGCCCTTCGTGGTCGCGGCTCTCTCGATCGTGTTCACGGTCGATCGCCCGTCGGTCGAGATCTCCGATGCGCATGCCGAGGTCGCCGAGATCCTCGACGAGCTCCGTGCCGCCGGCTACGACGAGGGCGACCGCACGCTCCCGGTCGGCACCGCGCGCGAGATCTGCCGCTATTGGGTGCGGGTCGGATGGCTCGTGCCCCAGATCGACGGCGACACGGAGGTGTACCGCCTGACGGCGCACGCGGTGGGCGCGCTCGAGATCACCGGGCGCACGGCCGGCGGCCGGACGCGCGTGTCGAACTCCCGCGTCCGCACGCTGCTGGAGGCGGTCGAGCGGCTCTCCGATCACGCCGAGACGGATCCCGCGGTCCGCATGGCCAGGCTCATCCAGGAGCGCGACGCACTCGACGCCGAGATCGCCCGCCTCGAGCTCGGCCAGTCCGAGCCGCTCGACGACGAGCAGCTGCTCGAAGAGGCCGAGAACGTCCTGCACCTCGCGCGCGAGCTGCCGGCGGACTTCACCCGGGTGGCCGAGTCCATCAAGGCGATGCAGCGCGACGTCGTCGCCGACCTGCGTCGTGACGTCCGCCCGACCGGTGAGGTGCTGCGCGAGTATCTTCAGCGCGGGCAGCACGTGATGCAGTCCACCTCGGAGGGGCGCGCCTTCGCCGGCGCCCTGCGGCTGATCGGCGATCCCGAGCGCATCGACAGCCTCACCGAGCAGCTGCACACGCTGCTCGCACAGCCGTTCACACGGCTCATGGACGCCGAGCAGCGCCGTGAACTGGACGCCATCGGCCGCCGGGTCGAACTCGGGGTCGAAGAGGTGCTCACCGCGCAGCGCCGCGCCTCGCGCGTCATCACCGGACAGGTCCGCACCCACGATCCGATCCGCGATCGCCAGGTCGACGATCTGCTGCGCGACGTCATGTCGGGTCTCCAAGCGTGGACCCGCAGCTCGTCGTCCGATGCGCCGGTCGAGCCGCTGCGCAGCCTCCCCATGGCCGACATCGGCCATCTGCGCCAGTCGGTGAGCGACATCCGTCCTCCCGGTGCGCCCGCTCCGCTCACCGCGCCGGATGAGGATGCGGAATTCACGGATGCCGACACCCGCGCGTGGGGCGGACCCCGGTATGCCGAGCTCGAGGCCTATGTCGCCGGTCTCGGTGACGAGTTCGATCTGGGCGACGCGTTCCAAGGAGCGGACGACGACGCCCGCCGCCCGGTCGACCTCGTGGGCCTCCTCGAGATCGCCCACCGCAACGGCATGAGCGAGGGGGACGACGTCTCTGTCGTCGAAGCCCTCCGCCCCGACGGCACGACGCGACGGTTCGCGTTCGGCGCCGTGACCGCCCGCACCGCGAAGGAGTCCGACGATGAGTGAGACCGCCACGCAGGCCGATCTCGAGGCCGGCGATCTCGACGCCACCGACGTCGCCGTGGAGGACACTGCCGCGGGCGAGGCGTTCATCGCTCCCGCCGCGATGGAGGACGACCTCGACGAGCTCTTTCCGGGCGACCGCGGAGTTCTCGACCCGGCCGTGCGGCGCGTCTTCGTGCACGTGCTCCAGCGCCGGTTCCTGCTCGCGGACCGCAACCGCGACGAGTGGGCGGTGCTGCTCGACAACCAGCAGCTCATCGAATCGCGTCTCAACGACCTCTTCGTGCGCCTCGTGGTCGACCACGACCGCGGCGTCGCGTACAAGCAGCAGGTGCGCTCCGACGAGCTCGAGATGCCGATCCTGCTTCGGGATGCCGCGTACACGCGCTCCGAGACGCTCGTACTCGTGCACCTGCGCACGGTCTACCAGCGCGAGTCGGCGGCGGGGGAGCCGGCGGCGCGCGTCGACATCGAGGACGTCGAGCAGACCGTCATGAGCTACTTCGTCGATGCCGATGGCGACACCGCTCGCCGCCAGCGGTCGATCCGCAAGGCGATGGACCGGCTCGCGCGCGACGGGATCGTCGACGAGGAGACCACCGGCCGGTTCCGCATCAGCCCGCTCGTCGAGATCGTGCTGAGCGCCGAGAAGCTGCGGGAGCTGCGCGACTGGCTGCGCACGCAGTCTGATCCGGCGCGCGCGGAAGGCGCAGCATCCGTCGCCGCCGTCGATGTGTTCGACGAGGCCGAAGAAGACGACGAAGACGACGAAGACGACGAAGAGGAGACCGCGCTGTGACGATGCTCGACACGCTGTTCGGGCTGATTCCCGCGGCATCGCGTGGGCAGCAGTGGCTGGCCGAAGACCTGCAGCTCGTCAACTGGGGCGGCTACGACGGCGCGCACCGCGTGCGGTTCTCGCCCGAAGCCACGCTGCTGTGCGGCGGCTCGGGCTCGGGCAAGTCGACGCTGATGGACGCGTACATCGCGCTCATGATGCCCCACACGACGCCGTTCAACGGCGCGTCGAACGGGGGAGTGACGGGGCGTCCGCGTGGCGACGAGCAGCGCAACATCCTGTCGTACGGGCGCGGCAAGCTCGACGAGTCGCGCACCGAGGACGGCACGAAGATGCGCGTGCTCCGCGGCGACGGCGAAGACACGTGGACCGCCGTGGCCATGACGTGGATCGACCACGACGGCTCCCGGTTCACCGCCGTGCGCGCGTGGTACATCCCGGCCGGCGCGCGGGTCCTCGAAGACACGGTGCGCGTCCGCGCGACGACCGACCGCGCGTTCGACCTGAGCTCGCTCGAGCAGGCGGCGGCGCTGCGCCTCTCCGACCTCTCGATCAAGAACGCCGGGCTCGACCCCGTGGGCACCGACCGCGAGTTCTCGGCGCGGCTGCACGCGGTCCTCGGGATCGGCGCGGCCGGCGCAGGGGGCAAGGCGATGAGCCTGCTCGCCCGCATCCAGGCCGGTCAGCAGATCACGACAGTCGACGACCTCTACAAGCGTCTCGTGCTCGAAGAGCCCGAGACGATGACAACGGCCGACGCCGTCGTCGCGCACTTCGACGGCCTCGAGAGCACGCGCACGCGCATGCTCACAGCGCGCCAGCAGGTGAGCGCGCTCGAGCCGATCCGCGACCTGCGCGAGAAGATCGCGGCGGCGATCGAGCGCGTGCAGCTCGTCGACGAGGTCGGCGAGTTCTCCGACCCCGCCTCGCTCGCGACGCTGTGGCGCGCCGACCGCCGCCTGGGGCTCCTCCGCGAGGTCGAGACCGAGCTGCGCGATCGCAAGAACGCCGCCGACACCTCGCTGCGCGAGAACCGCGCGCTCGCCGACGCGGCCGAGGCGGAGCGCGACGGGCTCGTAGAGGTGCTGAGGCTGTCGGGCGGAGATCGCCTCGAGACGGCGCAGCGTGAGCTGCGCGAGGTCGAGCGGCGGCTCATCGCGACGCAGAGCCGGCGCGCGACGCTCGAAGCCGACTTGCGGGCGATCGGGCAGGAGGCGACCACGCGCGCGGAGTTCGCGGCGCTCGTCGAGCAGGCCCGAGCAGGGCTCGGGGACTCCGACGCGAAGCGTGGCGCGCGTGCCGAATACGCCGAGGCGATCTCGGCGGAGAAGACCGTCGCGCGGGAGATCGCCGAGCTCGAGGCCGAGGCTGGCCGCGCGAGCGGGCTCCGCGACAACATCCCGCGGGCGCTTCACGAATCGCGTGAGCTCCTGGCGCGCGCCGCGGGGATCGAGCTCGAGGACCTGCCGTTCGTGGGTGAGCTGGTCGAGGTGCGCACTGAGTTCGAGCCGTGGCGCGAGGCCTTCAATCTCGCACTCGGCGGGTTCGCGACGACCCTTCTCATCGACGTGGCGCAGCTTGGGCGGTTCCGCACTGCGATCGACGCGGTGCGCACGCCGGTGCGGCTGCGCTATGAAGGCGTGCACACGGGGCTCGAAGAGGTGGATCGTCGCGACACGACCACGCTGCCGGGCCGCCTCGACTACCAGAGCACGCCGTTCACCGGCTGGCTGCAGGAACGCCTCGACGACCGTTTCGGTTTCGTGTGCGTCGACTCCGCGGTCGAGCTGTCGCGCCACCGCATGGCGCTGACGCTCACCGGTCAGATCTCGCAGGGGAGCCGCGGCGCCCACGGCGGGCACGGACGCGACAACGTGCTCGGATTCTCCAACGACCGGCGGCTCGCCGACCTGGCGCGGCAGCTCGATGAGGCCCGTGAGGGGCTCGCACGCGCCGTAGAGAACCGCAAGCGCGCGGATGCCGCGCTCGACGCCGTCGACGAGCGCGTCGCCGTCTACGCCAAGATCGTCGACCTCACCTGGGAACAGGTGGACGTCGAAGCGGTCACGGCGGAACGTGATCGCTGGACGGCTGTGCAGGACGAGGTGACGGCGTCCAATCCCGAGATCGCGCGCGTGCAGGGGCAGATCGCCGCCGCGAAGGGCAAGGCAGCGCGCCTCCGCGAGGAGATCGCTCGCACCACCGTCGAGCGGGAGCAGATCGAGTCCCAGTGGAGCGATGTCATCGACGACGTCGATGCGGATCAGACGGTCGTCGACGCCGCGGAAGATGCGGGACGGATGCTGAGCGCCGACCAGAACGCGTTCCTCGATGACCGGTTCCGCCTGACCGAGACTTCGCGGCCGGTGAGCGCGTCGGACGCGCTGGCCGCTTTCGTGGCCGCGCTCACTACTGCCGCACAGCGCCTCGCCGAGGATCGCCGCGCGGCAGCCGACGCGCTCGAGCAGCAGCGCGACAGCGTGCGACGCATCATGGTGAGCTTCCTCGAACGGTGGCCCAATCCGAATCTGCTGCCCGACCCGGATGCCTCGATCGACGACTTCGAGCGGATTCTCGAGGCCCTCAGGACGAGCGGCCTGCACGAGCTCGAGGCCGAGTGGCGCGACAGCCTTCTCAAACTGTCGGGCAATGACCTCACCAACCTCGACTCGACGCTGAGCCGCTCGATCCGGGAGATCCGCGATCGCATCGAGCCGATCAACGAGATCATGCAGGATCTGCCGTTCTACGACGACGACCACCGCCTGCAGATCACGACGCGCGAGAACCAGTCCGAGGCGCGCCGGCGCTTCCGCCGCGAGCTGCGGGAGGTGCGCGCGCTGATCGAGGCCGCATCGACCGACGATGAGCGTGAGCAGGCGTACCGTCGCATGTCGCGTCTGATCGGGCACCTGCGACGCTCCGCACCCGACTTCGGCGATCTCATCGATGTGCGCAACCACGTGCGGGTGAGCGCCGAACGGGTCGACGCCGCGACGAAGCAGCACGTCGCGCTCTACGACCACATCGGCGAGAAGTCCGGTGGCGAGTCGCAGGAGCTCATCGCCTTCATCGTCGGCGCGGCCCTGCGCTACCAGCTCGGCGATGCCGGCGCCGTGCGCCCGCGCTACGCACCGGTGTTCATGGACGAGGCGCTCATCAAGGCCGACGCCCACTTCACGAAGCGCGCGATCGGCGCGTGGCGGGGCCTCGGCTTCCAGCTCGTGATCGGTGCGCCGAACGACAAGTACAGCGCCATCGAGCCGCACGTCGACGTCGAGTACGACATCCTCAAAGACACGCGGGGTCGCTCGTGGGCGAAGCCCAAGGTCGGCCTGCGGGGCTGACCGCTACTGTCCCGCCCCGCCCGACTCCCACGCCTCTCGCGTGAGGAAGGCGAGCTGCCCCGACTTGCCGGGCAGCTCGACCCGCGGCCCGAGCGCGAATCCGAACAGGCGGGCGCGCGCGACCGCGCGCTCGTTGCCGACGTCGGGCTCGATCACGATGCGGTCCACGGCGGGCTGCGAGAACAGGAACGCGGCGATCACGTGCGCCACCCGCGTCGTGAAGCCGCGCGCCGGTGCGCCGCGGTCGCCGAGGAGGAAGTGGATGCCGACATCCCCGGGCCGTGCGGCATACACCTCGCCGAGCGGGTCGTGCTCGGGCGTGTACGTCTGCAGCAGCACGATCGGCAGGCCGTCGCGCCGGATCAGGAACGCGTGGTGGGTCGAGAGGCCGTCGACGTACGCGTAGAGATCGCTCAGCTCCTCGGGCGTGAGCTCGCCCAGTCCCCAGAAGCGGGCGGTGGGAGCCGTGACCCAGCGGTGGATGACGTCGAGATCGGCGACGGGGTCGAGCACGGCGACCTCGACGCGGCCGAGCACCGGATCGTCGGCGGTGTGCACGACGGCGCCGGCGGGTCCGCTCGCGAGGCGGTCTGCGGGCAGGGTGGTCATGCGGCTCCTGTCGGGGCGTCGGGGCGGAGGCGAGACCACTCGGTCACGACCCGCGCGGGTCGGACCTCAGACCACCCCGCGAGCTGGTCGGCGAAGTGCGGTGAAGCGGGGTCGCCCGCGGCGCCGAACGGCACGCTCCAGAGGCTGTTCTCCCGGTCGGAAAGATCCCACGCCCAGCGTGCGACCGAGCCGCGCCACGACCGGTCGGTGACACCCGGAGTCGAGCCGGTGCAGCGCACGGCGTCGCCGTCGCCCGACAGCGCGACGGCGAGGGGCGCTCCGGGATCGGCCGCGCCAGGCACGTCGGCGAGCACGTGCACCGGGAACAGACGATGCGTCGCACCCCATCCGGCCGCGTCGGCGGCGTCCTCGAGCGCCGCCTCCGTCAGCGCGCCGACGTCGTCGCTCAGCGCAGGGTGCCCGAGTAGCCGCGCCAACGCCGCGGCGACCTGGCCGGTGACACCGAGCCACGGGTCGAAGACCGCGCCGTACCCGTGCGGCGTGTGCAGCGCCGCGAGTGCAGGGTGAGCGGCGACACGTCTCACGAGACCGGCTCGCCACGCCGCGAACATGCCGGCGGAGACGGATGCTGCGTCCATCCGTCCGTCCCAGTCCAGGAGTTCATCCCGAACCGCCGCGGCGCGCACCGGCAACGGCCCGCGCGGCACGAACGGCAGCAGCGCGATCGCCGAGCCGCTCTCCGTGTCGCCCCAGACGGGGCCGAACTCGTCAACGGACCCCGGCCGATGCTCCTCGAGCAGGACGCGGATGCGGTCCGCGCGGTGCGGCGACGAGTACGCCCACCCGAGGTCGATCTCCCGGCGATCTGGGCGTTCGTTCGCGTCCACCGCGGCGTCGGCCACCTCGAGTGGGCGCGCGCCCGCTCGATCCGCCGCCGCTTCCGCCGACTCGGCGCGCATCGGCAGCCGACGCTCGGCGCGTTGGCGAGCCGGCGTCACGCCGACCGTGGCCGAAAGCACGACGCCGGAGCGGTCAGCCGCCAGCACGCGGTTCACCGGATCGACCCACCCCTCGAACGCGGTCACGACCTCCCCGGCCGACCTCGCCCGCAGCAGCCCGAGCAGCGCGCCGGCCCCCAGGTCGGCGTTCGTGCGCGCGGGCATGCGCACGCTCCATCCGACGAGCTCCTCGCCGTCGATCCGGAGTTCGGTCACCACCGTGCCGCGCTCCGTCTCGAGCGCCTCGACCTCTACCGGGTCGCCGCCGCGCACCCGGATCACCGAGCGCTCGACATCGACGCCGCGCCACCCGTCGGGCCCGAGCGCCTCGTACCCGCCGGGCACCCGTCGCAGCCGTTCGCGGAACACGTCCACCCCGTGCGCCATCGCGTTCGTCACACCCCACGCGGCGTCACCGGTGTGCCCGAAGTGCGGAACGCCCGGCACCCCGGGGAACGCGAGGCCGACGACGTCGAACTCTTCGCACGCCAGCCGCACCTGCTGGTACACACCCGGCAGCTCGAAGATGCGGTGCGGGTCGCCGGCGAGCAGCGGCAGTCCCGACGAGGTCCGCGAGCCGTGCAGCGCCCACGCGTTGCTCCCCGACGTCGGCAGCGTCTCGTCGCCGCCGTCCCCGTACCCCGCGAACACGTCGACCCATGCGTCGCCGAGCGTCGCGGCGACGTGCGCGCGCCACAGCATCACGGGGAACGTCGAGAACAGCGCGTGCGCGACGTGCAGCACGCCGAGCGGATCGTGGTCGTTCCACGGCTCGAGCGGCCGGGTATCGCCGAAGACCTCGTCGAGCGCCCCGAACTCGGCGGCGCCCGCACCCACGTCGGCCATCCCGCGCCGCACCCCCGCCGCGTAGCGGGTCACGAACGCGCGAGTCTCAGCATCCGTCCCCGAAAGCGCCCGGCGCGCGGTGTCGTCGAGCCGTGCGCGCCGCGCGAAGGCGTCCCACGCCAGGCCGGCCTCGCCGATCAGCTCCGACACCCGCCCCGATGCCCGCAGCCGGTCGACCTCGATCTGCCAGCCGCGGTCGCGGGCCGTCACCTCTCCCTGCGCCTCGGCGAGATCGCCCACGTCCGTCGCACGGAGGTGGGGGATGCCGAGGTCGTCGCGATAGAGCTCCGCCATGGCGTCAGACTCCCACAGGCTCCCGCCGCGCGCGCGACCGTGCAACGGGGTTCGACAGCGTCCCCGCGTACATCAGCGACGCCGACTGGTTCGCGAGGTCCACCATCTGCAGCGTGTTGCGCAGCTGCAGGCGGTTCAGGCACGAGTGCGCGAACGTGTCGGCCCGCAGGTCCACGCGGGATTCGAGAGATGGATGCTGCGCCTTGTGCTCGTCGATGATCTCGGCGGCGATCCGCCAGAACTCGCTCTCGGGCAGCGTCCCGTCGGTGTGCAGGATGCCGGCGAGGTGGCGCAGCACGCCGTCGAACACGTCGGTGAAGATCGCGAGCGCCTTCTCCTCGTCGTCGACGGGCGAGACGATGCGCCGCACGTCTTCCGGCAGGGGCCGGTCGGCGAGCAGCGCGACCTCCTCGCCGATGTCCTTCATGAACACGCCCGTGGGCACGTGCCCGTCGAGGATGAGGATGAGGTTCTCGCCGTGCGGCATGAACGCGAGGTCGTGGGCGAGCAAACAGTGCACGAGCGGGCGCAGGTAGACCCGCAGGTACGCGCGCACCCACGTCGCTGCGTCGATCCCCGATGCGCGCACCAGCGCCGTCGCGTAGGAACGCCCGCTCGCGTCGCGGTGCAGCAGCGACGCCATGGTCGCGAGCCGCTCTCCGGGCACGATCAGCGGCACGGGGCTCTCGCGCCAGAGCGCGGCGAGCATCTTGCGGTGCGCCGACGGCGTCGACGTGCGGTGGTACGCATCGCCGGTGTAGCCGATCGACGCCCGCTCGCGCAGCACGCGGAAGCCCGATTCCCGCAGTGTGGCGTCACCGGCGACGAGCTCGGCGACCCAGTCGTTGATGGCGGGCGTCACGCGCATGTACGCCGGCGAGAGCCCACGGAGGAATCCCATGTTCTGCACCGCGAGCGCCGTCTTCACGTAGTGGCGCTCGGGGTGCGTCGCGTTGAACATCGTGCGCACCGACTGCTGCGCGCGGTACACGTCGTCGCTCTCGCCGATCAGCACGAGATCGCGACGTGCGATGTCGGGCGCGAACGTGATCGCGATGCGGTTCTCCCACTGCCACGGGTGCACCGGCAGCAGGTGGAAGTCCGCGGGGTCCTCGCCGAGCGCGCTCAGCCGATCCGCGAACCGCGCGCGCTCGGCGGGCGAGAGCTCGCCGGAGAGAAGGGATGCCTCGTCCAGGCCGGCGCCGAGCGCCAGATGCGATGTCGACCGCCGCGCGGCGAGCCACACCATCCGGAACGGACGGCCGGCCTCGGGGGAGTAGGCCGCGTGGGCAGAGACGCCGAAGCCGATGCGGCCGTTGTTCGCGACGACCCCGGGGTGCCCCTCGGTCATGGCGGACTCGATGGTCTGGAAGTCGGCAGCGAGCAGGTCATCGGCTGATGGCCCGCCCTGGGCGAGCTTGAACGCCGCGCTCGCCAGGGTGGAGGCGATCTCTTCGAGGTAGATCGGCAGCAGCTGGTCGGAGAGGCCGAGCACGGGCTGCAGTTCGATGATGAAGGCCTGCGCATCGAGCTCGGCGGGCTCGCCGGCCACGAGCCGGCGCACGCTCGCCTCGTCGACGACCCAGTGCTCCAGCTCGGTGCGGACCGCCTCGAACCGGTACTGCACATCGGCGTCCGGCACGGTGACGCGCCAGCCGCCGACGATGGCTTCGGGAGACAGCAGGCGCTCGTGGCTGAACTCGGCGATCGCCTTGGCGACGAGGTGGCGCTGGGCGGCCGCGAGGCGCGCGGGGGAGAGGTGGGCGGCGAGGGCGGTCATGCGGGGATCCCTGTTCGTGCGAGTGCGGGCGCCGCGACGGCGGCGAGTGCGGAGCGGGCGAAGTCGTCGTGCGTGCACACCGACAGCACCGCGGTCTTGGTGTGGTCGCCTTCGTCGATCGAGACGTAGCGCAGCTCGGTGAAGCCGGCACGGAGGTTCTTGGCGCGGATGCGGTCGTTGCGGGCGTCGGGCTCGACCACGACGCGCAGGGCGCCGAGCTCGTCGAAGCACCACGCCATCACGGCGGCGAAGACGGCGTCGGTGAGGCCGTGGCGGGGCTCGCCGCACGGCGGCGAGTTGAGCACGTGCATGCCGAGATCGCCGGGGAGCGGATCATGGATGCCGCGCAGCAGCACCTCTGCCGGGTCGTACGTCTCGGCGAAGAACGTCGGGACTCCGTCGACCAGGCCGAGCCACGCGTCCTGGTGCGGGTCGCTCATGACCCTGGCGAGGTACTCGCGCACGGCGTCGACGTCGAGATCGCCCATGCCCCAGAACGCGGCGTGGGGATCGGCGAGCCAACGCTGCAGCACGGGCGCGTCGCGGCGCGGGTCGGCGGGGACGATCGCGGTAGCGAGTGTCATCGGGCCGCCCCGACCGTGGCGGGCACGCCGGCGGGCACGCCGAAGTCCTGGAAGGCGATGCGGCGCTCGATCGGGTAGACCTCTCGGCCGATGATCGAGGACAGGATCGACGAGTTGCGCCATGCCCCGAAGCCGAGGTCGGGTGCGGTGAGGCCGTGCGTGTGCTCCTCGCCGTTCTGCACGAAGACGCGGCCGCGGCCCCCGTCGACGCTGTAGTCGCGTGCCACCGCGAGGCGGCCCAGCACGTCGTGGTCGAGGCGGTCGGCGATGGGCGCCAGGAAGGGAGGCGTCTGCGCCGCGTAGCCGGTGGCCAGCACGAGGGACGCCGTCTCACGCGCGTGCTCGCGGTCGAGCTGTGCGTGCCGCAGCCGCAGCCGGTACCGCGAGCCGTCCCATTCGGCGGACGTCACCTCGGTGTCGGTCAGCAGTGTCGTCGGCACCGGGCCGTCGGCGCTCAACCGGTAGAGGGTGTCGTAGATGTCGTCGATGAGGTCGGCCGAGATGCCCTTGTACAGGCTCCGCTGCTCACGCCCGAGGTGCTGACGGATCCCGATCGGCAGCGCGTGGAAGTGGTCGGTGTACTCCGGCGACGTCATCTCGAGGGTGAGCTTCGTGTACTCCATGGGGAAGAATCGCGGCGACCGGGTGATCCAGTCGAGCCGGTAGCCGTCGTCCCGCACGCCCTCGAGCAGGTCGCGGTAGATCTCGGCGGCCGACTGGCCGCTGCCGACGACGGTGATCGAGTCCGACGCGCGCAGCGCGTCGCGCCGGCCCACGTACTCCGAGCTGTGGATCACCGGGCCGTCGAGTCCTCGGAGGGTCGGCGGGATGACCGGCTGCGTGCCGACGCCGAGCACGACGTGCCGCGCGCGCAGCTCGCTCACCTCGCCCGTGTCTGTGCGCATGGCGCGCACGACGTAGACGTCGTCGGCGGGGTCGTGCTCGACGGCGATCACCTCGTGGTTCCAGCGCAGGTTCGGCAGCTGCGCGGCCGCCCATCGGCAGTACGCGTCGTACTCGGTGCGCAGCGCGTAGAAGCTCTCGCGGATGTAGAACGGGTAGAGCCGGCCGGTCTGCTTCAGCCAGTTCACGAACGAGAACGGCGACGTCGGGTC
>JAVBUG010000120.1:0-5012 GCA_031555515.1 Microbacterium sp. | reverse complement strand
GGCGTGAAGGGGATGTGGCCGGTCGGCTGCTGCTGGCCCTGGCCGATGATGTCCTGCACCTGCTCGCGCACGGCGTCGAGCGAGATGCCCAGGCTCTCGAGCGCCTTGGCGGCGACCCCTTCGCCCTCGTGGATGAGACCGAGCAGGATGTGCTCGGTGCCGATGTAGTTGTGGTTCAGCATCTTCGCCTCTTCCTGGGCGAGGACGACCACACGACGGGCACGGTCGGTGAATCTCTCGAACATCGTTCACTCCTCCGGGGCGCCTCGGGTCGGTTGACCCACTGCGCCTTACAACGAGGGTAGCCAGCGGCTCGGGAGCGCACGGCCGTGTTCGCCGTGGGCATAGCGGGCACGAAACGGAACGGATGCCTTGCGCCGCAGCATCCGTCCGGTTTATCGTTTTTCGATAACAACGTTTATCGATATGGAGGTGTGCGATGGCCACGACTTCTGTGTCCCGTCGGATGGAGCGGGGCATCCTGCTCCTGTTCACGGCTGCGGCGGCGATCCTCGGACTCGCTCTGGCCGTTCCGGCACTGCGACAGGCAGTCGGCATCGCGACGGGGGGTGGCGGGGTGAGCCTCCTCACGCAGGCGGACCTGCCGCATGACGACGCGATTGCAGGCGCGGCTGGCATCGTGTCGGCGACATTCGACTCCGCGTGGGTGATCGCGTCCGGCCTCAGCGACGGCGCCCGCGCGCTGCTCGCCCTGGGCGCGGTGGCCGGCGCCCTGACGACGGCGCTCACCGTGGGCGCGGTCGTGCTCTTCCTCCTCCTGCTGCTGTGGCGCCGGCCGTTCCACCGCGCGCTGATCGTCGCGACGCAGGTGGCGGGATCCGCGCTGCTGATCGGGGGCATGCTCGCCGCCGGGCTCGGCGGCCTGGGACGCATGATGGCCGCGGACGAGCTCAACCCGATCGCCGACGATGTGTTCGTCATCGGCTTCGCCTTCGATCCGGCGTGGATGCTCGTCGGCGTAGGCGTGCTGGCTCTGTCGTTCGTCTTCTCCTACGGCACGAAGCTGCAGCGAGAGACCGAGCTGCTGGTATGACCCCCGCCGACGACGACGGACCCTCCGGGGTGCATTGCCGGCTCGACGAACTGCTGCTCGACCGCGGCATGACGCTCACGCGGCTCTCCGAGCTGGTGGGGGTGTCGGTCGTGAACCTGTCGATCCTCAAGAACGACCGCGCCCGCGCGATCCGCTATTCGACCCTCTCGGCCATCTGCCGGGCGCTGGATTGCGAGATCGGCGAACTGCTCGTGCGGGCGGACTGAGCTGCGACCCACCGAGCGACTGCTGCAGTTTCCTGCGACTGCGGTGTCGCGCGACGCAGCAGTCGCAGGAGACTGCAGCGCTCGGCACCCCGCCGCTGCGACGGATTCCGGATGCCGCGGGCCGCAGCATCCGGAATCGCCGGCGTCAATTGGGGTAGATCGGGATGCGGATGTTGTCGAACTCGCCGCCGGCGAGGATGGCGAAGGTCTCGGCGTCTTCGTCCTCAAGGCCGTTCACGGCGGTCACGACGGCGCGCGGGGCCATGTCCATGGTGCAGACCTGGTCGGCAGGCGGGGTCACGAAGGTCACGGTGACCTCGCTCGCGCTGGTCGCCTCGGTGTTCTCGACCTGCGGGGCGCACGAGGACGAGCCCCACGAAAGGATCACGAACTGGCCGTCGACGTCGGTCCAGCCGGCGCTCGGCAGGTAGTCGGTCTCGCCGCCGGCCTTCAGGCCTTCGACGCCCTCGAGGTCGGTGTCGCCGTGCCAGCCGTCACCGGTCACCTCGATCTCGGCGCCCTTCGCCGGGTCGACGCCCTCGGGAGTGCCCACGAGGGTCACGCGGGGAACCAGGTCAGCGGTGCAGGCTTTGTCACCCTCGGCGTCGACGAGCGTGACCTTGATCACCTCGTCTTCGTAGGTCGCCTCCTCGGCGACCGGGATGCACGTCGAGCTGCCCTGCGTGACGATGCCGATCATGCGGCCGCCGTCGAGCCAGGCCGCGCCGACCTCCTGCTCGTTGCTGCTGTCGTCGCCGCTCTGACCCGTGGCGGACGAGGTGGGCGTGCCTCCGCTGCCGGCGGGGGTCGCACAGGCAGTGAGAACGCCGGCGGCGAGGAGCGCCAGGCCGAGCCCGGCGAGCAGTGAACGGGAGCGAACGGGCATGCGAGGCCTCCTGGTGTTCCGCGGACGCCATCCCCCGCGGCATCCGTCACCCATATCGTGTCGCAAAACGACCGGGAATCTCAGCAGTCCGGTCACGTCAAGGTCACGATCCGCCGGGAGAACGCCCTACTGCAGCGCCGATGTGAGACGCGCGAGATTGTCGAGCACCGTCGAGCGCAGCGGCTGCTTCTCCCACTCCTCGAGCGTGAGCTCGCGCGAAAGCGACCGGTACATGTCTTCGACGTCGCGCATCTGGCGCACGAACTCCTCGCCGCGCACCAGCATCGATATCTCCATGTTCAGACCAAAGCTGCGCATGTCCATGTTGCTCGAACCCACGATCGCGACCTCGTCGTCGATGGTGAGGCTCTTCGTGTGCAGGATGAAGGGCTTCTTGTACATCCAGATCTTCACGCCGGCGCGCAGCAGCGCCTCGTAGTAGCTGCGCTGCGCGTGGTAGACCATCGCCTGGTCGCCCTCCTCCGACACGAACAGCTCGACATGGATGCCGCGCTGGCACGCCGTCGTGATCGCGAGGAGCATCGCCTCGTCGGGCACGAAGTACGGGCTCACCACGATGATCTTGCGCTGTGCCGCGTAGAGCAGCCCCGCGAAGAGCTTGAGGTTGTTCTGGAACTCGAACCCCGGCCCCGACGGCACGATCTGGCAGTCGAGATCGCCCGGCCCGCTGCGCACGTCGAAGAGGTCGATCTGCTCCGTGAGCACCTCGTCGGTCTCGCTGTACCAGTCGCTCAAGAACACGGCGTTGACGGATGCTACGACCGGGCCCTCGATGCGTGCCATGAGGTCGACCCAGTGCAGGCCGCGCTTGATGTTCTTGCGCAGGTTGTACGTCGAGTCGGTGACGTTCTGCGACCCGGTGAACGCGACGCGGCCGTCGACGACGAGGAGCTTGCGGTGGTTGCGCAGGTCGGGGCGCTGGTACTTGCCGCGCAGCGGCTGCACCGGGAGCATGAGGTGCCACTGGGCGCCCATCGCGGTGAGGCGCTTGAGGGTGCGCTTGTAGAACGGCTTGCCGCGGTTGGCCCAGTGGTCGAGCAGAACGCGCACCGTGACACCCCGCCCCGCCGCCTCTTCGAGCGCGCGGAAGAAGTTGTCGGTCGCCGCATCCGCTTGGAGGATGTAGAACTCGACGTGCACGAACCGCTCCGCCTCGCGGATGGCGTCCGCCATCGCGTCGAGGCTCCCCTGGTAGTCGGGGATCAGCTGCGCCGCGTTGTCGCCCGCCAGGGGCATCGCGCCGAGGTTGCGGTTGAGCGTCACGAGCGACGTGAACCAGTTCGGCGCGTGCGGTCGGAGCGTGCCGAAGTCGAGTGACGCGCTGGTGTCGTGGATGTAGTCGTTGATGCGCTCCTGCTTGCGGCGACGCTTGCGGGGAAGCCGCGGGTTGCCGATCAGCAGGAACAGGAACACGCCGATGATCGGGATGAAGTAGATCGCCAGCAGCCAGGCCATCGCCGCGGTGGGGCGGCGGTTGCGCGGCACGACGATGATCGCGGTGACACGGATCACGATGTCGACGATGAAGACGAGCACCACCCACCACGTCGCGTCGAACGTGATGGTGATCATCGAGCGGAGCCTCTCCCCACCCCTCGGGCGGATCCGCTCTATCGGACACACCGATCGAGCGGTGTGCCCACACTATCGGGGGCGGCGGACGCAGCCCCGCATCAGGGAGCGGTCGGCGACCGCCCAGCGCGCTCCCGCGCGGCGTCAGTCCGCGGTGCCGGCGCGGATCAGGCGTCGGTGGAGGCGGCGCCAGGCGCCACCGGCGGCAGCCCGCGCTTGGCCCGCTCTTCGGCCTCGATCTTCGCGTAGACGCGCCGCTCGGTGCGATCCGCACGGACGATGCTGCGCAGCACGAAGAAGAAGATCAGCGACACGAGGACGGTCGGCAGGAGCGTCCAGAGCGCCGCGACCCAGTAATCCATGCCTTCAAGGATACGCCGTGCGGGTATCTGCTCCTCCCCAGGGCCTCGAGGGGCGCCTCGCCCGTGCGTTGTCCACAGGAACGTCTCGGCTCCTCCCCCATACCCGCCGGAGTGGGGTTTTCGCGAGAACTCCACATCGGCCGGCATCGCCCGCGCGGGGTGCGCGAGGATTTCGCCAGAGTCGCCTCCATGACCCCCACCGTCGTGAAAGCCGCGGATGCCGCGCAGTTCCTGTCCTTCGTCCCCCGCATGCTCGGCTACCACCCGACGCAGAGCCTCGTGGTGATCCCGTTCCACGGCGCCCGCAGCCTCGGCGCGATGCGGTTCGACCTCCCCGGCGGCGACGAGGATGCCGTCGACCGGGTCGCCGCGACAGTCACGGGCATGGTGTGCCGGCTTCCCGAGGCCGACGCCGTCGCCGCGATCGCGTACACCGGCGGACGGTTCCAGGACGAGGGACGGATGCCGCATCGCGAACTCCTCGCCGCGCTCGAGCGGCGCGCCGATGCGTGCGGCCTGCGTGTCACCGATCTGCTGTGCGTCGCCGCCGACGGGTGGGGGTCGCTCCTCGACGCCGAGCGGCCGGCTGCGGGCCGTCCGCTCGGCGACCTGGAGTGGATGGGCGCCGGAGACATCCCGGAGCCTGACGGGGATCAGTCGACCGGCGCCGGCCTGCCGGAGTGCTCGGCCGAGGAGCAGGAACGGGTCGCGAAGGCGATGACGGCGCTCGACACGGCGGTCGCGGTGCTGTGCGGGCCGCCCGCGGAGGGCGGCACCGCCGCCCGTGCCGCGCGGTCGCCGCGCACCGCGTGCGACGACGCGTTCACCGGCCCCGGTCGCGGGACGGCCGCCGTGGCCGACACCGCGCGGCCCCGCGAGCGGGTGAGCGA
>JAVBUG010000193.1:0-9747 GCA_031555515.1 Microbacterium sp. | reverse complement strand
CTCAAGGCGGCCGACGCCGGCTATGGCGCCGGCCGCACCCGCGACAGGATCGGAGACGGTCCCCGCTCCCACTCCAGACGCCGCTGGCGCGTCGCCCGGAGCCTCCCGGGGCGGGGGGCCAGCCGGGCCCGCAGGCGCTGCGCCGGCCCCCGGCGCCGGCGATGCCCCGGCGGCGGACTGGCATGCCGACTGGCGCGCGAGCCAGGAAGAGTGGCGGGTGCAGAACGACGCGTGGCGTCGCAGCCAGCAGGACGCGGCCCGCGCCGCCCGCGAACAGGTCCGGCGGGAACGACACGCGCACGGCGCCGTGTATGCCGCCGAGGCCGAGGAGCGCCGTCGCGTGCGCCGCGCGACCCGCCCGCGCACGAGCTTCGTGTTCGTCGTCACGGCCCTGGGAGCCGCGATCGTCGCCGGAGCACTGACCGTGCTGATCGCCCTGGGCGACCCGGCGCTGGCGGGCTTCGCGGCCGCCAGCGGCATCCTGTCCGCCGCGATCGTCGTGAGCCTCGCGATGGTGGTCGCCGGCATCGCGCGCCGCCGCAGCGGCTTCCTCACCGCTGTCGCGATCGTGCTGGTGACCGTCGGAATCATGACGGCCATCGCCTCGGGGCCGCGCAGCTTCGTGCTGGGCAACGTGGGTCTCGGCACGAGCACCGTTCCCACCACGATCGTGCAGCCCTTCGGCAGCACCGACATCACGGTGCTGCCCCTGTCGGAGGACGAGAACGTCGATGCCGGCACGATCACGATCCGCAAGAGCACCGGTGTCACCTACATCACGGTGAACCCGGGCACCGAAGTGGAGATCGAGGCGCGTCTGGGCGCCGGCCGAGTGGAGGTGCAGCGCCTCGACCCGCAGTCGAACACCGTCGAGGAGGTGCCCGTCACTCTGCGCCCCGGCGAAGAGGGGACGGCGGAGTGGAGCTGGTTCACCCGCAACACCGCGGCCGCCGGTGACCCGGCCAGCCGCCAGAAGATCGTGCTGGAGCAGGGGCTGGGCTCGGTCTACGTGACCGTCCACGAGCCGGAGGAACAGCGATGACCGACACGAACCCCACCTTCGACCTCACGCCGCCCGCGGTGATGGCCCCTCTCCCCTCGGCGCCTGCCGAGCGGTCCGTCACCGACTCCGCGGCCGACACGGCGCCGCGCACGCGCTGGGCGGCGATCATCTGGGGCCTCGCGCTCGCGGTGATCTCCGCGACGGCGCTGTGGATCACCGTCGACGCGGGCCGTCGCGACGCCGTGGCGGACTGGGTCGTCTCGCTCTCCCCGGCCGCGATCGTCGCGTACCTGCTGCTCGCCGCCGGTGCGATCGCGCTCGTGGGCGGCCTGGTCGGCATCGCCCGTCGCCTTCAGCGCGGCCCCCGCACCGCAGCATCCGCTTCCCCGACCTCTTGACTGCTCACCTGCCACGAAGCGCCGCCTCAATCGGCAAATCGTGACAGGTGAGCGGCCAAAGCGCCCGCAGACGCGAACGCGCCGCGTGCCCGAAAGGCACGCGGCGCGCACGCGGTGGATCAGGCGCCGACCGTGGGGCGACCGACGCCTGACGATCACTCGGCGACGAGGCTGCTGCAGCCCTCGTCGCCCGAGCCGACGCAGAGCACGAGGCTGGAGGCGTCGACGAGGTCCTCGGGAACCTGGAAGCTCCACACGAACGTGTAGGACTTCTCGGGCGTCATCGGCACCTCGACGGCGCGCTGCGAGACGGCCTCGGCCGAGAAGGACTCGTCGTCGGTCGAACGCAGCACGGGGGCGACATCGACGTCGGACTGGCCCTCGTCGGTCACCCACTGGGCGACGTTGACTGTGACCCACTGGTTGCCCTCGGCGGGCTCGTCGAGCGTGGCGGCAGCGCTCTCGTCGGGGACGATGCTGCTCCACACCTCGAGCTCGTTGCCGTCGGCGCCGACGCGCTCACCGGCGGCGGCGGGCTCGGTCACCGACGACTCGACGACCGCGTCGGCGGCCGACGTGGACGTCGGCTCGGAATCGGCGGCCGACGCGCAGCCGGCGAGCAGAAGGCCGGAAACGGCGGCGATGGACAGGAGTGCTGTGCTTCGTGAGCGCATGGTGAATACCTCTTCGAATTGTTTCGGGGATGTTTCTAACGTACCCCTCAGATTCGTGTGGTCCGACCACGCCGTCGGCCCGACCCCGCCTTCAGGAGGGGACGGATGCTGCGCCCCGCCGCCTCCGCCACGGCACCGCCAGGAGCAGGCCGACGATGAGCAGCGCACCGCCGAACGCGGCGGCCGCCCACGGGGTCACGGAAGGGATCTCGAGGTACGTCGTGATGCCGAGGATGCGCGCGAGACCCCAGGGCAGCAGGCCCATCTCGTCGTTCCAGAGCGTGAGCGCGGTCTCGAGGCCGATCGCCCCGACCACCACCGCGGGCACGAGCAGCCCGGCGCCGACCGCAGCGAGCACGTACCCGGTCGCGCGCCGCGCGCGCACCTGCGCCGACAGCGCCCAGCCCGCGGCGACGAACACCCACACGAACAGCGCGAACGCGATGCTGATGTACACCGTCCGCAGCAGCGGCTCGGTCCAGAACGCGAACCAATAGCCGCCCGGACCCGTGAACGAGAGGGCGAACAGCGTCACGATGCAGCGCAGCATCACGACCCCGCCGACGGCCGCGATGACCGGCCACGGCGAGCGCTCCCAGACGAAGACGCGCAGCACGAGCGCGAACACGACCCAGGCGCCGATGATGACGGCGAGGTGCGTCCACGAGAGGAACGACGTCTGCACGGCACGCGTCGCGACGAGCAGCCCCGCCGGCACGATCAGCAGCAGCCACCGGTCGAGCTCGAGCATGCCGAGGGTCGACTCGCGCGCCCGCCACGGCCGCGTCGACGCGATCCACGTCGCGCGCGCCGCCGCGGCGCCGGGCTTGGCGACCAGGCGCGTGCGGGCGGCGAGCATGCCGATCACGACCCACGCCAGGGCCAGCACGAGCAGCACGCGGGCGACCCAGGCCATGGGCTCGTCGCGCACCGCGCGCTCGACGCCGAGCTGCGCGGCGGTGAGGTTGAACGCGGGGTAATCGATGTTCCCCTCGTAGGTCGCGAGGTGCTCGGCCGCGCGCTCCTCGTACGCGACGCGGTCGGCATCCCACTGCGCGTGCACCTCGGGCGAGAGCGTGTCGTGCCACTCCCCCTGGTGCAGGATCATCGCGCGGTACGCCTCGAGCAGCCGGAGGGTGTCGAGCTCGTAGTCCAGCGTGTCGAGGAACGCACTCCGCATCTCCGAGGAGCGCCAGGTGGCAGCATCCGTCTCCGAAACCAGATCGCGCATCTGCTCGACCGCGACGACAGCCTCGGCGCCGTCGCCGATCGCCGCCTCGACCCCGTTCGCCCCGCTGTCACGGACGATCGAGTAGAGCACGTCGAGCACGGCGGAGTCGCCGGTCAGGATGTCCCACTCGAAGATCCACATCATGGGCGGCGGCTCGAGCCCGATCGCGAACACGCGCTGCTCGGCGAACTGCGGCACGTACATGCCTTGGGCGATCGCGTCGCGCGAGTGCGTCATCGCGTCGACGATCGCCTCGACGGTGGCGGGGTCTTCGGAGAAGTACTCCCGGGCCCACGCCGCGGTGATGCCGGCGACGTCGGCCTCGGGATTCTGGGCGAGGGATGCTGCGAGCTGCGTGTTGAGCTCGTACAGCTGCCAGAATCCGGACTTCAGGTACAGGCTCATGGGTCCGGCGCGCCAGGGTCCGCCATCCTGGGTCCAGACCCAGACGCCCTCGACCTGGTCGTTCGCGGCGAGCAGCTGCTGCAGCGCCCACTGGTACTGCGGACCGAGGTCGTTGGGGAACGCGCCGAAGTTCTCGAACTCGCGCCGGCTCTGGAACTCGACGATGCGCCGCTGCGACCCCTGCTCGAGGGTGTCGTTGAGCGGCAGCCACGTGTAGAAGTCGCCGAGCGTGTACTTCGTCGACACGATGAGCGACGGCGAGTCGATCCCGCCGAGCACCGCCTCGTACGACGCGGAGTTCGTGTGCATGTCGCCGACGGCGCCGACGCCGACCGACCACGTGCGGAAGATGACTTCGCGATCGGATGCCTCGGCTTGCGCCGTGAACGCCTCGAGCATCGTGCGCACGGCGTCGACCGACGTCACCTCGAGCGCGGAGTAGTAGTCCCAGCCGCCCACGTCGTAGACCGGACCCGCCTCGCCGATGCGGATGAGCACGCCGTCGAGCGCGGGCACGGCGTCGTACAGCTCGTCGAGGCCCGCGGTGTAGACGTCCCAGAGCTCGGGGTTCTCGGTGTCGAGCGAACCGAACTCGTCGGTGAGGTACTGCTCGAGCGGACCCGTGAGTGCGAGCATGTCGGTGCGCAGAAACAGCTTCATACCGAGCTCGTCGGCGCGCTCCCAGAAGGGCGCGTATGCGTCGCGCAGGGCGAGCGCCTTGTCGCGGTGGTCGTCGCCCTCGGCGTAGACCGGGCCATCGGGGGCGTCGTCGAATGTCACGTATTCGACGAACCCGGGGAACGCGACCGCGTTGAACCCGTTCGCGAGGGAGTGCCGCAGGAATCCGTCGAAGTCCTCGAATGCGGCGGCGAGCGCGGCCTCGTCGACATACGGCGGCTCTGGCTGCATCACCGCGGCGAACGCCTTCGAGGCGTGCGAGTAGTCGTCGCCGGACTCCCACTCCGCGGGATCCGGGATCACGCCGACCGCGCCGAGGTCGGTCATGCGCAGCGGCAGGCGCGACGCCTCGTGCTCGCCGAGCAGGTCGGTCAGCGGTGCGGCAGCGCGGACCTGGTTGGCGAGGTCGTAGATACCCCGCGTCGCGCCGGTCTCGTTCCCCGCACGGATCAGCCACGACGCGGCATCGCCCTCGAGCGCGTAGGCGTCCTCGGTCGCGATCAGGGTGGGGACGATCTGAACCGTGAGGACGGCTTCGCCGGAGGTTCCGGATGCTGCGGCCGCAGCATCCGTCAATTCCTCCAGTGCGACCGACACGCGCTCCGTATCGGGGGCGTCGAACGTGAAGTTCGGCGGGAGGACGGGCTCGGCGACCTCGGGAACGACGGGAGCGGCCGGCTCCATCTGGGCCGAGGGCTCGGTGCGGATGCCGAGAGCGTCACCGACGGCGAATGCGACCCCGGCGCCGAGCGCCAGCAGGATGATCGCGGTTACGCCAGCGAGGATGCCTCGCCGTCGCGCCGTCGTCATCCCTCGATCCTAGATCTACGGGAACACGATCTCGGAGTGCGGCTGCCGGATGAGGAAGCCCTGCGCCCGATCGCAGCCCAGCTCCACCGCGATGTCGAGATGGGTGAGGGTCTCGATCCCCTCGGCCACGACGCGCAGCCCATGCGCGTGCGCGATCTCGACCTGCTCGCGCAGCGACGCCGGCGCGGGGCGTTCCGCGGCCCGCACCAGCTCGCCCGGGAGCTTCACCTCGGCGACCGGCAGGCTTCGGAGGAGCTCCGGTGAGGGAGCTCCGACACCGGAACCGGCCAGTGAGAACTCGACGCCGCTGTCGCGCAGCAGGTGCAGCTGCGACAGCACCGCACCGTCGTCGACCGGCGGCAGGTCGTGGGGAAGCTCGAAGACGAGGGAACCAGGAGCGAGCTCACGCCGGGCGAGTTCGCCGGCGACGTGGTCGGCGAACGATTCGTCCTCGAACTGCGCCGGCGAGACGTTGACGGCGACGGCCCAGTCACGGCCCGTCTCGCGCCATCCGGCGAGCGTGTCGAGGCACTCGTCGAGGATGCGCCGTCCGAGCGCATGGATCACGCCGCTCTGCTCGGCGACGGCGATCATCGTCACGGGGTCGATGTCGCCGAGCCGCGGGTGCCGCCAGCGGCACAGCGCCTCGGCCGCCACGATCGACCCGCTCTCCAACGACACCTGCGGCTGGTAGACGGCGAAGATCTCGGAACCGCCGACGGCGGCTGCCAGATCATCCGCGAGGTCTCCAGTGATGGGCATCCTTCAAGTCAGCCCTGCGGAGCGCCTGCATCGCAAGCCGGCGCACGAGGCGGGCCGATCGGCTAGAGTCCGCTTCCGCCGCACACGCTCGCGAGAGGCCTTCGACGACGGATCCCCCGATCCTTATACTTTTCTCGTCGCAGAGTCAGTAGGAGGGGTTGCGATGGCGTTTCGGAATCTGGAGACGTTGGAGTCTTGGCTCGCCGAGTATCGCGCGGAGGGAAGGCCGCAGGCCGACGCCGCACGCGTGATGGTGCAGGACGGCGACGGCGGAGCGAACACCGGGCTCGTGTTCTTCCGGCTCGGTCATGCGCCGACCGGCGTGTTCATCCAGCCGGCCACGCAGGATGCGACCGGATGGGTCGCGACGATGGAGGCTCGCGAAGAGAACCTCGTGCTCGACGCAGCCGGGCTGCTCGAGCTGTCCGCCGAGCTTGCCGCCGTCTCCGACCTGTGCGCGTTCCTCGAGGCGAAGTCGCAGGCGTATCAGGGCATCGACGTCGCCTGAGCGGCGGTCAGTGCGGCGTGCCCACCGTCGCTGCGGTCAAGGCCGCGAGCAGGGCTGCCGAGTCACCGACCCGGGTCTGATCAGCGGCGTCGACGGCGATGTCGAAGTCGTCGTCGAACCGGCTGAGGGCCGACCACGGATCTTCGGCGATGTCGATCGTGGCGGTGATGCGGTTCACCCGCCTGTCGGACGGGTCGATATCGCGTCGCACGAGAGAGCGGCTGACGAGCCGATCGATCAGCGTCGTCACGCCGGCCGACGTGATGCCGAGATACTCCCGCAGCGCTGTCGGCCGCGTTCCGGGATTGCCGACCACGAACAGCAGGGCGCGGGCATCGGTGTCGGTGATGCCGAGACTGGCGCGCGCGGTCACCAGCGCGGCGTTGCGCGCATCGAGGTACCGGCGCAGCGCCACCCCGAGGGTCAGCGCCGGTGTGTCGTTCGCCATACCGACATTCTCCCCCCATCGCTTCGAGATCAGAATAGTCAGTTTGCGAATATTTAGAATACTTATCTAATTCTGCGAAGCACCGACTAGACTGGTTCCACCCGCAGGCGAGATGTCGTTCCCCGTTCCGCCCACACCATCGCCTCGATACAGAAGCCAGGAGGCACCGTGATCCACGGAAACGCCCCGATCGGATGCCGCATCCTGACCACACCCCACGTTAAGGGGTTCCCATGCTGAATCTCGCGATCTGCGGGCTGATCGCCGTCGATCGTCAGTCGACGATTCTCGACGCGAATCAGCAGGTGCTCGAGTGGATGGGCTGCGATCGCGAGGACGTGATCGGAAAGCCGCTCGAAACGCTCCTCACACTCCGCATGCCACTGGCGTCCGCTGACGGGGAGCGCCCGACGGATGCCACTCTTCATGGCGTGTCCGGGGTCGTCCGCCCCGTGGTCGTCGGCTCCCTCGGCGAGGACGAGAGCGGTGTGGAGCGCGTCGCCGTCTACGACGTGTCGACCCGGTCCTCCTTCAATCTCGGGTTCCAGGGCGCGGAGGCGAAGACGGAGCGCGGTCGGCAGCGACTGCAGATCCTCCTCAACGCGGCGGTCGGCTTCGGCAATGTGAGGACCGAGACCGACGCGGCGGAACTCCTGGTGGACGTGGCGCAGCGGGCGTTCGCCGCGAGCGCCGTGAGCGTGCACATCGGCGGACCTGACGGGCTGGTCCAGGTCGCCGGGGTGAACCCGCTCGCCGCCCATTGGCCGGCAGACCTCCGGCCGGCCGGGACGACCACCTTCCTCGGCGGGCAGGTGCTGATCGTGCGCTCCCCTGAGCATGCGGACTCCTACGTGCCCGGAGTCGGCATGAGCGACATCTATCGCGCCGGCGGCGTGCATGCGGCGATCGCCTCGCCGATGCGGTCCCACGGGGATGCTGTCGGTGCGATGGTGTGCTTCTTCGACCACCCGCGGGAGTTCGACGAAGAGGCCGTCCCGCTCGCCGAGGCGCTGTCGAACCAGGCAGCCCAGGCGATCGCGCGGATCCGCCTCGAAGACACTCTGCGTCGCGCGGCCATGCACGACGAGGTGACGGGACTGCCGAACCGGCGACTGATCGAGGAGGACGTCACCCGCACCCTCTTCCAGGACTACTCCGCGCTGACCGTGATCTTCATCGATCTCGACGGCTTCAAGGCGGTGAACGATCTGCTCGGTCACGCTGCCGGCGACGCGCTCCTTCGCGAGATCGGGGAGCGGCTGCGCGGGGTCATCCGTGAGTCGGATGTGCTCGGGCGATTCGGGGGCGACGAGTTCATCGCGGTCGCCGCGGTCGACAGCGTCGGCGACGCCGCAGCGCTCGCCGACCGCATCCGCGCCGCGATCGCCGAGCCGTACGCCGACCTTCCTCCGGTGCTGTCGATCACCGCGAGCGTCGGCGTGGTCACCGTCGGAAACGACGGCGCTCCGGTCATGGACCAGCTCATCCGCGCCGCCGACCACGCCATGTACGAGGCGAAGATGGCCGGCGGAGACCGCGTCGCCGTCGCCCACCACGTGCCCACCCCCGTCCCGCAGTAGCCCCGACCGCCCCGCTCGTTGAGCGAGCGAGGAACGAGCGCGACGAAACGCCCCGGACCCGGCGCAGAACGCCGGGTCCGCGGCATCCCTCATCCGTCAGCTGCTCTTGCGCATCGCGCGGATCCCGACGGCCAGCCCGACCACCGCGAGCACGATCGCGGCGACCCAGCCCCACAGCACCTCGATCGCGCCGAGGTCGCCGGCGAAGAGCGCGCGCTCGGCCTGCACGACCCAGTTGACCGGGTTCACGGTCGACACCGCCCGCATCCACGCGGGGCCTTCGTCGAGCGGCAGCAGCATGCCCGACAGGATCAGCAGCGGGAAGATGAGCGTCTGCTGCACACCCCAGAAGAGCCACTCCCGGTCTTTGGTCTTGAGCGCGAGCGTGTACGACAGCGACCCGAGGCCGACCCCGAACACGGCGAGCAGCGCGAGCCCGATCACGAGCCCCGGCACGTTGATCGTGAAGCCGAACGGCCACGCGATGAGCACGATGATGAGCGCCTGCACCACGATCGGCGCGATCTCCTTGAGCGCACGGCCGACCAGCAGCGACGACCGCGCGAGCGGCGCGACAAGCGTGCGCTCGTGCGAGCCCGTCATCATCTCGTACTGCAGGTTCGATCCGGTAGCTCCCGTGCCGAACAGCACGATCATCACGAGGACGCCCGGCACGAACCCCTGCAGGGTCTCGCCCACGGGTGCGCCCGACGAGCCGACCAGGAGCGGCGCGAACAGCCCGAGGAACACCAGCGGCTGCACGAGGCTGAAGATCAGCGTGAACGGGTCGCGCACCACCGGCTTCAGCTCGCGGGTCAGCACGTTCCACGTGTCGCGCGCCGGGTTCGCCCGCACCGCGGTGTCGGGCCGGGTCTCGATCTGAGTGCTCATCGCTTGGCTCCTGTCGTCTCGCTCACCTGTTCGGTGACGGATGCCTCAGCCGAAGCATCCGCTTCTTCCTCCGGTTCGCCCTCCCCCTCGCCGGCCTCGCGCAGCGTGCGGCCGGTGAGCGCCAGGAACACGTCGTCGAGCGTCGGCGGCACGCCGGTCGCGGTTCGCACCATGAGCCCGGCCGCGTCGAGTGCGCGCACCGCGGCGGGCAGCAGCGCGTCGCCCTCCGGCACCGTGAGGACGACGGATGCCTCGACCCGCCGCACCTCGCGCTCGGTGAGCCTCTGCACCACGGCCACGGCGGCGGCAGCATCCATCTCGTCCGCGAAGCCGAACGTGAGCACGTCGCCCGCGAGCTC
>JAVBUG010000259.1:0-5295 GCA_031555515.1 Microbacterium sp. | reverse complement strand
AAGCTCGGCAAGGCGGACGTCTTCGACCTGAAGCCCCGCATCGGCGTCGCCTCGTCGGCGATGGCCCGCCGCATCCCCGCCGACGAGACGGTGCTGGATGTCGTGCTCACCGCCGCTTTCGCCGTGCTCGGGCGCTGGCGTGAAGCCTACGAAGACATCGACGAGCGTCGGGCTCTGCGGGTGCTGGCCGAATGGAAGCTCGACCATCTCGCCGACCGGACGTTCGGCACGCTCTCCGACGGTGAGCAGAAGCGTGTGCAGATCGCCCGTGCCGTCATGACCGACCCCGAGCTGCTGCTCCTCGACGAGCCGACCGCGAGCCTCGACCTGGGCGCCCGCGAAGAGCTCCTCATCCTGCTGGGCGGCTATGCGCAGGCGCCGACGACGCCGGCGATGATCATGGTCACGCACCACGTCGAGGAGATCCCCATCGGATTCACCCACGTGCTGCTGCTGCGCGACGGTCAGGCCGTGGCATCCGGCCCGATCCGCGAGACCCTCACCGCCGAGGCGTTGACCGACACGTTCGGTGTGCCGATCCGCCTCAGCGAAGAGGGCGGCCGCTACGCCGCGCGCGCCGCGCACTGAGCCCCGAAGCGGCCGGTTCGGCGTCCGCGCCGGAGACTGGTAGAATCTCTCTTTGGTGCATTCGCACCCCAGACTTTGACCGCCCTGGCAAAATCCAGGGCACCATCCTCAAAGGACCATCATGAAGACTGACCTCCACCCGGACTACCAGGCCGTCGTGTTCCGTGACCTCGGCTCGGGCGAGACCTTCCTCACCCGCTCGACGGTGACCAGCGACAAGACGATCGAGCTCGACGGCGTCGAGTACCCCGTCATCGACGTCGAGATCTCGTCGGCCTCGCACCCGTTCTACACGGGCAAGCAGCGCATCATGGACTCGGCCGGTCGTGTCGAGAAGTTCAACCAGCGCTTCAAGAACTTCGGCGGCTCCAAGTAAGCAGCCACCCGGAAGGCCCCGCTTCGGCGGGGTCTTCTGCGTTTGCGGGATGTGCGGGCGACGCCGGTCAGCGGATCGGCCAGCGACCGTCGAGACGGTCGTCGGGATCGATCCTGCCGATGCGGATGAAGTACTCGGTCAGGCTCTCGGCCTGGGCACGGGCCCAGCCGATCTGCCGCGTGTGCAGCTCGTGCACCGTGTCGGGCAGCCACGGCGCGAACCGCTCGGCGAGCGCCTGCGCGACGCGGCCGGCAGCGACCGCGTCGGCCGATGCCTCGTGTGCGGCGTCCAGCCTCACGGCGTAGTGCGCCGCGACGACCTCCAGCGTGCGCTTGCCCTTGCGCCACCGGTCGTACGCCTTGTCGACGACGAGGGGATCGATGACGGGCGAAGGGTCTTCGATCGGCGCGATGCCGTGGCGCAGCGACTCGTACTTCAGCAGGGAGAAGTCGAACGGCGCGTTGTACGCGACGACCGGGATGCCCGCATCGAGCAGTGCACGGACGGCCGTGACCACCTCGCCCACGACCTCGGCGGCCGGCCGGCCGTTCGCGCGCGCGTGCTCCGTCGAGATGCCGTGGATCGCGCTCGCGCCCTCGGGGATCTCGACGCCCGGGTCGGCGAGCCAGTCGCGGGCACGGATGACGCGGCCGGAGGCATCGAGCAGGCCGACGTGGGCCGTCACGATGCGGTCGGCGGTGACATCGATGCCCGTGGTCTCGAGATCGAACACGCCGACCATGCGCACCCAGTCCGGCACATCCCACAGCGGCAGCTGCTCGGGGTGCGCCTGACTCATGCCGTTCACGGTATGCGTCGCCTCCGACATCGGGACGGAGGCGCTCCGCGCGCAGCCGCCCCGGGAGAGTCCTCGTAGACTCGACGGGTGACCGCGCCGAACCCGTACGCCCCGCTCCTCGACGAGATCCCCGTCGAGCGGCGCGAGACCGAGGTGCTCGGCGGCATCACCGCGTACTGGGTCTACGGGCCTGCGGATGCCGACACGACGATCGTCGCGGTGCACGGCTTCCGCGGCGAGCACCACGGGCTCGAGCCCGTCGTCGCGCACCTGCCGAGCGTGCGGGTGATCTCGCCGGACCTTCCCGGCTTCGGCGAGACCGCGCCCGTCCCCGGGCGCACCCACGACCTCGACCTCTATGCGGAGTGGCTGCGCGCGTTCGCCGCGACCGTCGCGCCCGGGGCGGTGATCCTCGGCCACTCGTTCGGCTCGATCGTCGTCTCGTCCGCCGTCGCCGGCGGCCTCGGAACCCCGCGTGTGATCCTGGTGAACCCGATCGGCGCTCCGGCGCTCGAAGGGCCGCGGGGCATCCTCACGAGGCTCGCGGTCTTCTACTACTGGGCGGGGGCGAAGCTGCCGAAGCGGCTCGGTGAGGCCCTTCTGCGCAACGGCCTCATCGTCCGGGTGATGAGCGCCTCGATGGCGAAGACCAAGGATTCCGGCATCCGTCGATTCGTGCACGATCAGCACGACACGTACTTCTCGCGCTTCGCCGACCGCGATGTGCTGCATGACGCGTTCGTCGCGTCGGTGTCGAACGACGTGCGGGCGTTCGCGCCCCGCATCGCGCAGCCCACGCTGCTGGTGGCGGCGGTGAAGGACGACATCACCCCCATCGAGGCCGAGCGGGAGCTCGCGACGATGTTCGCCGACGCGGAGCTGGTGGAGATCCCCGATGTCGGGCACCTGATCCACTACGAGACGCCGGCCGCCGCGGCCGACGCGATCACGCGGTTTCTCGCGCCTTCCGACGGCGGTACGCGTTGACGTTCATACGGTTGCCGCAGTTGCCGGTGTCGCAGTAGCGCTTGGACCCGTTCTTCGAGTAGTCGATGTAGACGGAGTCGCAGTCGTCGGCGTCGCAGATGCGGATGCGCCCGTACTCGTCGGAGCGGATCACGTCCACGAACGCCATGGCGGCTTCGACCATCATGCGCGTCGCCAGCGGTGACTCGTCGGACGTCGCGTGGATGTGCCAGTCGTAGTCGTCGTGGATGACGAGGCGGGGGAGGGCCTCGCCGTCCGCGAGCATCGTGTTGACGAGCGGCACGGCGCCGTCGCGGTCCACCTCCCAGAGCGACCGGAGACGCGCACGCAGGTCGCGCACGGCGTCGAGGGTCTCGTCATCGCGATGGATCGTCCCGGTGTAGGGCTGCCGGATGAGGAACTCGTCGAGGTCGTCGAGCGTCTGCAGGGTGTCTTCGTCGTCGAAGCCGGGGAGCGTGTTGACGAGGTCGACGACCATCATCAGCGTCCTCCGCGTGTCATGAATGAAAACCACGTTGACTCCTGACAGACCGTTCCGCTACTGTCACCAGTGTAAGCAGTCTTCACCCCTGACAGCCGGATGTCGCCCATGACCGCCTCGACCGCGCCCCTCTCCATCATCGCCCCGAGCGCGGCCTCGGCCACGAGTGCGCGAATGCGCACCACCGGCCTGGTGATGGGCGTCGCATCAGCCCTGGCGTTCTCGTCGAGCGGCCCGTTCGTGAAGCCTCTGCTCGAAGCCGGCTGGTCGCTGGGTGCCGCGCTGCTCGTGCGGATGGGGGTCGCGGGCCTCGTGCTGTCGCCGGCGCTGTTCCTGGCGATGAAGCGGCAGCGCGGCTTCCTGAAGCGCCACTGGCGGCTGATCGTCGGCTTCGGCCTGATGCCGGTGCTCGGTTGCCAGCTCTTCTTCTTCTCGGCGATGCAGCGCATGCCGGTGGCTGTGGCTCTGCTGATCCAGTACCTCGCCCCGGTCATGCTCGTGGCCGCGGTCTGGGTGCGCACGCGCAAGGCGCCGTCGGCGCTGGTCCTGTGGGGCTCCGCGGTCGCGATGGTCGGCCTCGTGCTCGTCGTCGACATCTCGGGCGCCACCTTCGACCTGATCGGAACGCTGCTGGCGCTGGCCGCCGCCGTGTGCGTGTGTGCGTACTTCGTGATCTCGGAGCGTGCCGGCGACGACCTGCCGCCGCTCGCGCTGGCCGCGAGCGGCCTGCTGACCGGCGCGCTCGTCATGGGGGTGCTGTGCCTCGCCGGCATCCTGCCCTTCCAGGCGCCGGCGGTCGACGTCGTGCTCGCGGGCGTGGCCGTGCCGTGGTGGATGCCGCTGCTCTGGGTGGCCGCGATCGCGACGACGGTCGGCTACGCGTTCGGCGTGATGGCGGTGCCGCGGATCGGCTCACGGGTGGCGTCGTTCGTCGGGCTCTCGGAGGTGCTGTTCGCGCTGATGTTCGCGTGGATCTTCCTCGCCGAGGTGCCCGCGCCGATCCAGTTCGCGGGCGGGGCGCTGATCCTCGTCGGCGTGGTCCTCGTGCGCGCCGACGCGTCGTCGACCGCAAACCCGAAGGGCGCCGCGGCTACGACTCCCGTCGTGCCAGCTCCATGAGCGGCGTCACGCGATGGGCGATGACCTCGCCCATCACGAGCGAGGTCTCGGTGCGCTCGACGCCCTCGATCGCCAGGATGCGCGCGTCAGTGTCGAAGAGGTGCTGGGTGTCGCGGCATGCGACGCGCACCAGCAGGTCCACCTGACCCGACAGCCCGTGCGCCTGCACGACCTCGGGGACGCGGGCGAGTTCGACGGCGATCCTCGGCAGGTCGGCCTGCCGCACGATGACGCTGATGAAGGCCTCGATCGGGAACCCGAGGGAGGCGGACGAGATGGCTCGCTCGTACGACAGGAAGACCCCCGCCTTCTCCAGCCGCGACATGCGCGCCTGGACGGTGTTGCGCGAGAGGCCGAGTCGTTCGGCGAGTGCGACGACGGTCGCGCGGGGGTCGGCGGAGAGCGCTGCCAGCAGCTCCAGGTCGACGTGATCGAGGGCACTCATAGTGCGAAACGTTAGCACGCAATTGGCGGGCGCGAGTTGTCAACATGCTCAAGAAGTCTTCGAATGCTTGAGCGAGGTGCGATGCGGACGTACCGTTGAAGCAGCCGGCGAAGAGGCCGGCGCACGCCAAGCGGCCCCTCACGAGGGGGCCGGCAAGAGGAGTGATGACGATGACGCACACCCTGACACCCACTGCGGATCTCGCCACCGACATCGAGGATGTCGCGCGGCTGCTGACCCCCGACGGAGAGCGAATCGCCGACCCCGAGCTGGATCGCTGTGTGGCCGACGTCGAAGCCGCCACGCTGCGCGGTCTGTACCTCGACATGTTGCTCCTGCGGCGCATCGACACCGAGGGCGTCGCCCTGCAGCGGCAGGGTCAGCTCGGCCTCTGGCCGCCGTGCCAGGGCCAGGAGGCGACCCAGATCGGCACCGCACGGGCTCTTCGCCCCGACGACTTCGCCTTCCCGAGCTACCGCGAGACCGGCGTCGTCTACGCC
>JAVBUG010000111.1:0-19327 GCA_031555515.1 Microbacterium sp. | reverse complement strand
AGCGCATCACATCGACGACTGGGTCGCGGACGAGGGCAGGACCGACATCGACCGCGGGATTCTGCTGTGCGTGTTCCACCACGTCCACCTGCATATGACCGGAATGCGCATCGTCCGCGAGGGGAAGGGCAGGTTTCTGCTGCTCGCGGCACCCGGTGACCCGGCGGCACCCGTGACGCTGCGCTCGAAGTCGCCGCTGCGGTGGATGTTCGACCCGCCACCCGAACGCCGGCCGTGGCGGACGGCCGCCTGACGATGCGGGTGTGATCGAGGGACGGGGCGACAATGCCCGGGCGGTGAGAGGCGGGCGGTGGGGGCCGGGCGGTCAGAAGAGGCGCGGAGCGCCGGACTCGATGCCCTTCATGCCCTCGTAGTCGAGGGTGACGCAACGGATGCCGCGATCCGCGGCGAGCACTTTGGCCTGGGGCTTGATCTCCTGGGCGGCGAAGACGCCGGTGACCGGCGCGAGGTGCGGGTCGCGGCCGAGCAGCTCGAGGTATCGGGTGAGCTGCTCGACGCCGTCGATGTCGCCGCGGCGCTTCACCTCGACGGCGATGGTGCCGCCCTCCGGGTCGCGCAGAAGCAGGTCGACCGGGCCGATCGCGGTCGGGAACTCGCGGCGCACGAGCGTCAGGTTCTCGCCGATCACGTCGACCTGCTCGGCGAGGAGTCGCTGCAGATCGGCCTCGACGCCGTCCTTCTGCAGGCCCGGGTCGATGCCGAGCTCGTGCGACGAGTCGTGGATGACCTCGTAGATGCGCACGAGCAGCGCGTCGCCGGTCTTCGCGTGCGTCACGCGCCAGTGCTCGAGCACGCCGGCGGACGCCGACTCCTCGTCGGGCACCTCGACGTCGAGCCGGCACGGCGGGCTCATCCAGTTGAGCGGCTTGTACGAGCCGCCGTCGGAGTGCACCAGCAGCGAGCCGTCGCCCTTGTGCACCAGCAGGCGGGTGGCGAGGGGCAGGTGGGCGTTGAGCCGCCCGGTGTAGTCGACCGAGCAGCGGGCGATGACAAGACGCACCCGAAGAGCCTAGCCTCCCGCATCAGCTTGCCCGCAGGCTGGTCGGATAGCCTTTGCCCTCGTTGCCCGCGCTACGCGCGCGCCCTCAGACCCCGGCACCCCACGCCGAACCTTCGTCCGGAGAAGAACCGATGAACTCACGTCTGCCCGACGCGACAGTCCACATCCTGTCCAGCACCGTCGCCGAGCTCCACGTCGGCAGCGACGTGGCGGAGGTCGTCGCCCCCGACAGCCTCGCGCTGCGCGACCGCGTGGTCGAGGAGATCCGCCAGCTCGCAGCATCCAACGGCGAACCGGCCCACGCGACCCTCGTCGAGGGCGCATCCCGCTGGCCCCTCGTGGTGCACCCCGACGGCACGTTCGCCGAGGCGCTGGAGGAGGCGGCCGTGGACCCGGTGCCCGCACCCGCTCCGGCGTCGGCCCTTCCGGTCACGGCGCCGACGCCGGTGCCCGCGGTGCCCTCGCTCGCGCCCGTGGTGGAGGACACCGGGCGGCCGACCGTGCAGGACCTGCTCGACTCGCGCGGCGGCGGCGCCCGCCCGCGCGCGACCACCGGGTGGCAGGGCGCCGTGCGCCGTGCGACCGGCGGCCTGATCTCTCCCGCGCCGGGCCGTGTCGAGCGGTCGCGCCTCGACCGCGAGAAGCGGGTGCAGCGTCGCCTCGACGCCCCGCGCACGATCGTGGTGCTCAACCCGAAGGGCGGCGCCCACAAGACGACCAGCACGCTGCTGCTGGCTGCGACGTTCGGGACGCTGCGCGGCGGCGCCACCCTCGCGTGGGACAACAACGAGACCCGCGGCACGCTCGGCTGGCGCGCGCAGCACGCTCCGCACCACCGCACCGCCGTCGACCTCCTCGAGGACCTCGACGAGGCCTCGAACTTCCGCGGGTCGAGCCTCGCGGCGCTCGACCACTACGTCCGCACGCAGGTCGACGCCCGCTTCGACGTGCTCGCCTCGGATGAGGATGCCGCGGCCTCCTCGACGATCGATGCGGCGGCGTTCGACCGGCTCCACGCCTTGCTGCGCCGCTACTACCGACTGATGATCGTCGACACCGGCAACAACATGCGCGCCTCGAACTGGGTCGCTGCCGTCGCCGCCGCGGACCAGCTCGTGATCGTCTCGACCGTGCGCGAGGACACCGCGGCCAGCGCCGCGTGGCTGCTCGACGGCCTGCGCGAGAAGGGCTTCGGCCGCAAGATCGACGAGGCCGTCACCGTGCTCACGGCGCCGTCCTCCCGCCCGGACCGCAAGCTCGAGACGCGGCTCTCGCAGCACTTCGAGCAGGTGACGTCGGCTGTCGTGAACGCGCCGTTCGATCCGTCGCTCGTCGACGGCGGGCCCATCGACTTCGACGCCCTGTCGCCCGAGACCCGCGACGCGTGGCTCACCGTCGCGGCCACGGTGGCCGATCGCCTCTGACCCGAACCGATCCGGCCTACGGGGGCGGCCGGCGTGGGCCGGGGGACGCTCAGTGGTGGGCGTGTCCGGCGCCGACCTTGGATCCGGCGATCGGCTTCGCGGCGCCGGAGGCGAGCCCCGACATCGCGATGAGGGCGACGATGATCCACAGGGTCGGCAGGATTCCGATCTCGTGGCTGATCCAGCCGAGGATCGGCGGGCCGCACAGGAAGGCCAGGTAGCCGATCGTCGCAGCGGCCGAGACGGACGCGGCAGCCTTCCTCGGGTCGTCCGCGGCCGCGGCCAAGCCGAGCGGGAAGCCCAGTGATGCGCCGGCCCCCCACAGCGCGATGCCGATGAAGGCGATCGGCAGGTTCGGCGCGAGGATGAACATGACCAGGCCGACGCCCGCCGCGATAGACAGGATGCGCAGCGACCACACGCGGCCGATCCGGTCGACGAGCGGGCCGCCGAGGATGCGGAACGTCGTCATCGCGACCGAGAACACCGTCAGGGCGATGGCGCCGACCGCCTCGGTCTGGTCGTGGCCGTCGACCATCGCGATCGTGAGCCAGTCGTTGGCGCTGCCCTCGGCGAACGCCATGCCGAGCATGATCGCGCCGATCGCGTAGGTGCGCGGGTCGCGCCAGACCGCCGCGATCTCGGCGAAGCGCTCGCGGCGCGTGACGCTCGTCGCGGGATCGTCGTGCACGCTCTCGCGCACGGGGACGGCGCGCAGCGACAGCAGTCCCGCCACGGCGACGAGCACGCCGGCGGCACCGAGGTGCCAGCCGACGCCGATGCCCAGGGCCGCCATGGCGACGCCGAGCCCGGCACCCGCGACGGTGCCGAGGCTGAAGAAGGCGTGGAAGAGCGGCATGAGCGTGCGCTCGAACGCCTGCTCGACGGCTGCCGCTTCGACGTTCATCATGACGTCGGTGGCGCTCATGCCGAGGCCCATCAGACCGAGCCCGACGGCGGTCACCACGTACGACTGCGCGAATTCCACGCCGACACCGGCGACCACGACGCCGAGCGCGAACGTGATGATCGTCGCGAACATCCCGCGTCGCGCCCCCCAACGCGCCACGATCACGTTGGCCAGGGAGAGGCCCACGATCGACGTGACACCCGAGATGAACAGCAGGACGCCCACCTGAAGGTCATTGATACCGAGGTCGTTCTTCACCGCCGGCAGCCGCGACGCCCACGACGCGAAGCCGACTCCCATGATGAGGAAGATCGTGAAGATCGCGGTGCGCCAGGCGACCAGCTGCCGACGGGTGAGCGCGGTATCCATCCGCACATGCTACCGAATCGATTCGGTGCGAGCCGAATCGATTCGACATCACGTGTTCCGGACGGGTTACGATCGTCAGATCATGAGCCGACAGGACACCGGTACCCGCCGCGCCACGATCTCGGACGTCGCCCGCGAGGCAGGCGTCTCGCCGTCGACCGCCTCCGTGGTGTTCAGCGGCAAGACACCGGTGTCGGACGCGACCCGCCGCCGTGTGCTCGACGCTGCCGCCGCCCTCGGCTACACCGGCCCCGACCCGCGCGCCGCCTCGCTGCGCCGCGGCCGCTCCGGCATCGTCGGCGTGGTGTTCGAGGAGCACATCGGCACGGCGTTCCTCGACCCCGTGAAGACGCTGATGATGGACGGCCTCGCCGACGCGGTCACCCCGCTCGGCGCCGGCCTGCTGCTGCTGCGCGACCACGAACCCACCGGGAGCGGGCCCTCGCTCATGACAGCGCCGCTCGACGCCGCGGTGCTCATCGGCTGCAGCGGCCTGCTGCGCGAGTCGCTCGAGATGGTCAGGGCACGCGGCATCCCGGTCGTCGTCATCGAGGGGGACGCCGGCGACGACGTGCCGCGCATCGGCCTCGACAACCGTGAAGCGCAGCGCCAGGCCGCGAGCCACCTGCGTGCGCTCGGGCATCGCGAGGTGGCAGTCGTGACGCTGCCCGCGCGGGTCGACGGGGCGCGCGGCTGGCTGCACAACGACACGGCGGTCAACGTGGACGTCACCCGCGAGCGGCTGGCCGGCGCCCTGGACGTGTTCCCCGACGCACCGGCCTTCGCCGCCGCCGGCAGCTTCATCGACGAAGGGTTCGCGGCCGGCCGCGAGATCTTCGCCGACGCCGATCGTCGACCGACCGCCGTCATCGCGCAGAGCGACCTGCTCGCAGCGGGCGTCATCCGGGCGGCCGAGGAGGCCGGCCTGCGCGTGCCGGACGACGTGAGCGTCACCGGCTTCGACGGCATCGTCGTCGACGGCCTCGCCCCGTACGAGCTGACCACCCTCGTGCAGCCCGCCACCGACAAGGGCCGCGCGGCCGGCGCCGCCGTCGCCGCGATGCTCGAGGGCACCCCCGCCGCATCGATCCGCTTCACCTGCACCTTCCGCGAGGGCAACACCACGGGCCCGGCCCCGGCCGCCGCCTGAGGCCGGAGCCACGAGCGCAGCGGGCCCTGTTCGGCCGCGGCGACACTCTCGTACGAGGCGCCGATGTATGCCGTCCGGGCGATCGGGCCTGAAGCGCCCGGTAGGATGGTTGTCGACACCCCGATCGCCTGGGCTTTGCGCCGTCCTCTCCTGACCTGCGCCCGCCGACGACCCCGAGGAGGCCCGAATGCTCCTCGTTCTCGGCGCGTTCGCGGTGGTCCCGGTTCTTCTCCCGTGGCTGGTCGCACGCATCGGGGCCCGGGCCTTCTACGTCGCAGCGGTCCTGCCGCTCGCGGGGTTCGCCTACGCCGCCGTGCTCACCCCGCAGGTGCTCGCGGGCGACATTCCGTTCGAGACATACGCCTGGATCCCGCCGCTCGGCATCGATCTCTCGATGCGCATGGACACGCTGTCGTGGCTCATGACGCTGGTCGTCACCGGCGTCGGGGCGCTCGTGATGATCTACTGCCGCTGGTACTTCCGCGGCAAGAAGGACAACCTCGGCCAGTTCGCCGCGGTGCTGCTCGCGTTCGCGGGGGCGATGTACGGGCTCGTCCTCACCGACGACCTCGTCGTACTCGTGATGTTCTGGGAAGTCACGAGCGTGCTGTCGGACCTGCTCATCGGGTACTACAACAAGCGCGCGGCGAGCCGTCGTGCGGCGCTGCAAGCGCTCCTCGTCACGACGCTCGGCGGGCTCGTCATGCTGATCGGCGTCGTGCTGCTGGTGGTCGACGCGGGCACATCCAGCATCTCGACGATCCTCGCCGAGGCCCCATCGGGTCCGATCATCGACGCAGCCCTCGTGATGATCCTCGTCGGCGCGCTCAGCAAGTCGGCGATCTTCCCCTTCCACTTCTGGCTGCCCGGTGCCATGGCCGCGCCCACTCCCGTGAGCGCCTACCTGCATGCGGCCGCCATGGTGAAGGCGGGCATCTACCTCATCGCCCGCTTCGCGCCCGTCTTCGCGATCGCCCCGACCTGGCGGCCGATCGTCGTCGCGCTGGGTGTCTTCACGATGCTGCTCGGCGGGTTCCAGGCGCTGCGCGAGACCGACCTCAAGCGCGTGCTCGCCTTCGGCACCGTGAGCCAGCTGGGCCTTCTGACCGTCGTGCTCGGTTATGGCACACGGGATGCTGCGCTCGCAGGTCTCGCTCTGCTGTTGAGTCACGCCCTCTTCAAGTCGGCGCTGTTCCTCGTGGTGGGCGTCATCGACCGCCAGCTGTCGACCCGCGACCTGACCGAGCTGTCGGGGGTCGGCCGGCAGGCACCGGTCATGGCGACCTTCTCGATCGTCGCCGTCGCGTCGATGATCGGCATCATCCCCACCATCGGGTTCGTCGCCAAGGAAGGTGCGCTCGCCGCTCTGCTGCACGAGGCGCTCGGCGGCGCGGTGTGGGGGATCGTCGCGCTCGCGGGGATCGTCCTGGGCTCGGTGCTGACGGCGGGGTACGGCATCCGCTTCCTCTGGGGCGCGTTCGCGACCAAGCGCGATGCGCGCGGCGATCGTCTGCCCGATACGGAATGGCCCGACCCGCCGATCGGATTCCTCGTGGCGCCGATCGTGCTCTCGGGCCTCACCGTCGTCGCGGGCGTCGCCGCGCCGTGGCTCGACAAGGCCTTCACGCCCTACGCCGATCAGGCGCCGGTCTCGACGCCGGGCGTCGCGGCTCCTGAGCACCCGGCTCACCTCGCGCTGTGGCACGGGCTCGAGCCCGCGCTGTGGATCTCGCTCGCGACGATCGCGATCGGCGTCGTCGTGTTCTGGCTGACGCGGGGCTGGCGTCCGGCGAAGCGCCTGCTGCCGTTCACCGCGGCCGAGGCGTACAACGGCACGCTGCGCGTCATCGCGCGCCTGTCGGTGATCACGACGAGCCTCACGCAGCGCGGCTCGCTGCCGGTGTACGTCGGCACGATCTTCGTCGTCTTCGTCGCGGCCGAGGCGACGGCGCTGTTCGCGAGCGACGACTGGCAGGCGAAGCTCGACGCCTACCAGACGCCCACTCAGCTGCTGGTCGCCCCCATCATGATCGCCGCCGGCCTCATCGCGATCCGCGCCCGCAAGCGGTACACGGGCGTGGTGCTCGTGTCGGTGACGGGCCTCGGCATGGTGCTGCTCTTCGCGACGAGCGGCGCCCCCGACCTCGCGCTCACCCAGATCCTCGTCGAGACCGTCACGCTCGTCGCGTTCGCGCTGGTGCTGCGCCGCATCCCGTCGCGCCTCGGCGAGCACAATGCCTCGGTCTGGCCCGTCGCGCGTGCCGTGCTCGGCGCGGCGGTCGGTCTCACGATGGCGCTCGTCGCGATCGTGGCCACCAGCGCCCGCGTCGAGAAGCCGATCTCGGACGCCTTCCCCGATCTCGCGTACGAGCTCGGGCACGGCAAGAACGTCGTCAACGTCGCGCTCGTCGACCTGCGCGGCTGGGACACCATGGGCGAGCTGTCGGTGCTGATCCTCGCGGCGACGGGCGTGGCATCCCTCGTGTTCGTGACCCACCGCGCCGACACGCTGTCGCGCGCGATCTCGTCGCTGCCCACCGGGGCGACGCGCACGCGGCGCCCGCTGGTCGAGACCGCGGAGGGCGTCAAGCCCCGCGGAGCCGGCGGTGGCCGCATGGCGTGGCTGGTCGGCGGCCAGCGCGTGCGGCCCGAGAACCGCTCGATCATGCTCGAGGTGATCGTGCGGATCCTCTTCCACACCATCATCATCGTGTCGCTGTACCTGCTCTTCGCCGGGCACAACCTGCCGGGCGGCGGATTCGCCGGCGGTCTCGTCGCGGGCATGGCGCTCGTCATGCGCTATATCGCGGGCGGTCGCTACGAACTCGGCGCCGCCGCACCGACCGACGCCGGCCGCCTGCTCGGCACGGGCATGACGATCGCCGTCGCGTGCGCGATCGTGCCGGTGTTCTTCGGCGACCAGCCGCTCACGAGCTACTTCTGGGAGTTCCACGACGTGCCGCTGCTCGGCCACGTGGAGTTCGTCACCTCGACGCTCTTCGACATCGGCGTCTACCTCGTCGTCATCGGCCTCGTTCTCGACGTGCTGCGCAGCCTCGGCGCCGAGGTCGACCGCCAGGCGCAGGAGGCGCGGGAACAGCAGGCATCCGGGCAGGGGGTGACGGTGCCGTGAACGTCTCCCTCGTCCTCATCATCGTGATGGCCGTGCTCTTCGCGTGCGGCGTCTACGCCATGCTCGAGCGCAGCCTCACCCGCGTGCTCATCGGGTTCCTGCTGCTCGGCAACGCGACGAACCTGCTGCTGCTGATCGTGATGGGTCGGCCAGGCGTCGCGCCGTTCTTCGGCTCGGCCTCGGTCGACGAGATGTCCGACCCGCTCCCGCAGGCGCTCACCCTCACCGCCATCGTCATCACCTTCGCCGTCTCGGCCTTCCTCCTCGCGCTGATCTACCGGTCGTGGCAGCTGGGCCAGGCCGACACCGTGACGGACGACGAGGCCGACCTCGAGGTGCGCGAGCGCGCCGCCGAGGCCGAGGAGACGATGGACGAGGAGACCGAGATCGAGGACACCGACGACGACGCGACCACGGACTTCGTCGGCACCGACACGGCGCCGATCACGATCCTCGGCGCACGCGACTTCGCCGGCCTCCGCGACGACGCGCCCGTCGACCGCCCCGACCAGGACCAGCGGGATCGGGGTGACGACGCATGACCGAGATCGCCCCGGCCCTCGTCCCCCTGCTCGTCACGCTGCCGCTGCTCGGCGCCGCGATCGCGCTCATCGCCGGCCGCCATCGCAAGACCCAGGTCCTGGTCTCGGTCGTCACGCTCAGCGCGGTCACCGTCATCGCGGCGATCCTGCTCTACGTCGTCGACACCGGCGATCAGCCGATCGCGGTGTCGGTCGGCGGCTGGCCGATCCCGTTCGGCATCGTGCTCTACGTCGACCGGCTCGCGGCGCTCCTCGTCGTCGTGTCGAGCATCGTGCTGCTCGCGGTTCTGCTGTTCTCCGTGGGCCAGGGTGCGGCGGACGGCGACGACGACACCCCCGTCTCGATCTTCCACCCCTCGTACCTCATCCTCGGCGCGGGCATCTTCAACGCGTTCATCGCAGGCGACCTCTTCAACCTCTACGTCGGCTTCGAGATCCTCCTCGTCGCCTCGTACGTGCTGATCACGCTCGGCTCGACGGAGTCGCGCATCCGCACCGGCGTGGTCTACATCGTCGTGTCGCTGGTGTCGTCGATCCTCTTCCTCGCGGCGATCGCGATGATCTATGGCGCCCTCGGCACCGTGAACATGGTGCAGATCTCCGAGCGCATGGGCGAGCTGCCGCAAGAGACGCAGCTGATCCTGCACCTCATGCTGCTGCTCGCGTTCAGCATCAAGGCAGCTGTCTTCCCGCTGTCGTTCTGGCTGCCCGACTCGTACCCGACAGCCCCCGCACCGGTCACCGCGGTGTTCGCCGGCTTGCTGACCAAGGTCGGCGTGTACGCGATCATCCGCACCGAGACCGAGCTGTTCCTCGACAACGACGTGAACCAGCTCCTGATGTGGGTGGCGCTCGCCACCATGATCGTCGGCGTGCTCGGTGCCGTGGCGCAGGCCGAGCTGAAACGGATCCTGTCGTTCACGCTTGTGAGCCACATCGGCTACATGATCTTCGGGCTGGCGATCGCGACCCCCGCCGCGATCGGCGCGACGATCTACTACATGGTCCACCACATCGTGGTGCAGACGACGCTGTTCCTCGCCGTCGGCCTCGTCGAGCGCCGCGCCGGCTCGACGTCGATCCTCCGGGTCAAGGGCCTGATGAAGGCGGCGCCCGTCATCGCGGTGCTGTACTTCATCCCCGCGGTCAACCTGGGCGGACTGCCGCCGTTCTCGGGCTTCATCGGCAAGTTCGCGCTGTTCGACGCGGCGGCGCAGGTGGGCACGCCGATCATGATGGTGCTGATGGTGGGCGGCATCCTCACCAGCCTCCTCACGCTCTACGCGCTCATGCGGGCGTGGAACCTCTCGTTCTGGCGCGAGGACGAGGACTCGGCCGAGACCGAGGCCCGCATCTCGTACCTGGGCTCGGCGCCCGCCGCCGGCGTCGAGACCGAGCGCCGCGTCATCCCGAAGATCATGACGGCCGCCACCACCGGCATGGTGGTCATCACTGTCGCGCTCACCGTCTTCGCCGGACCGCTCTACGACGTGTGCACCCGCATCGGCGGAGCTTTGCTGCAGCCCGTGTCGCTGACGCAGCTCGAAGCCGACACCTCGGGAACCGAGAAGGCCCCGTGAGCCCGGACCTGCCCCAGAGCCGGCTCCGCCGCGGGTTCGCGACGGCGTGGCGGCAGCTGCCGTTCTTCGTGTGGCTCATCGCGCTGTGGATGCTGCTGTGGGGCCAGTTCACGTGGCTCGCGTTCGTCACCGGGCTGGTCGCCGCCCTGGTCGTGACGCGCGTCTTCCGGCTTCCGCCGGTCGAGCTGTCGGGTCGCGTCAACCTGTGGTGGGGTCTCGTCTTCGTCGTCGAGTTCCTCCTCGCGGTGGTGCAGGGCTCACTCACGGTGGCGTGGCAGGTGCTCGACTTCCGCCGGCAGCCCGGCGCTGCGATCATCGCCGTGCAGCTCGTGACCGACGACGACCTGATCATGACGCACACCGCGGTCACGGCATCCCTCATCCCCGGCTCGCTCATCGTCGACACCGATCGCGACCGCCGCATCCTGTACCTGCACGTCATCGGCGTGCGCGACGACGCCGACGTCGCGAAGCAGCGCGCGAGCGTGCACCACTGGGAGGAGCGCATCGTGCGCGCCGTGGGCTCGCGCGCGCAGCTGCATGCCCTCAAGGGAGGTGCCCGATGAGCGTCCTGCTGCTCGCGATCTACGTGATCTTCGGGATCGCCGCACTGCTCACGCTGTGGCGCATCGTCATCGGCCCTTCGATCCTCGACAGGGCCGTGGCATCCGATGTCCTGCTCACCCTGGTGATGTGCGTGCTGGGTGCCGAGATGGCGATCAACCACCACACGCGCACGCTGCCGGTGCTGCTGATCATCGCGGCCGTCGGCGTGTTCGGGTCGATCTCGATCGCACGGTTCGTCGCGAGAAGGGACCAGGACCGCTGATGGACGCCATGCTCGACCTCGCCGCCGTGATCCTGATCCTGATCGGCGCACTGCTGTGCCTCACCGCCGCGATCGGCGTGCTGCGGTTCCGGGATGTCCCGACCCGTCTGCATGCCGCGACGAAACCGCAGGTGCTCGGGCTGATCCTCATCTGCCTCGCGATCGCGCTGTCGCTGCGGTCGTGGCCTGTCGTCGCGTTCCTCGTGCCGGTCGTGCTGATCCAGCTCGCGACAGCCCCGCTCTCGGCGCACATGGTGGGGCGTCAGGCGTACCGCAACGGCACCATCGACGAGACCGGCCTGTACGTCGACGACCTCGCCGAGTCCAAGCGCACCCCGCCCGCGTCGGGCGGCTGACCGTCAGGCCGAGCCCGCCTTCTGCCGGTCACGGTAGGCCTGGGCCTTCATACGGCTGCCGCACGTCGCCATCGAGCACCACTCGCGGCGGTGACCCCGCGAGTGGTCGAGGTACACCTGCGTGCACTCGGGTCGCGCGCACTCGCGCAACAGCGCCGCCTGCTCGCCGCCGATGATCTCGACCGCCTCGCGCGCGAGGTGCGAGAGCGCCTGGCGCGGGGTGCCCGACCGGGTCCACCCGTCGGCGGCGAGCGTTGCGGTGAGCGGAGGTTCGGAGGCCACGGCGTTCAGCGTCGCGACGGCGTCGGCGGGCAGCGGCCGGCCGTGCAGGCGCGACCACACCAGTGAGTAGACCGCCTCGCGCACCTCGATCGCGTCAGCAAGGTCACGGGGGACGGATGCTGCGACCTCGGGCACGAGACCGGACTCGACGAACCACGCATCGAGGTCGGACGGCGCGGCGAGCTTCTCGGTGGGTTCGTCGTTGCGGCGCGCGCGGAGCGTGCCGACGAAGTCGAGGCTGAGCGTGCCGCAGGGGAAGGCATGGATCACATCACCATTTTGACAGGTAACGGGAATGTGTGGCACGGTAGTCACCGTTCTAACCGGTAACGCACGATCGAAGGAGAATCCCATGGACCTGAAGCTCGAAGTCGTCGTCATCCCCGTCGCGGACGTCGACCGTTCGAAGGCCTTCTACGAGAGCATCGGCTTCCGGCTGGACGCCGACTTCCGCACCGAGCGCGGGCTTCGCGTCGTGCAGGCGACTCCTCCGGGATCGGCGGCATCGGTCATCTTCGGCGACAAGCTCACGACGGCCGAGCCCGGCTCGACCCAGGGGCTGCACCTCATCACCGCCGACATCGCCGCGGCCCGCGCCGAGCTGCTCGAGCGTGGCGCTGAGGTCAGCGAGCTGTGGCACGACGCCGACGGCGTCTTCCACTGGGCCGGCACCGAGAACCGCGTGGCCGGACCGCACCCCTCGGCCGACAGCTACGGCACCTTCGCCTCGTTCGCCGACCCCGACGGGAACGAGTGGGTGCTGCAGCAGATCGTCACGAGGGCACCCGGACGCTGAGCAGGACAGGACAGCGACGATGACACGGATGCCGCAGCCCGCCGCCGAGGCGCTGCTCGAGGACCTCCTCACCCGCACCGCCGAGGCGCACGGGCGCTTCGAGAGCGAAGAGCTCGGCGGGGTCTACGACGAGGCGTGGCCGCAGTGGTACGCCGCGTTCATGGCCCGGCAACTCGCCGCGGACGGCTACGCGCTCGAACGGGTGGCCTGACCCCTCAGGGCTTCAGCACGAGGGTGTCGGTCGCGGCGGCCTCGACCGCCTCGGATGTGAACGTCCAGGGCGTCAGCTCCGCCTTCTGCCACGACTCCACCTGGTCGATGTAGTTCGTATGGAACGCATGGCCGCTCTGGCCGGTGAGCTGGTTCCAGCGCGAGGCGTCGAAGTCCGACAGATCGACGATCATGCGCATCGACGGCACCGTGACGGTCGAGAAGCTCTGGGTCAGGTCCCAGCCCGTCGCATTCACGACCGACGAGCCGCCGCCGACCGGGAACGGCCCGCGGTTGAAGAGCCACTCGATCGCGGCGATGCCCGACTTGCCGAAGCTGCCGTTCTCGAGGGGGAGGGCGTGCAGGCCGCCCCAGTTCCAGCGCGACGGGTTGTCGCCCTGAGCATCGACCAGACGCTCGTACGCGTCGATGGCCGAGCGCTTCAGCATGTCGGCCTGGCCGTCGACGCCGAGCTCGTCGTTCGTCCACCACGGCGACGTCTCGTCGTCGAGCAGGGCATCCATCACGAGGAACTGCCGGCCCTGGCCGCTCATGGGCGCCGCGTGCTCGCGGCCGTCGACGAACACGTTGCCGGCGAGGGTGTCCCACAGCACGTTCGCGTACGCCGCCGCCGCCGAGTCGGCGCTGTTCTGAGCGTCCCACTCCTGCAGCAGGTCGAGTGCCGCGTCGGTCTCATCATCGCCGGTGGTGACGTCGGCGTAGGCCGCCGTCAGGCGCATGCCGATGAAGGAATAGTTATCTGCCTGGATCGCGTTGAGGTCGTCCGCCGTGACCGGCCCCTTGGCGATGGCCCGCTCGATCAGCTCGGTGATGCGTGCCGCGCGCCACCCGTAGTCCCAGTCGCGCGTGAGCGGGTAGGTGTAGTCCTGCCCCACGATCGCGTTGTTCGCGGTGACGATGTAGCCCTCGCTCGGGTTGTACGAGACCGGAAGTTCCTCGAACGGAATGTACCCCCGCCACGCGTACGCCGAGTCCCATCCGGGCTGCGGCATCGAGCCGTCGCCGGCACCCCGGATCGGGAGCTTGCCCGGCGTCTGGTAGCCGATGTTGCCGTCGACGTCGGCGTAGACGAGGTTCTGCGCCGGCACGTCGACCAGGGCCGCGGCGCCGCGGAAGTCGTCGAAGTCCCTCGCGGTGTTGAGGGCGAAGATGGCGGATGCCGTGGTGCCGGGCTGCAGCGCGGTCCAGCGCAGGCTCACCGCATAGTCCCCCTCGGGCGCATCTGCCGGCGGCTCGGTCACGGTACCGCCCGTCCCGGTGTACGGTGCGTCGGCGATCGAAGTGAAGTCGCCGGTGAGGCCGGACACGATCGGCCCGTTCGCCGTGGAGCGCACCTCGAGCTCGACATCCTCGGAGCCTGCGACCTTGAACGTCTCGGTGTGCGTCTCGAGCGGCACGAGGGCGCCGTCATACCAGTACGCGTCGCCCTCGACCTTCTCGAGGTACAGGTCGGTGACGTCTGTCGTGAGGTTGGTGAAGCCCCACGCGATGCGCTCGTTGTGGCCGATCACGACGCCGGGAAGCCCCGAGAAGCCGAACCCGGCGACGTCGAAGGGGCATTCCTCGGTGACCGTCGAGCACTTCAGCTGGATCTGGTGCCACACGCTCGGCAGCGATGCGCCGAGGTGCGGGTCGTTGGCGAGGAGCGGCATGCCGGTGTCGGTGACGCTGCCCGACACCACCCACGAGTTCGAGCCGATGCCTTCGCCGGCGTCGCCGACGAGTTCGCCGACGGCCTCGATCACGCTGCCGACCTCGGTCCATTCGATCGACGAGGTGGAGGCGTCGGTCTCCTCGGGGAGGTCGGGAGCCGTGCCGACCGCCGGCACGGTGGAGATCTTGGGCACGATGACCGGGTTGCGGTCGAACGGGTACGCCGGGTAGAGCTGGTCGATCTCGGCCTCGGTGAAGTCCGGAGCCATGACCGCGCGCTCGGTCTCGGACTCGATGTTGCCGCGGAGGTCCCAGGCCATCGCCTTGAGCCACGCGACGGAATCGGCCGGCGTCCAGGGTTCGATCTCGTAGCCGGAGTTCTGCAGGCCCAGCACGGCGTACTCGAACGACGCGTCGGCGCCCTGGTGATCGGCGAGGTAGGCGTTCACGCCGTCGGCATAGGCGTCGTAGTACGCGCGCTCGGTGGCGTCGAGGGCGTCGACCTCCTGCTCGGCGATGTCGTGCCAGCCGAGGGTGCGCAGGAACTGGTCGGTGCCGAGCTGCGACGCGCCGAACATCTCGGAGAGGCGGCCGCTGGTGACGTGCCGGCGGAAGTCCATCTCCCAGAAGCGGTCCTGCGCGTGCACGTAGCCCTGCGCGAAGAACAGGTCGTGCGACGAGTCTGCGGTGATCGTCGGGATGCCGAGCACGTCGCGCTGCACCGTCACCTCGGCGTCGAGTCCGGCCGCCTTCACCTCGCCGCTGAGCTGCGGGAACGACCGCTGCGCGGTGTACGTGACGAAGCCGACCGCGATGAGGGCGAGCACCACGACGGCCGCGAGGATGCTGAACAGGACGATGCCGATCGTCCTCCCCGCGGACCGGCGATGCACGGTGTCGTCGACGGCGTACGGAGAGGGCTGGGGCTTCGTCATTGAAAGGGCTTTCCGGGCGGGGTGGGGGGAGACGCGGTGCCGGACACCGCGATATTCGGTGCCGCGCGTTCGGGTCGCCACGGCACCAGTTCGCATGCTAACCCCGAGGTGCTCCTCCCGCCGAATCGTGCTCGCTTTTCGCCCTCCGACCGGCCCTTGCCTTGTTCGTCGTCACCCGATGACGCTCGGCTGCAGGTCGCGCAGGGTGCGGAAGTGGGTCATGCGGGTGACGCCGATCGCGGCGATCACGCCGGCGCCGACCAGCCAGGCGAGCAGCACGGCGAGGTCGAACCACACGCGGTCGGTGCTGCCGCCGTACATCACCTGGCGCATCGCGTCGACGACGTAGCCCATCGGCAGCACGTGATGCAGCGCGGCCAGCGGTGCCGGCAGTGTCTGCCACGGGAATGTTCCGCCGGCGGTCACCAACTGGAGCACCATGAGCACGAGGCCGAGGAACTGCCCGACCGAGCCGAGCCAGACGTTCAGCGCGAGCACGATCGCGGCGTACGTCGCCGAGGCCAGGAGCAGGATGCCGAGCGTCGCGAGCGGGTGCGCGAACGAGAAGCCGAGCGCGAGCGAGAGCACGCCGAAGAGTCCGAGCATCTGGACGCCGCCCAGGAGCGCGGGGGTCGCCCAGCCGGCCAGCGTGATGCGGATCGGCGAGTGCAGCGCCGTCACGGCGCGCTTCGAGACCGGCTTCACGATGAGGAACAGTGCGTAGATGCCGATCCAGCCGGCGAGGGCGGCGAAGAACGGCGCGAGGCCGGCGCCGTAGTTCTGCGCCTGCGTGAGCGATGAGCGTTCGACCTCGACGGGCGCGGCGAGGGTGTCGGCCTGCGCCTGGCGGGTGTCGGCGTCGTACGAGGGGAGCTGGGCCGCGCCCGACGAGAGCCCGTCGCGGAGCTGCGCCGCGCCGTCCTGGAGCTGGCTGAGCCCGCTGTCGAGCGTTGTCGCCCCATCGCGCAGCTGTGCCGCGCCGGCCGCCGCGGTCGCGGTGCCCGAGGCGAGCGTGGCCGAGCCGGCGGCGACGGAGGCTGCTCCCGCCGACACCTGCTGGGCGCCGGAGTTCAGTCGGTCGACCTGGGCGACGGCGCCCTGCACGCGACCGTCGACCGCGTCGAGCCGGTCGCCCACGGGGTCGAGCGCGGCGAGCACGTCGTCGATCCGCGCCTGGTCGAGCCCGGCCTCGGCGAGCTTCGCGGCGATGTCGTCGCGCACCTGGGGGAGGGCGGAGATCGCGGACGCGGATGCCGCGCCGATGCGATCTGCGATGGCGTCGAGCTGTGCGGTGCCGTCGGCCACCTGGGCCGCGCCGTCGGCGACCTGCGAGGCGCCGTCGGAGAGCTGTACCGCTCCGCTCTGCAGCTGCGCCGTTCCGTCGGCGAGCTGAGCAGCGCCGGCCGACAGCTGCGACGCGCCGTCGCCGGCCTGCGCGAGACCGTCGACCAGCTGCGAGGCGCCGGTCGCAGCATCCGTCAACTGAACCCGGATGGTGTCGAGGGCGTCGAGCATCGTGAGACCCGCCTCGGCCACGACCTTCTCCGTGATCGTGGCCTGGATGCGCTCGACCGCCTGCGTGCCGATCGTCGAGGCGAGGTAGTTGTTGGCGTCACTGGTGTGCAGCACGATGTCGGCCGTCCGGGGCTCGCCGGTGGTGATCGACGCGATGGCGGCCGTGAAGTCTGCGGGCAGCTCGATCGCGAAGTCGTAGCTGCCGTCGTCGAGCCCGGCGTCGGCTTCCTCGACGGTGGCGAGGTGCCAGTCGAAGGTGCCGTCCTCGATGAGCTCCTGCGCCACCTCGTCACCGAGGTTGCGGTCGGTGCCGTTGAGCTCGGCGCCGGTGTCGGCGACGACGAGCGCCACCGGCACCTGGTCGAGCTGGCCGTAGGGGTCGCGGTTCGCCCACAGGTACAGGCCGCCGTAGAGGATCGGCACGACCATGAGGGCGATCAGCGCGATGAGCGACATGCGCGTCGAACCGAGCCGCCGCAGCTCGGCGAGGATCATCTGGGGAACCTTCATGCGCGGTCCCCCTTCGTGGGTGCGGTGAGCCTGCGAACACGAGGTCGTCCGATGGGCCGGGGCGTCTGGTCTCTGCGTTTCGACTCGCACGCTCGCTCAACGACCGCGTTCCTCGCTCGCTCAACGAGCGGCGGTCGAGCGACCGCCTGCGAGGCCTGCCCCGCGATCACGAGCACGGCATAGCCGCGAGCGGCGAAGTCCTGCGCGACCGCCCACCACGACGCGGGCTCGCCGCCATGGCGGTCGGGGGAGACGAGCACGATCCCCTCGACGCCGCTGCGCAGCACCGCCAGTTCGCAGAGCGCACGAACGCGTCCTGCGGGGTCGACGTTGGAGACGGGGACGGATGCCTCGTCCCCGAGGCCCTGCTCGTCGAGCCACCGTCGCACCGCGACGGGGTCGGACCGGCGCCCGGCGAACATGAGCTCCTCGGCGGCGACGCCGGCGAGCGTGACGTTCGGCTCGGGCTCCGACACCTCGGGAGCGTCGACCAGAGCGATCCGGCGGCGGAGCCCCGAGGCATCCGTGCGTCCGTCCAGCTCCACGCGACCGGTGTCGGCCCGCATGCGTCCCGATGCGATCAGGCCGAGCACCGTCGGTCGCTGCTCGGTCTCGGCGGCGGCCAGCGTCGCAACGCCGGACTCGAAGGCGACCGAGGTCACCGGGAGCGCGTGCTCACGGCGGCCCTTGCCCACGGCGGCGAGCACGACCCTCACGCGCCCGCCGCCTCGGAGGGCGTCGCGGGCGTCGCGGGCGTCGCGGGCATCGCGGGCGTCGCGAGAATCTCGGGATGCTCGCCGAGCAGGGTGCCTGCCTCGCGCCACGAAAGGCCGGCGATGCTGAGCACGGCCCGCACCGCGAGGTCGCGCGCGGCGGGCGAAGAGGCATCGATGCGGGTGATGACGGTGCGCGCGGTCTCTTCGACGAGTCTCGCGAGCGTCGGGCCGGCGACGTCGGTGCGCAGCACGTCGGCGTCCTGCCCGTCGCGCACGATGCGCACGACGGTGCGACGCAGCGGGGCGAGCGCCGTCGCCGTCTCCTCGAGGTGGGCCTCGTCGAGCGCGATTGCCGCGAGCACCTGCACGTGCGCGGCCTCGTTCCAGAGGCTCGCCGCCAGTCGTGCGAGCGCGAGGCGCGGGTCGGCGTCGTCGATCGACGCGGCGACCGCGTTGAAGCGGGCGGCGCCCTGCGCGACGAGCTCGCGCACGAGGGCGTCGCGGTCGTCGAAGTGTCCGTAGAGGGCGCGGCGCGAAAGGCCGGCCTGGCGGGCGATGGCGTCGACGGACGCGCGGGGGTCGTGCGCGAGGGCGACGTGAGCCGCGGCGAGGATGCCCGCGCGGTTCTCGAGGGCGTCGCGCCGCGGACGGCGCGCAGCATCGATCGGGGAGGTCATGCCTCCACGTTAGATAACTTGCACAGTGGTGTGCAAGTTAATCCACGATGACTCAGTCGGTTCCCAGGTCGAACGCGGACGCCTCGTTCGCAGCATCCGTCGCCTCTGCCAGTTCCTCGCCCGCAGCCGAGAGCGGCGTCGCGCTTTCGGTGATCTCGCCCGCCTCGCCCTGGGTGAGGTGGCCGACGAGCTCGCCGGTCGCGCCGCCGATGAGGCCCTTCGACGCGTAGTACTCGAGGCGCACGCGCGAGTCGGCGATGTCGAGGTTGCGCATGGTGAGCTGGCCGATGCGGTCGGTGGGACCGAACGCGGCGTCGCCGACGCGCTCCATCGAGAGCTTGTCGGGGTGGTACGACAGGCGCGGGGCGGTGGTGTCGAGGATCGTGTAGTCCTCGCCGCGGCGCAGGCGCAGCGTCACCGAGCCGGTGATCGTCGAACCGACCCACTTCTGGATCGACTCGCGCAGCATGAGCGACTGCGGCTCGAGCCAGCGGCCCTCGTACATGAGGCGTCCGAGGCGGCGGCCCTGCTCGTGGTACGTCGCGAGCGTGTCTTCGTTCAGGATGCCGTTGACCAGGCGCTCGTACGCCGTGAACAGCAGCGCCAGTCCCGGAGCCTCGTAAATACCGCGGCTCTTCGCCTCGATGATCCGGTTCTCGATCTGGTCGCTCATACCGAGGCCGTGACGGCCACCGATG
>JAVBUG010000112.1:0-56557 GCA_031555515.1 Microbacterium sp. | reverse complement strand
AACCCGCCAGCGTCCAACGTGGTCAACTTCTGACTCGGAACCCAACGCGCTTACCGATCGCGAAGCCCCGGCCGGACCCCGGCCCCCGGCCCCCCAACAGAGCAGCCACCGGGCACCCGCGCAGCACAGCGGCAGAGCAGCAGATGAGCAGCGAGGCCCCCTCGAACTGCACAATCCGTGAATCGCGAGATCACCAGCGCTAAGCAATTGTCAGACACGCTCTAGACGTCAACGATGTCGCCACACCGCCGCGGTGACGTAGCGCGGCACGGGCGGCGGGCGGCGGGCGGCGGGTACGAGAAAACCCCCGCCGAAGCGGGGGGTTCCGGTGGTGGGCGATACTGGGATCGAACCAGTGACCTCTTCCGTGTCAGGGAAGCGCGCTACCGCTGCGCCAATCGCCCGAGTCGTACTCCGGTCGGGACCGGGAGTGGAGGTGGCGACGGGATTCGAACCCGTGTAAACGGCTTTGCAGGCCGGTGCCTAGCCGCTCGGCCACGCCACCGTGTGGTTTGACCCCACGTGCCGTGATCCCTGTGAGGGATCCCTGCACTCGAGCGGATGACGAGACTCGAACTCGCGACCCTCACCTTGGCAAGGTGATGCGCTACCAACTGCGCTACATCCGCATTTCGTTTCCGGGCGGAATCCCGGAGACTTGAAAGACCATACCTCATCCGGGAATTCGCGAAGGGCGGTGCGCAGTGCAGGAGCCGTTGTCGCGAGCCCTCGTCTCTAGCGGCAAGAGCTCGATCGTATGCAGTCATCCCAAGCGTCTGGGCGCGCGGCGGCATTCTCGGTTGCCGGGTCGAGGGCCGATGCGTTTGCTCAGCGCCCCACCGCGGCGGGTCGGTTGAGGGCCTGACTGGCGCGAGTCAGACCGGAGCGACCGGGTCCGGATTACAGCCGGTCGATCCACGTATCTTCGGTGCGGTCCTCCCACGCATTCCCGGTGAACGTCCGGCCGTGTGCTGCGACGCGTCCGCGCAATCGACTGATGAGGACGTTGGCTGTAGGCGCGTCCAGTTCGAGCACGGATGTGATGCGCGTGCCGGTGGCCTCGGCGACGAAGTCGAACTGTTCTCGAGCAGTCTGGATGCCGAGCGCATTGAACAAGGAGCGGATCTCGGCGCGCTGCGACTCCGTCATCATGGCTGGCGTGGCGGGTACGTCTTCGGGTTCGCGCTCGTCGTCAAACAGGGAAAGCACGTCACCCATCATTTCAGGGCGGGAGTGCCGCGCTGTGTGTGGCGAGCACGTCGAGTGTCCCGCGGTCTAGGTACTCTCTTGGCATGCCCGTTACCCCGATCAAGCGCCCCACGTTTTATACGTACGAGCACGAGACGGGTATCGACTACACGCGCATGCTCGACTCGTCGTGCCTGATTCTCGGCGAGTCGCATGAGGCACTGAAGGCGATGCCGTCGGGGGTCGTGCAGACGGTCGTGACGTCGCCTCCCTATTGGTCGCTGCGTGACTACGGCATCGAGGGACAGATCGGCCTCGAGGAGTCGGTCTACGCCTTCATCGACCGACTCGCGGACGTGTTCGAAGAGGTGCGCCGCGTGCTCCGAGACGACGGCACACTCTGGCTTAACATCGGTGATTCCTACACGTCAGGCGGCCGCACTTGGCGCGCGCCGGACCGCAAGAACGTCGCCCGCGCTATGGGCACACGACCGGATACCCCTGAGGGGCTGAAGCCGAAGGACCTTATCGGTGTGCCCTGGCGGCTCGCCCTCGCGCTTCAGGATCGCGGCTGGTACCTGCGCTCCGAGATCATCTGGAACAAGCCCAACGCGCAGCCCGAGTCTGTTCGTGACCGCCCGACACGGTCGCATGAGACCGTCTTTCTGCTGACCAAGTCTGAGCGATACAAGTACGACGTCGACGCGATGCGCGGGCCGAACGATCGGCGCTTGCGCACGGTGTGGGACGTCAAGACTCAGTACTACCGCGAGGCGAGCGGCCACTTCGCAACCTTCCCGCCCGGCCTGGTCGAGCCGTGCGTTCTGCTCGGGAGTGAGCCGGGGGATCTCGTGCTGGATCCTTTCCTCGGCTCGGGCACCACCGCGCTCGTGGCCGGGAAGCTTCATCGTCGGTTCGCGGGCGTCGAGCTGAACCCCGAGTATCTCGACATGGCGAGCCGTCGCCTCGTGACGAGCGGCTTTGACTGCCTCCGCGCCGTCGACGATTCGACGGCGGGGGTCGACGTTGCCCGCGCCTAGTTTTACGTTCCCGCCGCCCGCTCGTCAGGTCTACATCCACGCATTCCTCGACAAGGCACGAAGCACGGTTCTACACGCGGCAGTTTCCAACGCCGCCACACAGATCAACCCCGCGACGCTCCGCGCCGAGATCCTGCAATACGTGCCGAGCGCCGGCCTGGCTGCTCTCCAGGGGACCGGCGCCCGCGATGAGCTGGTGTTTGCCACGCCCTCTGTGCTGCGGCTGGCCCCGACGACGGTCGGCTACTACCGTCTGCTGCTCGGCATCTCGCAGAAGCGGTTCTACACGTCAGCCACTGGGCTGACCCTCTTCAAGTCAATGGAGGATCGCGGGACGATCCGCCCTGAGGCAGACACGGCAATCGAGGCGCTGTGTACTGCCTTCAATGAGGCGCTATCGCAGCTCGTGGCGGCCATCCCGCGCGGATCGCTTCAGCGCGACGTCGAACAGCTGCCGCTCCTGACGCTCGGCGCACAGGCAGATGGCTCCTGGCGTACGCGGATTGGGCAGGAGGCCACCAAGGGTGTGTACGCCGCGCTCAAAGACGTGATCAAGGCGCAGGGCGCGACCTACACGGACAACGGCGACACCCTGGAGGTAGTGAACCGAGCCGGCCGTACCGTAACACTGGCGCTGGCCGCCGATCCCGACGTCGTCATTAAAGAAGACGTCAACGGACAGACCGTGTTCAAGACCGCGATCGAAATCAAGGGCGGCACCGACTACTCGAACGTTCACAACCGTGCCGGCGAGGCAGAGAAGAGCCACCGCAAAGCGCACCGCAACAACGCACAGGACTACTGGACGGTTATCTCACTAACCGGTGTGAATCGAGCGACCCTCGCTTCGGAATCGCCAACAACGCGCCAGTGGTTCGACGTGGAGGAAGTGCTCGCCGGCGCAGGCACCGACTGGCAGCGACTCGTGAACCTCACCATCTCCGCGATGGGCATCTAGCAGACACGATGACCAACAATCGCCACCCCATGAGCCAGTGGCGCAACATCGAACGGCGCAACGCTGCTCGGCGCCGACGCTGGCCGGTCGTGTACGGGACGCTCCTGATTCTCGCTCTCGTGGTCCTGGGCATCTACGTTTTCGCCGGCCCGGTCTACGCCCTCGGTTGCGGCGCCATCCTGGGCGCTGGCTGGCTCGTGTGGTGGTTCATCACCGTTCTCATCTCGTTGGAGGACTAGTGCCACCACTTGCCGACCAGACCGCGGAATCGATCGTCCCGCCGGCTCCGGTGACTCCGGCAGGTACTGACTCCGTGCCTTTGCGCGTCACCCAACGGCGGGTCCCGAAGTTCAGCAACTTCGGTATGGGCTTCGGGCGTCCCGTGATGAATCGCCTGCAGCGGTCGTTCTACGAAAAGGATTTCCGGCCGGGATTCCTCAGCAACGATCCCGTGGAAGTCGGTGACGAAACCCGCTTCGTGACGGTGATGTTCTACGAACTCGCAGACTCCGTCGATGATGACCCCGCTGCGACAGAGCACATCCGCCGGCTAGTGCGCACCTATCCAAGCGGGATCGTTTTTCCACGCTTCATCGTCGCTGACACCTACTTCCTCGAAGGCGACTTCGCGGCTGGATACGAGGCACTCGGCCGCCGTATCCCAATGCCGACGTATCTCAACCTCGCCGGCCCCCTGCACCATCCTCGGCTGTTGCCAGAGACGCTCTTCGACTGGAGCGGCTCCCACATCACCAAGCGTGGCATCCGTGGCATCGACGAGATCTTCGACGGCCTGGAGCGCACCCTTGACGAGTTCCATGAGGTGCACGGCATGAGCGTGATGGAGGATTTCTGGCGGCGGCTGACCGCCGACGTCGACCTCGAAGATATCGCCAGCTCCATCGAGGATGAGGTGATCAACATGTACAGCGGGCCGGAGGTCCGCGTGATCCTCGAGGCCGCCACGGCTCGAGCAGACCACGATCCCGCTGACGCCTTCAGCACCTACGAGGCTGCACGACGACCAATCGAATGGCCCGAACCCTGGGTCTATCCCGGCGGCTACTATCCGCTGCTCTACGCGAAATGCCGGCAGATGTTCCGAGCCGCTGAAAACGCGTACCGCGCGAATGAAGGCATCCCGCTAGTGGGGCAGGGCTGGGTGTCAGAGCTGACGCTGTTCCGTGAGTTGCAAGCGGCGTTCCCGGATGAGCGGATCGTGCACCAGGGCAGACCGTACTGGCTAGAGCGACAGACTCTCGACATCTTCTTTCCAGATCGCATGGTCGGTGTCGAGTACCAGGGCGTGCAGCACACACGACCGATCGACTTCTTCGGCGGCGCCGAGGCGTTTGAACGCCAACAGGAGCGCGATGGCCGAAAGCGAGCGCTCTGCCGTGAATACGGCTGCGAGCTGATCACCGTCCACCCCGGCTACAACCTCGCCGCGGTCATCGAAGCTGTCTCCGCAGCGCTTGCCCGTGACGGCTTGTAGCTACGCACTTGTGGGGGAGTGGGCTTCTCATGCGGAGTCAGTCAGTGACTCCAGCTCGAACAGTGCTGGTTGCGTTGGCTGACGTCGCCGGGCGCGCGGTCCGATATTCGTCGCGGCGCAGTGTGGCCGATTGTCATCCGCGACCAGCGTCCGGGAAATCAGCGATACTTCGATAGCGGCGGACCTTGCGAGCGAGAGCACGGCGTCGAGAACCACGGAGGGTGCTGCCGCGTCCCAGGCGACGGTTTCGGTCGCACCATACTGGGGCATTCGATCAGCCGAGTAATACTGCGGTGCGCGAAGCACATCCCGCCACCAGGTCACAATCGCCTGTTCCAAAGCGTACGCGTCGTCACCCGTGGGCACGCTGAGCTGCCATGCCTCGACCCAACCGAGAGCTTCGTGCGTGGCGATGCGACTACTGCCGGCGGCTGCGATTCCGATCTTCACGGCTTCGCGGTCCGCGACGAGGTAGACGATCGCGGGTCCGTCGTAGGGGAAGGCACTGTTGCAATAGCGGCAGATACCGCGGCCAGCCTTGGCATTCGAGAGCGTGGGAGAGACTTCGCGGCCGCACGTGTGGCGGCACCGCCAAGGTCGGCCCGAGCCCGGATAGGGATCGAGCGGAATCAGACCAATCTGCTCCATTGCCTCGCGAGCCTGCGTCTCCGGCATGCGGAATCGTTCGGACAGCGCCGCAAGCCCGCACGCCACGCAACCGCCCTGACCACGCCGGAGGTTACTGAGCGTGGGCGCTGCCTCCCGTCCGCAAGCTACGTGAATACTGCGCCACGGTGAGTCCACCGAGTGGAACGCAACCAGCGGCTCGAATCCAGCGTCGCGGATCTCAGCCTCAGCACGTGTGGGATCCGTGCGCAAAGCTTCCGCCATGCGTTCCAGACCACAGAGGTTGCATGGCCCCTGGCCGGCTGCGACGTTCCCGAGCCTCGGCGACACCGTTCGCCCACAAGGCTCGTGCCGCGCCTTCCAGGGCTTAGTGGAAGAACCAGGAAAGGGCTCCAGGGGTGTCAACCCAACTTGGGCGAAGGCGATCGCGGCGCTCTCAGCGGTCCACACGTTGTGCCCATGCAGCGCACGGAAGCATGTGTTGCAAGACCCAGGCTTGCTTCGGATGGTGTCCAAGGAGCGGCGGAGCTCGGTGCCGCACGCATTGTGGCGCACCTTCCATGCGCGGTCCGCGCCGGGATAGGGCTCGAGGGGTTCCCACCCGCCGGCTCGCAGTGTCGCCTCCGCTGCCGCGGCGAGACCCGCCTTTCGCTTGGCTCCCGCGTCAATCCGGGAGCAATGCCTACACGCCGACCCTTTGCGCCGCACGTTACTGAGGCTCGGGGTGATCTCCCGACCGCAACGGTCATGAACGCTGCGCCAAGGACGATTCACACCGGGGAAGGGGACGAGAGGAGTTGCGCCTGCGGCGCGCAGCTCCTTCTCGGCCTCCTCCCCAGCGTCGGTCCTGAGCACGTCACACTCCCTCGGTGCGGGTGCGGCGAGCTTAGTCGCTGCTGCAGACAGCCCAGCACTGGCCCGCGCTCGAGAGCGGGACCGAGGCGCTTGCGTCAGCGTGCCGCTTCGTACGCCTCAAGAACGGATGCCGGCACCCGGCCCCGATCTGAGATCTGATAGCCGTTCTGCTTCGCCCACTCGCGTGCCCCGCTGTAGTCCTGCTGTCCGCTGCGCCGGCGCTTGCGACCGGCCGATGCCGAGCTGGTCGTCGCCCGCGAGGACGAGACTGTGCGAGCCGCGCTGGTGTAGCGCTCGAGCGTGCCACGCAACTCGGCGGCATTCTCGCCGGTGAGATCGATCTCGTATGCAACACCGTCCAGCGAGAACAAGACGGTCTCACCTTCGCCGGCTTCTAGAAGGGTGCCGTCGATGTCGTCGACGAGCTGGTGAATGATCTTCCGGGCCATGAATTTCAGCGTACGCGGAATGAGCGAGGCAGCCCGCAGAGGGCATGTCTCAGAGACGGCCGGACGTTCGCTTGGGGAGCTGAGTTGTTGCGACCGAATCCACTCGCTAATCTGGCGCCAGACCACATGCAGGGCAGGTCCGTTATTCGGCCTGCCCGCGTGCAATTGCTGTGCAGGTCGTTGCTTCCGCCTGCCCAGCAATTGGAGTCCCCGTGTCCTGCACGAAGGTTTGCTATTCCACTCCGGCCGCCGCGCTATTCGCGATGCGCAAGATCCAGGAGCGTCGAGTACCCGCTACGCGGTGCGAATGCGCTGTATACCCTTGCGCGGATTGCAAGGCGTTTCATCTCACCTCACGCAAATCGCGAAAGCGGAACCGGTGAGCATCACCCGCTCAACTCTTCGATCCGATCCGCTCGCATCACTCGGCTTTCGCGTAGTGGGTGACCGCGTCCCCGATGAGGGTTATCTCCCCATCTTCACCTATGAGTGTCCACCCGCTTTCGGTACACCGGTACTCGCGGAGGCGGCCGATGCCTCGGAACTCACGACCCAGGTGATGGCGTCTGAGCGATTCGCCGCGGATGGCCCGCTCTAGTGAGGGCCCAGGGGCGTCGGGCACGTCGGGTGCGCATACGCCGCAGCGGCGGTAACGCCGCCGGCTCATCTGCAGCTCTTCCGGCGTCACATAGATCGCCTCATACAGCCAGGTATCAACTCCCTCGTTGGCGCCCACTAGGGCGGTGCCGTCGGGGTAGCTCTCGATCACCTGGAAACCACCCGCCGGCAGCTCCTCGCGAACGTCGCCATTCACCTGGTGCTGAATCGTCGGGCACGAGGGGCGGTGAACAACGCTTGGGGAGGCATTCCGGTTCAGCACGAAAGCAGCGGTCACACCGCAATCTTCCCACCGGGCCACATCAGTCAGCGAAGGGAAACAGCCCAAGCTCCGCCCAAGACAAGCACCAGAAGGCCGATGACCGCGAGCACGACTGCTCCTACCAGCGACATGAGGAACCGCGCTGCAATGTACTGCAGCTCTTCCCGATCGTCACCCGTATGCTCGTAGCCATACCTCGCGTGGTGAGGGTGGTACTTGCTTCCCCAGAAGGCCGTCACCGCAGCGAGGTAGAGCAAGAAGACGCCGAGTAGCACCATGCCAATGAGGACGACGTTGGAGACGACGCCCGGGTCATCTAGAAAGCCGACCAGCACTGCCATAAGGACAATGAAGTAGGCCGCTGCGACCGACCCGACGAACTGTACGGTGACATCGCGCCAGAATTGTCTACGGCGCGTCTGCCGATCGCTCGCGCGCTGTGCACGGCTCCGATCCTCCGCCCTTTTCGAGCTGGCGTACCTCTGTCGATCCTCCTCCGGATGCAGCGGCCCGCGAAGTCGTAGCCCGAGAGCTTCCATCGCGTCGCCAGCCGCTCTAACCCGGCGTGATACTGCGTCGAGCTCGTCATCCACGCGAACATCGTCGCAGACTGGATTTCGACGTCCACGCCGAACTCCAACCGAGCAGCTCAACGAGAACATCGGTAAGGGCCTTAGCGCCCCGGTCTAGCGTGATCGCGGACGGCCGTTCCCGCCGAGCTCACCCCAATCCGCGGCAGGACCCCCGCCATGTCCGTGTGAGCTCAGGAATGCGTTGTGCACGCGCGCGCATGCTTCGCGGAGCGTGGTGGACCAGCCGAGCACATCGCTGCGCCAGATCGCCTTGTACCGGAGATCGGTGCCGTTCATAACTCGACGAAGCTCGACGCGCCCATACTCGACGCCCGCCGGATCGACGAGTCTCCACACGCCCGTGGGGCCCTCGACGGTGGCCATGATCGGGTGCCAGTCACCCATGGATGGACCCTCCATCGATAGATGGGGAGGAGTACTGATCCTCTGAGGTGAACGTACAATCTATTACTCGCCGAAGCCTCGCCAGCCAGCTTCGTACGAAAAGCCTACACTCTCGGTATGGGACAGGTGCGGCGATATGACCTCATCGGCCCGAATCTTGAACGCGCTGCGGACCTCGAGGCGCGTCGAGGCACGCCGATAGGACTGACCGTCGACCAGGTACAGAGCACTGGCCGACGCCAGGAAGCCCGAGAGCCTGTGCCGGTCACCGCGTGGGTGCCGCACCGTGTCGTGTACGACGAGGCTCAGCTCGTCGACGCCGAGGCGATCGCCTGGACTAATGGAGCCGTGCTGATCCGATGGACGCCCGTGCACGCCACGCAGCCCAGTCACGTCTGGGTCTACGCAGCGGCGGTGCATCGGCGCTGATCGCACCGAGACGGCCTAGCCTCGGGCGCCTGTTCTTCGTTGCGCCAGTTCTCGCATCAGATGCAACTCAGGGCCGTAGTTCGCCGATAATAGATATTATGTAATTAGTTGACTAGTGCATTAGTTAGCTACTTCGAGTATGCTGGGAGTCATGACAGTACTCCCCCCGCTCGGGACGTCTTTGAAGGTCGTACGCATCAAGCTGGGCGACGACCGACCAGCACCACAGCCCGACCCGCTTGGTCGCGCGCGCATCGGATACACGCCAGGGCTGTCGGCGGCCGAGCTCTGGGACCGGGGCCGCGGCGCCTGGAAGGCAAAGCTGCCGAGCCTGGCCGAAAGCGAACTCGTGGTCTTCGCCTCGGGCGGCGTGGTCGTTCTCGTCGGCTCAATCACGGGAGTTGAGTTCGTGGGCGACCGGGTGGCGATCAACGGTCGCCCAGATGCCGCGCACCCGCTAATCGGGTCAGCAGACCCACTTCACAACGACTCACGAAACCCCATTGCGTACGGGAGTCTCGTGACGGTCCCGCCGAATGTGAGCCCGCGATCCTGGGATGAAGTGTTCGGAGATGCCGTTGCGGCACTCACTGAGGCCGCGAGACTGCGACGCCCTGCGCTGCGGGCGGCCGTGGGAGGCGGGTGGGAGCCCGACCCCACGAGGACTGAGCAGGCTGACTGGGCCGAGTTCGTCACGCTCGCCCTGGCGGCGTCGGCGGCGAACGTCGGTGGCGTGGACGCAGCGCTGGCGGGCAGGCCAGGGTCATGGGAGGCCGCAGGGGTCGAGGCTCTCCTGCACTCAACTGTGGGTGACGACGAGTCCGATCTATGGCGCCACCGGACAGAGCCCCTCACCGTCCGTGTGCGCCTTCCCCAAGTGATCGGTGACTATACCGACGCGTGGAGTGGGTATTGGGATGCTGAGGCGGAGATAGATCGTCGCGAAGAGGCCGCGCTGGATCCGATCGGCTCCGATCTCGATGAAGAGCTCTGCTGGTTCTACACCATCCCCGAGGAAGGCGAGCCGATCGCTCAGTCACCGGACGCGCCCACATGGTCCTGGACGTCGTGGAGGGAATGGCTCGCCCAGGACGGCTACTCTGACGCCGACATCGACAGCGCGGCAGCCAGCGCCCGCGAGTGGCGGGAGAGTTCCCGCCTGATGCTCCCCAAGAGCGCTGAGGCGGCGGCAGAAATAGACCGCCGATCCGCGCTCCGCAGCGAGGTCTCCACGAAGTACGAGGCACTGCGTGACCGGCTCGACGGGCAGCGGCGGCAGGAATGGAACGCCTACGGCGCCGCACTCAAGGCGCGAATCGAAGCATCTGCGAGCGCTCTGTCAGGGCTTGCAGTGCCGGTCAACGTCATCATCGAATCCGAATCCGAGTCCGAGTCCGAGGGCATCACAACTCAGAACCCGCACTACACCTCGCTCGAGGCCCGACTCCTGGAAGCCGCGGCAGAGGAAACCCCCTCCCCCGACACGCTTCCTGGAACACCGCTCGAGCGCCTTGGAGAGTAGCTGACGGGCACCAAGAAGGTCTCAACCGCGGTGAGCCTGCTCCTCTTTGAGAGCGGCGAAGTAGTAGTCCTCCGCCGCGCCGGCGACCGTCCCGAGGCCTTCAAGTTCCCACTCCTGCCCACCAGGCGCGCCACCCACAATGAGGTCGAACTTCACCGCGTCCCGTACCGCCTTCACGAGCTCGCGTACCAGGTCTGCACGTTCGTCAAAGCGAAGGTCTGCCGCCACTCGACGGGCCTCCTGGGCGAGTCTCTCCGATGCCTGCTGAGCTTCTGTGGTGGTCATTGGGAAAGTCTGCCGCATCCCGGTGCCGCGACTTTGCGGGCCCGCACTCCGTGGGACAGCAAACGCCCCTGGCGAGACTCGCCAGGGGCGGTGATGGGTCGCGTCAGCGGGACCGTTCTGGGCGCCGCGCGCCGCGGACCTGAGCACCTGGTACCGACCGGGTGCCCGCCTTTGCGTGGACGCTCACCGCGTCGTCTGCGGGCCGGCCCTGGTCGGCGTCGACGCGCATCCGCGCTCGGACGTCTGCCGGCTCGACCCCGGCCTTCTCCATCGCCGCGGACTTGTCGCGTCGCCGTTCCGCCGAGTCATACACTGTCTCGGCCTCGGAGCGACTGGCCTGAGCCTCCGATGTCGGCGCGCCCGTAGCGTGGGGCTGCTGTTCGGCGACATCCATGTCCCGGTACAGCTGCGCCTGGCTTCGCGCGTCGCTTGCGAGCTCGCGGAGTTCCTCGGGGGTGCTTGTCCCATCGCCGCCGTCGTCTGCGCGGCGCTCGTACTCGAGCGCCTTCTGTTCGAGCTCGTCGGCGAGGTTGACCTGATCATTCGCAGCTCCCCCGCCGCGCTGCGCGTCCGCGTCACGGTCGAGTCTGTCGGCCTTCCCGACCAGCAGGGCGGCTTCGGTAACGTCGCGCTCAGCTCGCGCACGCTCCGTGGACGCGGCCGAACGGAACTCGTTCACGTCGACCCCGTAGCGATCGCGAATCTCGCTCTCGATGCGCTCTGCGGCGCGCTTCGCGGTGTCGTCCAGCCCTCGCCAGGCCTCCGCCGTTTCGATGACCCGCGCGACGTCCTGCTGCGTCGCGCGATCCCACCATTCGGGCTGCTCCGTCACGCGCAGTTCTGCGCGTGCAGCACCGCGCTCGGCTTCGAACCGCGCGCTTAGAGCTCGCGACTCGGCGTCGTCGCGAGCCGCGGCGTTGCGTGCGAGCTCCTCGCGCAGGCGTCCGAACTTCTCACCGATCTGCATCGCGACCATCATGGCCGTGCGTCCGCTGGATTCAAACGCGTCGTCCACGCCGTCGCCGTCAAGATCCGCCATGCCGTCCTCCTTCTCGTCCGCGCGGTCGCCGGCTAGCGGCCGCGGTCGTCCTTCTGGGTCTTCTGGGTCTCGTGCAGAGCTTCATCGCGCTTGGTGAGCGTGGTCGGTAGCGGCGATCCTGGCTGTGCTCCGCGCTGCGCATCCACGCGCCGCTTGGACGCCTGCAGATCCGGGCTGAGAGTGGACTCGCCCACTGTGGCATCGGGGGTTGGCATCTGGTCCACCACGGTGCGCAGACGATCAGTCATCAGCGTGCGGATCTCACGGGCTCGGCGGGCGTCCCCTGCCGCCGCGTGCATGTCGTGAACGGCTCTAGCCAGCCTGGTGAGTTCCCGCATCAGGACGACCTGCGCGGCTGTCGCGTTCCGGTTCGAGGCGACGTGTGCCGCGAGCATCGCGGCGCCCGCGAGCGAGCGGAGCTGGGGCGGTCTCTTTGTGGATTCGTATGCTCGGAGCTGCGCCGAGCGGGCGAGGTTGCGTGATGCCTCGGCTAGCGGTCCCGGCGTCGCCTCGGTGCGCTGCGACCATGCCGCGAACGCACCCGCGGTCTCCCGTGCGACATGCGCCCACGTTGCGCGATCGTCGATCGGAACGGCGCGCAGCTGGTCCCGCAGAGCGGCAACTTCTCGGCCATACTTCTCCCACATGTCCGGCGCCGGCTCACGTTCCTCGGCGCCTGGTGCGACGGGACGGTAGCGCCACGGGTTCTTGCTCGTTGCTGCCCACTCGTCAACTGCCGACTGCGCGGTCTGCGGCGAGTCGGGCCAGCCTTTGCGCAGCGCCGGCAGCGTCAGGTCGCGGGCGAGTCGTCCGCCGCCGTGCCACACCGCCCGCTCGTCTCCTGCGGGGCGCAGGGCGACCGAGTAACCCATCACGACGTCGCTGCGCCCAGTCGCGAAGCGCGGCCGGATAAGCAGACCCTGCCGACGCAATCTCCGAACGAACTCGCCCTCGTCGATCGCTGCCGACGCCGCTGCACGGACGCTCCGCTCGAGACGCAGCATGTCGGGCTCGGCGGCGCCCCGTCGCTCGGCCGCAAATGCGGCGCCGGGACGCACGCCCCGCTCGGGGTACGCGCGCTCCGGCTGGTCGAAGACCTGCAGACCGAACTCACGCTCGAGCTCTGCGCTCACTGTCTGGGTGCGCTCAAAGTCGCGGTGTACGGATGCCTTCGTACCGTCTTCGCGGACGAGGGAGACGACGACGTGCACGTGATCGTTGCCGTTCTTGGACAGACCGTGGCGAACCGCCACCCACCGACAGTTCGCCTTGCCGATATCGTCCCCGGCGAATCCCATCCGCCGCACAAACTCCGTCGCGATCGCGTTCCACTTCTCGTCGGTGAGCTGTCCTTCATCAGCGCGCAGCGATAGCGAGCAGTGCCACACATCAGCCGCCACGCGCTCCTTGATTAGCTCGCCGGTCGTGGGGTCCGTCGCCGTCGCGAGTCGCGTCACTTCCGTGCCAAAGACCTGTCGCGGCAGATCGAGGTCATGCGCGATCTGTCGTGCAGTTGCCTGGTCAAGAACGTCGTACCCGTACATCGCAACGATGGCGGGGTCGCCCGCAACAAGGTGCTGTTCGGTGTGCTCGTTCGCACGACCCTCGGACGCCAGGTAGTACATGACGCCTTCTATGCGCGAGCCGCGCGTCACGTTCGTCCTCACAGTCCCGCCAGCGCCCGCACCGAGTTGTCCAGCCGGCGCACAAGGCTCCGGTACTCCGCGACAACGGCTTCCGCTTCGGCCGGGAATGCGCCCTGCTCGTTCGCATACCGCGCGAGCTGATTGACGTTGTTCGCCACGGTTCCCATCAGCCGGCGAATCTCGAAGATGTCAGCCGCGACCGTCTTCCATTCCGTGTCGGTGCGCACGTTCGGGTTCATCGCTGACTCGACGAGAAGTCTCGGCACGGTGACCTGGAGCACCGCAGCGCGCGCCTCCAACCACGCCTGCTCCTTCGCCGTGGCGGTGACCTCGTACCGCTTCACGCGGCGGTCGTCCGCGGGGGCATTGGCGCGTCGGCGGCGACCGAAGAGACGGCGCTCGTCACTGTTCGACATCGGCTCCGCCTCCTTCATTCTTGGCCCAGCGCAGCGACCCCGAAACGGGGACCACACGTCCAGTGTGCATGTCGGGCTAGCGCAGCGCCAGCCCGAGAAGTGAGTTATCCCGGATAACTCTATAGCTTGCTCCCGCGCAGCGGGCTACCTAACGGCGCAGCAGTTGAGTAAAGTATGCGCATGAGCGCACAGACATTGAACCCCGAGGAACTCGCATCCGCCGCGCGCGCGGCGCTGGAAAAAACCGTCGACACGAAGGTCGACGCCGTACGAGCCGTGGTCGAGCGGTCGGTCCAAGCTGAAGACGCGGAGCGCCTCGCCCTCGACGCAAAGTCGGCCTTCGAAAACGCCTGGGCGGCCGCCATCACTACCGGCTGGACCGACAAAGAGCTACGCCAGCTGGGCCTCACGGCGCCGGGACAATCGCGCCCCCGCACGACCCGCAAGCGCCGGAGTGGAGATGCTCCCGCCGTCGACGGCGAGTAGCGCGACGCGTTTCCACCTGTGCGACGCACCCGCACGCGTAACCCCCTGCCCACCTGTGGACGGCTGAGCTACTTCCTTCGGGCTCACCCGCCCACAGGTGGACAGCGGGACCCCAAGCCACCGCTCCCCCACAGGGTGCGACGTCACTATCGCGAGGCTCATTGCGACGAGCGGAGCGCACCCTGTGGAGGAGCTACCTTCTCGACAGATCACCAAACAGATTGGGACTCGCATGGCCACTGAAGATGATGTTCGCGAAGTGCTGCAGAAGGTCGCGACTGCCGCGCTGTTCTACTACCCCGAGGTTCACGTCGACGACCCTGAGTACACGTTGGCCAAGGATCTCGACTGGGCGCTCGGGCACTCGTTGGACATTCCCGAGGATGTCCTCGCAGCGCTTCGCGACCTCGCGGCGCGCACGATCATCGATCCCACCCGTCACCGTCGCGATCTGTTCGACGCGGTCGTCGAGCTCTTCCCAACACTCGCCGATTAGGCATCGGCGCCGATGACCGACAAGCCCGCACGGGACTTCGGCCCGAACGGAGAAAGACGCATCGCGCGTGCGCGCGCGGCCGAGCTTTCTCCGGGTGAGCGGGCCGCGCGCGACGCACTCTCACGGAAACGCTGGTGGGACCGAAACCCCGAGTACCGCCGACAATGGCGCGAAGCCAATCCCGAGAAGCACCGTGCGCATTCCCGCGCGACGTACTGGCGCAAGAAGCGACGCCTACTGAAGAACGCCAGGGCGAGAACGAAGTACGCCGAGAACCCTCAACCACACCGTGATCGCGCACGGAGATTCCGCCGCGACCACCCGGACAAGGTCGCCGAGTACCAGCGCAGATACCGCGAACGGCACCCCGAACGCGCCGCGGAACAGAGCCGCCGCGCGTCCCAGAAGTGGCGGGACGCGCACGCCGAGGCTGCGCGCGAGAAGGACCGCCGGAACGCGACAACGCGTCGTGAAGCGAACCCTGACGCGTTTCGCAACTGGTACCACGCCAACATCGAACGAGAGCGGGAACGAGGCCGTGAGGCAAGCCGGCTCCGTTCCCGCCTGAAAGCACTGGGGCTCCCGCCGCGCAAGATCACACGCGTCTACGCAGCGGACCGCCGCGCCCACGACGCGGCGGCAGAGCTCTTCTTCTCCCGCCATCGAAACGCTACTGAGAAGGACGCATTGCGCGGCGAGGGGCAGCCGTTAAGGCCTCCCGTAGCGGCTCGCGCTCGCATCAAATCGGACCTCGGACCGACACCCGCACCGTTGCTCGCGGAGTGGATACGTCAGTCCGTGCTCGGGCGCGAGGGCAAGTCACCCGACGAACGGCGGAACATGCTGATGGCGTACTTGCGCGAACATGGGGCCGCCCTGCGCGACGAAGTGACACTCGACTCGCGTGCTCGCGTCGCGCGTGGCGCGCCCCCGCTGGACGTGAGGAAGGAGATGGCGGCACGAGCCGCCGAGGCGCTCAGTGCAGCAGAGACCGCGCGCCTCACGCGGGTTCTCAACCGCACGCTCGCGTCGTACGGACTGCCGCCTGCTGCGGCATTGACCGGTCAGCGGCCGTCGTCGGTCCCGCCGACGCGAGCATCCACATCACCGCGCTCTGTAGATCAGAACCGCGAACGCTGACCCTTCCCCCTCCCCCCGATCTGGTGGTTGTACTGCGGATGCCGACCCCCGTAAAGGGCGCTGCGCGTCGCTCCGCGATGGGCGTTCCGCCCACCCTTGACGGGGGTCGGCATCCGCAAATGGACGCTGTCTATCGGGGGGAGGGGGAAGAACTGGAGCAGTTTTTTTGACTACCCGCGGCCGTGCTCGGTGGTCCGCGTGGGTGTAGCTGGAATGGTCTGCGTCGACGCCTGACCGCTCCGGGCAGCGCCGCCGAGCGTGGGAGGGAACGATGCGCTAACGGACGCGCGTGCGCGGGCGGATGCGGCGTCGACGGGCGCCGGCGATGCCTGATCGCTTTTCTCATTCGATGCGGCAAGGGCGTCGTTGACGGCCGCAATGCGAGCGGCGGCGGCGCGGAGTGCTTCGCCGTGTGCGAAGGGTTTGGCAAGTGACGCCTCGGCGTCGACGACGACCGCCCGCGCTCGTGTGATGTCTTGCTGAACGGAACCGATGTGCTTCTCGATCGCGAGGGTCTTGTTCTCGATGGCGCGCACGGTGCCGATGCCGGCGTCGCGGAGTTCATCGACCGGCATCCTGTTTCCCGAGAGGGGGACGTCTTCGAGCGCCATGCGGGCCATGATCTCGACCCGAGAGGTCGTGCCGACGACGCGTTCGTAGGACACGGTGAGCGTGTGGCCGGCGATCGCGCCAACCCGCAGTGGTTCTCCCGCCGCCCGGAAAAGGTCGGCCTCGTGTTGGCGCGTCCAGGTGGCGAGAGCCGCCGCTGCGTCTGCCCGTGTTCCGTAGTCGGTGGAACCGACGCGCATGGTGAACGCATCGCCCGCGATGTCAGTGGTCCGGGTCACCGCTGCGCGGAGCTGCTCGAGCTGCGCTTCGCCCGCGTCGATCGCGCGGAGCGCTCCGTTGCGGGTGTGCTGGACGGCGCTCTGTGCCCGGTGGAACGCCGTCTCCTGGCGGCGGAGCTTCTGGTAGTCGGCGTCAGCGTTCGCCTTCTCCAGGACGAGCGGGTTGCCGCTGGCGAGGGCTTTCGCCTCGGCTGCGGACATGGCGGTGTCTCCGATGTCTTCGATCTCGCGACTATCGAGCTTTCCGCGCATCACTTGAGCGATGAACGTGGCTTTGCGGCCGACCGTCTGCCAGGAATAGGCATCGAAGCTGCGCTCGACGACGTACCGGTAGATCGACACCTCGGGGTTCTGATTGCCCTGGCGGATGCCGCGTCCGTCACGCTGCTCGAGGTCCGCCGGCCGCCACGGGCAGTCGACATGGTGCATCGCGATGAGGCGGTTCTGCACGTTGGTGCCCACGCCCATCTTCGCAGTGGAGCCGATGAGGACGGCGACGTGACCGGAGCGCGCGGCCTCGAACAGCCGGCCCTTGGCGGTGTCGTCCTTCGCCTCGTGAATGAACCGGATGGCGTCGGCGGGCATACCGCCCTGGACGAGCTTCATTCGAAGCTCGTTGTAGGCATCCCAGCGTCGATCGTTCGGGGTGCCCTGGTCACTGAAGACCAGCTGCAATGCACCGCGAACGGGGCTCACTCCCCCGGTCTGATCGCGGTACTCACGATCGCGAGATTCTTCCCAGTGGTGAAGGATGCGAGACGCCACTGCGTCGAGCTTCACGGGCCCGGTCTGCAGGGCTCGTTCATCGATCAGACGTAGATCGAGGGCAGCCTTCCGTCCGTCCGTCGAGATCTTCAGCATGTTGTCTTCGGTGGACGGGACCTGCCGCGCGGCGACCTTCTCCGCGCGGTCGGCAATGCTGGCGATGTAGTCCTCGAGCTCCGGGGTCGGCTGCAGCACGATGGTCTCGATGTCGCGTTTGCCGTCACTGGGTCGCGGAGCGATGTCCGGTACGGGAAGCTTCAGGTCCTCGGCCGTCTTCACGTCGGCGGCGACATGCCACATGCGCAGCATCTCCGGCACGTTCTGGAAGCGTGCGAACCGGGTCTTCTGACGAAAACCGCCCGCGGGCCCCATCTCCATTTCGGTGACCTGGGAGCCGAATGTTGCCGCCCATCCGTCGAAGCTGTTGATCCCGGCCTTTTCGAGCAGGTCGGGGCGCAGGTATCGCTGCATCACGTATGCCTCGGTGATGCTGTTGGCCAGCGGTGTTGCCGTTGCCATCGTGCCGACACGATCACCGTGGCGGTCGCGGAGGTACTCGAGCTTCATGTGGAGGTCGGAAGCTTGCTGGCTGCCCTCGATCGCGGCGTCCTGGATGTTCGAGATGGTCGCGAGGTTCTTGTACATGTGGGCCTCGTCCACGACCAGGTAATCGATCCCGGTGTCTTCGAAGCTGACGCCCGGGTCGCGAGGGATGGCGAGGGCCTTCTTGTAGCGTTCCTCTGCGGCCTGCACCTTCTTCTCGATGCGCTTGACGGTGAGACCGCCTTCTGCCTTCACCTTGTCCAAGGCGGCGCGCAGGCGTCCGACCTCGCGTTCCATGTACGTCTGCTCGAACTCGCTGGAGAGCCCGATCTTCTTGAATGCGGACTGGGTGAGGATGATGCCGTCCCAGTCATTGGCTGCGGCGCGAGCGACGAAGAGCCGCCGCTTGTCTCCGGTGAGGTCATCGGTGGAGGCGGCGAGGATGCGTGCCTGCGGGTAGGCCTGCAGCCACTCGCGGCTGAACTGCTCGAGCATGTGGTTCGGGACCACGATCGCCGGCTTGGTGATGAGCCCCATCCGGCGCATCTCGGATGCGCCGACGATCATCTCCAGCGTCTTGCCGGCGCCGACTTGGTGGAACAGTCCGACTGCTGGTTCGGCGATCATCCGCGCCACGGCGGATCGCTGGTGCTCGCGGAGCTCCAGCGTCTTGGCGAGGCCGGGGAGGGTGAGATAGTCCCCCGCCTGGGAGTAGTCGCGTAGGCGGATCGCGTTGAACTGCCGGTTGTAGACCTCACCGAGTTGGGCGGCGCGGGCTGGGTCTTCCCACACCCATTGGCTGAACCGATCCTGGAGGGCGTCAGCCTTCTCCTGTGCGGCGGTGGTCTCCACTGGGTTGAGCACGCGGCGGACTTTTCCGTCCGGGCCCTCGACCTCGTCAGTGACCTCGATGCGACGCTGCTCCATGACGGCTTGGGCGATGTCGGTGGCGGGCCGGCGCTCTGTGCCCCACTCGTTCGTGGCTCGCAATCCCCAGCGCTGTCCTTTGACCTCCCAGACGCCGGGGAGGGGGTTCTCGACCTGCACGGTGCTGTCGTTGAGCACATCGCGCAGGAAGGCGCGGTGGATGTCGGGTGAGATCCACACCGACCCCAGGCGCGCTTCGATCTGATCGATGCCGATCGGGTCCGGGACGACGGCGGTGAGTGCTGCGACGTTCACGGCGAAGCGGTCGTCAGCTTCGGCGGCGGCTTCGGCTTCCTCGAGCTTGGTGCGCACGTCGCCGGACAGGTACTCGGGCGCGTGAATCAGGTCATGTGTTCCTGGCTCTTCGTACACCAGGTCGCCGAGCATCACGCGGGCCTCGTCGACGTCGACGCCGAGGAGGTGGGCAACGACGTCGATGTCGACGCCGCCTGTGGCGTCGAGAGAGAGTGCGATCGCCTCGGCCGGAGTTTCCGCTCCCTGCTTGGAAGGCCGTGGCTGGACGACTCGCTGCGTCAGCAGGGCGGCAGGGGTGCTGCCCTGGGACTCTTCGTCGAAGCGCTCCAAGGCGCGCACAAGGGCGCTCTGTGGGTCTTGGCGGAAAGTGACGAGCGTTCTCGGAGTGATGCGGGCGGTGATTTCTTCGCCTGCGAGCGGCTTCCCGGTCTGAGGGTCCCTCACGACGTCGCCCGACTCGGAGTCGATGACGTTCTCGAAGCGGCCCGTGCCTCGCAGAGTGAAGCGGTTGATCGCGCCGTACCGGTCGACGTATCGCTGGTAGGCGTCGCGCAGCCGCTCACGCTGCAGGGTCAGTTCGGGGGTGTCCTCACGTGTGGCGTCTTCAGCGTTCAGGAGGGCCCTGGCGCCGTCGCGGAGCCCGATGAGCGATCGGAGCTCGGCCGCCTGCGACTTGGGCACGGGGAGGTCGTGCAGCATGCCGCCTCGAGCGACCTGGAAGGTGTCCCGCTCCCCGGCGACGATCGTGCCATCCCACAGGCTTGTCTGGGTCGCGGCCGCGGTCACCTGGCGCTCCCGTTCCACGGCTGTCGCCACGCGATAGGTGTCGCCTCGATCGCGGGCGCGTTCCACGATGCCCTGAAGTGCAGACCGCAGCTGCGTCTCGGTCTGGCTGAGGTCGGCCGACCGGACGGAGAGAGTTTCGTTGCCGTACATGCCCGTGCCCACGTGCATCTCACCGAGCACGTGCTGAGGGTGCATGTCGAAGTAGGTGTTGACCTTGATGACCTGTCCGTCGACGCGTTGCGCGCTGACGGTCTCCCACGCTGTATCGCGCGGCGGTTCGCCTTCGTCGCGGCGTCGGAAGATCAGCAGGTCTGTCAGCGCCTCGGTGCCGGCCGCGCGTCGATGCGCGCCGCTGGGCAGCCGGACGGCGCCGACAAGATCCGCCATGCCGTTCATTTCTCGCCGCGCAGCGGGCGATGTGGCGTCCATCGTGAACGAGCTCGTGAGGAACATCGCCACTCCACCGGGCCTGGTCATCGCGAGGGATTTCACGATGAAGTGGTTGTGCATGGAGTGGTTGCCGGCGTTGAACTGTGGATCGTACAGGCGGGTTTCAGCGAAGGGGACGTTGCCGATACTCGCATCGAAGTGCCCGCGAGGCAGCCGGGTGTCGGCGAAGCTTTCGGTGATGATGGCGGCGTCCGGGTAGAGGCCGCGCGCGATCGCCGCGGTGGTCGGGTCAAGTTCAATCCCCGTCACGCGCGCCCCGACTGGCGCCATGCCGATGAAGGTTCCTGATCCTGCCCCGGGCTCGAGGACCTGGCCGCCATCGAAGCCGAGGTCGGTCATGGTGTCCCACATCGCCGACACGTAGCCGGCGTCTGTGTAGTGGGCGTTGATGGTGGTGCGGCGGGCGGCGCTGTACGCGTCGTCGTCCAGGAGTTCGCGCAGCTGACTGCGCTCGGATGCCCACTGGTCGTTTGCGTCGTCAAAGACCTGCGGGATGGCCCCCCATGAACTCCAACGCGCGAGTACGCGCTGCTCGTCCGCCGTGGCGGACCGCTGCTCCGCTTCTAGGTTGCGGGAGAGCGTGATTGCAGCGATGTTCGCGTCGAACCGCGCGCGGGCTCCGGACGGTGCGAGGTCGTCTTGCGTGTGGGGGCGAAAGGCTATGGCGTCGCCAGGCTCCGCGTCTCCGGGTTCCAGTACGGCCGAAGAGCGAGAATTCGGTCGCGCAGCGCCGGCTCGCTCATCTCGTCGGGCGTCTCCGTCAGGCTCACTAGAGGGAGCAGCGCTGTCAGCTGTGCGATCTTCTGCTCCTGTTCCGCGCTCAAAGTCGAAGTCGAAGAGCCTTCCCGCTCCGCCTCGTTGTCCGCGTCCTCGTTGATCTGGTCGATCGCTGCCAGGATCGCCGTCGGCGTCGGCAGGTCGCCGATCATCTGCTCGAGCTCCGCCGCCAGGTCGGACGTTTCGCTCGGGACGGCGTACACCAGGTCCGTCAGGACTGTCTCCTCCGCCTGTAGCCGGATCACGTTCATCTGACCCACCCGCTCGAGATATGGGAGATCCGCCGGCAACTGGCGCTCCAATGTCGCGGCGATCTGATCCACCTGAGTCGCCGCGGTCTCCCCCAGCGTCGTGAAATAGTCGGTCGGGTTCTCCAGGGTCGCGTACCGGCTCGGGGCGTGAGTCTTCCAGTGCTCCTGAGCGATCAGACCGTACTTGTTCATCGTCAGGCTCTCCGTCAGGGTCCGTCGTAAATAGGTCGAAGCTGAGCTGGCCACTGACCAGCGCCTGTTCGACAGGCGAAGCGGGCGCGTCCCGTGCGTCGCTGACGCGCTGGTCGGCCTCGTCCTCGGGTAGACCCCAAAGGTCGAACTCGAGCTGCCCCTCAATCTTGGGCCGTCCCCGTCGAGCCATGCCACCGCCTCCGTCCAAGCCTGCGTAAATGAGGCTAGTCGGCGCGCCCTGAAATGTCTGCGTGCGTAATTACGCATAGACGCATGATAGCGACACCGCCTGTGCTTTGGTGGGATCCCTGATGAGCGCAAAATGAGACCCCCTCCGCCAGTGGTGGAGGGGGTCTCATTTTGCGCTAAGTCAGTGAGTTGGGTCTGGAGAACGGAGGCCGGCCACGGGAAGCTTTTGCGCCCACCATGTCGTATGACCGCAGGCGGGGCAGGCGCCCATCTTTCCTGCGGCGAGACTCGACTGCACGGCGACTAGGCCGCACTGTGCGCATTGCCACACCTTCTGCTGTCCGGCGCGCATGGCGATCGTCGCCTCGAGCTCGAGCCCGAGGAGCGTCGGCTGCTCATAGACGGGGCGCTGGGGTGTGCTCATCATCGACGTTCCTCTTAGAACAGCGGGGTGATCGGTGCGAAGTCCGGGCCGGGGATGGGCTCGGCGGTAACGGGGTGGATGCAGGGCTCGCCCTGCTTGCCGCGGGGGTAGCGGTTGCGGATGTCCAGCCCCGTGTCGGCGACGCACCAGACGATCCGCGACCGGAAGCCGGCGCCCAGTTCAATGACGGCTTCTTCGTACGATTCAGCCCAGCGCCCGATGATTCGGCCGGTGTCGTTCTGCGCTGTCCACCAGGCTCGGCCGGGGGTAGACGGGCCGTGACGGTCGTAGGTGGGCAAGCCGAGCCGAATGAGTTCTCTGGCGACCGCGGCCCATTCGCGTCGAGCGGTCTCGTCGGTTGCTCGCTCTACGATCCCGGTGGCTTCCATGACGCGCTGCGCCGCCTCCCACAGCACATCGAGCGGAAGGGTGCCGACAGTGCGGCTCGAGTGGGTGTCGTTGTCGGCCTCACTCACGGCGGTCAGTCCTCCTCGTTCGTCTTCTGCAGGGTGTCTGCGATGGTGATGAACTCGCCGGTCTGGATGGTCACGGTGTTCAGGAGCTCGAACCCCCGATCCCCCGCGGCTTGGAGGTCTGCGTGACGGTAGCCGAGGCGTTCGCTGTTGGTGCTCTCGGAGCCCTCGCGCGTGCTGACGACTGTTCGAACCGTCGTGAAGCTGTAAGTGGTCATGTTCTCCCCTTCCGTTTCCCCGGCGTCGGGCCGGAGCACGAAGTGGCCGTGCCGGCGCAGGCGCCGTAGTGCCTGGAGGGAGCGGTTGCTAAGCGGAGCCCGGAGCGCAGCGGAGGGCGGAGTCTGCAAATAGCGACTGGAGGGAACGGAGCCGACGGAGCTGGCTTAGGCTCGCAGTGTTCGGCTCGACCCTTGGGGTGTGAGTCACGGCCGCGGAGCGGCGCCGCCAGTTGGCCGCAGGCCGGCTGCCCCCGCCTCCGGCGGGCGGTCCTATCGCATCTGACTTGCTAGACAGCGCCGTCCCTGCAGTGGGATCTTGGGCCTATGTGGAAGACCGGTCAGCTCGCGCGGACTGCTGCTGTTTCCAATGGCATGGTGTGGTTCGGATTGGCGCTCTTCTTCGGCGCTCTTTCTGCTGGACTCACCGGACCAGCGCTGGCCGGCTCCTGGGCGCAGATCGTCGGCTGGATCATCATGGTCCTAGCGGCGGCGGCGTGCATCGTCATGGGCGTCCTCGAGCAACTGCGGATGCGTGCCGCGCGGGCGCGCGCACGTCCCCGTTCTCACTAGCTTCTGGCGACGCGATGAAGGGCGGAACCTCTGCGGTCCCGCCCTTCGTATTCGTGGGTCAGTCGTTGTTCTCCCGGGGGTTGCGGGTGATGACGGCCGTCGCGTGTCCGAGGTCGGGGCCGACGTGGGTGGCGTCGATCACTCGCCGGTAGACCACTCCCCCATCGGTGCCTTCGAACGACGCGTCTCGCTCGTGTCCAACCACGATCACCGCATCCCCCTTGTGCAGCGAGCTGGCGGCGCCGGCGCCGAGCTCGAACTTGGCCTCCACGTTGTGGTTCAGCGGCTTCAGTCCCTCCACGCGCTGGTCGCCTCGGTACTCGGCGGTGTTCTCCAGCACGGTGAACTTCGTGATGGCCACGCGCCCCGCCTGCTGGATTTCGGGGTCTGCTGCCAGGTTCCCGATGATGAATCGAACGGACATTTCAGTACCTCTTCTTCTCTTAGCGGTTGGTGATGAGTCGGTCGATCTGGTCGGGGCGGAAGCCGCTCCAGTGGTCTTCGTCGGAGACGACCACGACGGGCGCTTCGGTGTAGCCGAGGTCCTCGACCACGTAGTCACGCGCTGCGCTGTTCTCGCGGATATCCACCTCGGTGAACGGGACGCCCTTCTGCTCGAGTACGCGCTTGGTCATGGTGCATCGAATGCATGCCGGCCCGGTCGTGTAGACGACAACTGCTTGCTCGCTCACAGCCACTTCCCCTTCCTGATCAACCGTTTTTCTTTGCCTTCCGGCAGACAGAGATAAGACGGAGTGCGAAGCGCGGAGTGCTCAGAATCTCGGGCGAAATAAGCCCGTAGGGCGCGTCCGAGATTGTGAGAACGGAGTCGCGGGAGCCGACGTATTCTCGACAGCCGGAAAGGTCAAAGAAATGAAGCTTGTGCTGCGCCGCGGTAGCGGCTCCACCGGTGCGGCTCAGCCGCGCTGCACTTGTCCCCATGTCTTCACCGGATGGGGAGTTCGGTGCCGTCGATCGCGGGGCGGCGGCATTCGCCCGCTCCGCCGCACAGCTCCATGCCGTACAGGGCGTAGAAGGCCTCGGGGTTGACGAAGTTCCAATACAGCGAGGGGGCACCCTCGTCCTGCGAGAGCACCAATGTGTCGAGCTGAGGGTTGGTGTTTCCGGCGACGTTGATCCGCAGGTCAAGGTGACATCCTCCGGACGGTCCGGAGTTGCCGGTGAGGCCGATCTGCTGTCCTGCGGTGATATCGTCGCCGACCTTCACCATGACGTCTTTGGGCCACATGTGGAGGTAGCTGATGTCGTATCCGTCCGGATGCTTCAGGGTGACCTGGAACGCGCCGACAAAGGTGACGCGGCCTTCCTGGATCGCATAGATCGGGTCTCCGCAGTTGTTCGGCCAGTGCTGGAGGTCGCTGGCGGCATGCCAGCCAGAAGCGCCGGCAACGGTGATCTCGCGGGGTCCGTAGTCCGAGGTCATGTTGTATCCCTCGGCGAGCGGGTAGACGAGATCGCCGGTGGCGCATGTTCCGACCGCCCCGGAAAGGGCCGTGACGATCTGCTCGGCCCCGGTGCCGTACTTCTCGTAGTGGTACGGGTCGGCATTGCGCTGCACCTTGTGGATGGCGAGCGTCGGCTCGAGACTCTGCCAGCCCTCGACCAGAACGAGCCGCTGGTAGAACAGCGTCGCCGATTTGGTGGGGTCCATGCGGTCCTGGGGCGTGCCCCAGCTGTCCTGCTGCTGGAAGAGACCGATTGACGTGGTGGGTGTCCCGTCCGGGTTCCGCACCCCGTTCGTCTCCCAATCGCCGTAGTCGATGTTGATCAGACTCGACTCCCCCATCGCCGTCATGACCCCGAGTACTTGCGCGTCACGATCGAGGCCCAAATCAATCGCGGCGTTCATGATGTACGCGGCGTTGAGCAGCTGCTCACTGTTGTAGCCGGCGACAGGCTCGGTGGGCATCTTCTCGAGGTTGACCCGCGTGCCTGTTCCCGCACCGCACGCGGCCGCGGGTGACAAAACGAAGAGGACGATTCCGATGAAGATGCCCGCAACGATCACGGGCGCGATGATCGCAAGGGCGACGCCGATGCCGCCCTTCTTGTCCACGTTGGTCATCACTGGCCCGCCGGTCGGATTCGCTCAGCCAACCAAGGTTCGTCAGCGCTACCCCGCACCAGCGTGACGATGTAGGGGCCAGCGTCGGTGGGAACCTCGACGAGGGTGGCGTATTCGGTGGAGGCTTCGAGGATGCTTGCAGGGCCTGTGACCGCCGTCACGGGGATGTTCGAGGGCAGCGTGCCCTCGTAGGCCACGGCACCCTTCTGGCTGAGCAGGGGCAGCAGATCGTTCCACCACTGCGTCTCGTCGAGCGAGGGACGCGCAAAAGTGGTGACAGCGTTGACGGCGGCGGTTAGAGCCTCAGACTGGCTTTCCTCGGCCGCTTCCGGAACGGGCTCGGACGGGTGATCGTCTTCCTCGTCGTGGAGATGCTGGCCGTCTTGGCTCGGGCTCGACTCTGTCGGGGCAGCAGATGCAGCAGGATTCGTCGGGGCTTCATCCGCAGTGCTCCCGCATCCTGTTAGGGCCAGGATCGCGGCGAAGGAGACGATCGCTAGCTGTCGTCGTTGCTTTGCGCACATAAGACGAGATTAGCGCCTTATGTGCGCAAATAAACAGAATGCGACGCGAGTGGTTAGGTCTCGAGCGGTCGCCCTGCGGGCAACGCCCCGCCAGCGCTGGGGAACGGCTTCCCGTCGTTGTACTGGCGCTCACGCCGGGCGACGTCGGCTTCGAGGGCTTTGGCCAGCATGTCGGAAAAGCTGGTGTCGCCCTCGAGGTGGCGGGTGTGGAGATATGCCGCTCGAGCTCGCCCCTGGATCGATTCGGCAGCGTAGAAGGTCACCGACCTCTTCTCCCCGCTTGCCGCGCGACGCGTCGTCCGCGCGCGAGCTGGCCGCTTGGAGGAACCTGCCGTTGCGGGCTCTGCGGGTCGTGACTCACCCTCGCGGGGCGGCTCCGCAGGCGGAGATACGACTGGGGGCCGTTCTGCGGCGATAAGCCGAGAGAGCGGGGCGGGCTGCTTGGGGGTGAGCCCCTCGATCTTGCGCGCGTTCGGCTCGGTCATGCGCTCTGCATCACCTTCTGCTCGGCAGCGACGAAGCGTGCCACGATTTCCTGCGTGACGGCCTGCAGGTCGTCGGCCACCGAAGCCGCGGTCCGAGGACCAGCGTCGGCGGCGTCCGCCTCTCCCCTGCGGATCTCGTACCACTTCGGCCCGTTGCGGACAAAGTCGTCCAGTTCGGCCACGAGGACTCCCCTGTCGCGCGCCGCCTGCGCCGTGGCCTCTGAGTGCCGAACGGTCGCCTCGAGCATGGCCGTTTCTGTGCCGATCAGTTCGCCGACGTGCTGCCTCGCTTCACGGATCACCCGTCGCGAGCCGGTGCCAACGTCGACCAGAACGACGCCGAGAAGGTCAAGACTCGGGTTCAGTTCGAGAACGCTGTCAAGGCGGCGGGCGACCGCGGTGAGACCCTTCCTGCTCGCCTTGTCACTCTTGACCGGGACGAGTGCCCACCGGGCAGCTGCGACTGCGTTCGTCTGAAGCATCTCGTCGCCTGGCGGGCAGTCCAAGAGCACGACGTCGTAGTCGGGAGCGAGACGTTCGAGAATGCGCGCGAGGGCTAGCTTGCTCCCCTCCGCATCTTTGCCTTGCTTGGCCGCCAGACCTGCCGAGGCGCTGTCCAGGTGCTCGCCGCCCATGAGGACATCCAGGTTGGGGCGGATAGCCTCGACGACGGCCGGCTGCCCGCCGAACACAAGCGCACTCGACAGGGCCTGCCCTTCGTCGTTGCGCGGGTCGTCGGTGTAGCCGAAGTCCTCAGCGAGGTTGCCCTGCGGATCCAGGTCGACGACCAGGACACGGAAGCCGCTTGCGGCGAGCATTCCGGCGCAGTTGGAGACGAGCGTCGTCTTGAGCACTCCTCCCTTGCCATTGATGACGGCGATGACGCGCGTGAGCGCGTCGCGATTGATCTGGGCCATGTGGACCTCCTGAGTCCGGTTTACCAGCGTTGCTTGCATTACTTGCGTTACCGAGATTGCGTGTCTTGCTGGCATTGCATGCAACGCACGTAATGTTGGTAATACCAGCATTACGGTACCAGAGTTACTTTCATTGCCTGCAATCCACGTAATGCACGTATTACAGGCAATGAAAGTAGATGGCTCACGCTGAGATGGGGGAGTGCTCGCGCCGCGCCTGCTCAACCAAACCAGCGAGCGACAGACGCGGGTTCGGCGAGTAGCCCCATACCCGAGAGGAACGTACGAGCTCCTCCGTCGACGTCGAACCACCATTGCGGCTCATCGTCAGTCTCGCCTTCGATGCCCGCCCTGTCGGTCGGGTCGTCCACGTCGGCGCCGCGTCTGCCGAGACTGATCTGCAGCGCGAAGGTCCCACCCATGTCCGCCTCGAGCTCAACGCTGAACGGCAGCATGCGGGCGACGTCTCGCACTGCCGCGTCGACGGCAGCGGGGCTCTCATCGACGTACGTATGCGTCCGAGGGCAGTCGTATGTCGACGTCGCGCGCAGGCAGCGTCGGCCGTCCGCGTGCCGGGCAATCCAAGTTGTCATCGTTTTCTCCATTCACTGTGCGGCGTCGTCGACACCAGCGCTCAGGTCGTATCCGCCGAACGGGCTGTAGTTGGGGACGTGGCGAGTGCCGTACTGGCCTCGGGTGGTTCGGATCGGCGCGCCGGGGACTCGGAAATGCGGGGGATAGTTCGTCTCGAACCATTCCTCGAGCTTCGGCGTCATCTTGGTTGTTCCCATCCCGCCGCGAAGCTGAGCGGGGAGCACAGGGAGGTCGCGCCAGCCGGGGAACGCGTGGTCGTGCCATGCCTCGGTCACTTCTGCTTCTTCGCCGATGCAGTGCCACGCGCAGAGCGAGCAGATCATCTGCGAGGTGATGCTTCCGACGCACTGGCAAATTCGGCCGAGTCCGAGGTTGTACTCCCGGCGCTCTCGGTCATGGATGCCGGCTCTGCAGCGTAGGTCGATGTCGAACAGGTCGATGCTGTGACCGCCGAGCTGGCCCCGCGGTCCGGTGTAGCTGCGGTGCCACATCCGAGACTTCCAGATGCTGTCGAAGTGCCCGTTGACATCGATCCACCGTCGCCACGCCGCATCGAGTTCGTCGGGGTGGTGGTAGTCCGTCACGAGCCGCCCGAGAGGCATTCCCGTCCACTCCGGCAACGCCTTGATGTTCTCCTCATGCATCAACGCGTCGATCATCGACGTGAGGTCTCCGGTCATCGTTTCCACGTCCACTGCTCCCTGGCTAACCGTTTTTCTGCCTCGTCCGGCGCGTAGATCAATGGGGAGGCGGAGGCGGCGTAGTGCCTGGAGGGAGCGGTTGCTAAGCGGAGCCCGGAGCGCAGCGGAGGGCGGAGTCTGCAAATAGCGACTGGAGGGAACGGAGCCGATGGAGCCGACCTATGATCGGAGGCCGGATGAGGAAGAAAACTCTCACTGGAGACGAGGGCCGGTCACGGCCCTGCCTCGTAGCCGGCGGAACGCCGGGCGGCGTTTCAGACGCAATCGCCTCAACGTCAGGCAGCGCGTGGTCGCCGGCGTTTGATCTGATCTGACGTAAGCGGTCGGGCACCAGCGGGATGCGATGTCAGTATCTCGCGGGCGTGTCGAAAATCAGCGCGGCCGTCTGTGCGTCGGGGATGGGCTCCGAAAACGTTGGTCTCATTGACCGGAAGCAGCGCGACTTGTCCTGGACGGGGCCGTCGGCTGTCGTCCGTCCGACGTGGTGCTTCCATCCAGGTCTGCTCAGCCTGCCACCACGCCCAGAGCTCGCGCTCGAGCGCGTAACGCTGTGAACGCGCCTGCAGCACTCCCGACCTGCCACACGCGACAGCCGCAATATCGCGGCGATCCATAAGCCGTCGCCACCCGGCGGGCTCCCTGGCCACGAGGCCCTGATCCTCCAGTCGCTCGATCGTCGGCACCAGCTGTGTAGCGGAGACGCCCATCGATACCGCAACGTCCTCGAGGGGGAGTGGAGTCTCACTGAGGAAGGAGAAGACGTTTCCAGCAAGAAGACCGATGCCGGGGGAGCGCGTGAAGACATCGTGCCTGGCAGCTGACAGTTGCGTGGAAAGTTCGCGCGTGAGAGCTGAGCGGAGGGCGGCCCCAGCGGGGCGCGGGTCCGCTTGTGACCGATCATCTTCGGTATCCCTGTGGAGAACGCCTTTGGGGTCGATGCTCCAGTGGGCACCGTGAGGACCTTCGGGGTCTCGCGCGCGTGAGATCCAGCCCTCCGCCGCCAGCCTCAAGAGAGCCGTGCGGGCGGTTTCCCGCCCGATGCCAGCGGTGAGTGCCACCCGACGGATGTCGGCTTCTATCGACGTGCTGACTGCTTGGAGGGCGAGCAGACACAGGACGTCGAGGACGCGACGGTCGGACGGTCCTCCGCCATGCAGCCAGCGACCACCTGCCGTGCGCGCACGCTCCTGGAGGCTGCGGACCGCCGCAGCGATGTCACCGGCCCTGCGATCGAAGGTGGGATCATCGCCGGTGTGACCGCCCCGTTGCGCGACGTGGTGAACCGCTTTTGTCCACTGGCGGATCAGGACCGGGCGGGGTGAGCTCGGGCCTCGCGACGGCCGGCTGGTTCGTGATGAGCGATCGCGCAGACTGCGAACGTGCTCGAGGCCAGGAGCGTGTTCCGCGAGGGCGGCTACGTCCTCGAACCGCCAGTGCGCGGCCGCGGCGCCGAGCAAAACGCGCCAGAGCACGCTCGAGGCGTCGCCGAGTGCGGCGGGCTCCTTCACCGCTGCCGTGCTGTACGCGGGCAGTGCCCGCTGCACCCCGGGGATGAAGGGGTGGCCGTGACTGTCGTACGCAATCGCGCCGGGAGCGGTTTTCCGCGTCCCAGGGGCGGCCACAACGCGTTGAGTCAACGCTGCGACGAGTCGGTCGATCTGCGCGGCTGTGGTTGTGGGGTTGTAGAGATGTCGAATCTCTCCCTGAAGCACATCGGAGGCTCCGCCGTCGCGGTGCGGAGCACCTGGAGGACGGAGGCACCCGGTCGCGGGGTTGGTCAGGGGCGAGAGGTCGAGCGAAGGACAGAGATCGCGCGCCAGGTAGGCGATCGTGTGCACGATGGTCGCCGGCACGGGGTCTGCAGTAGCCACCCACACGTGCCGCCCGCCACTGGGCCCGGACGCGCAGACGATGTGATCAATGCCGAGTTCGGTCAGCAGGCCTGCGAGGCGCTGCGCGTCCTGGGCCGCGGCCTCCATGTCGGTGCCGCCCTTGGCGTCCAAGTCGAATCCGAGTAGGCGGTAGTTCTCGTCGTCGTCCGCCAGGTAGACGGCCCAGGGCCGCTCTGGGCAGCGATGCTCAATGCGCCGGCGCCCGGTGTAGAGATTGATCGTGACCCCATAGGCGTCGACGGCGGCAACACGGACGGTGTTCCGCGGGCTGAACGCGCGCGTGAGCTCCCACGCCGCCTCGGTTGACACGCCGATGCGCAGCGAAGGGGAGCTTTTTGGGGTCGACGGAGTTATCCTGGTCTCACTTCCAACGGAAGCCACGAGAAACCTCCCGGTTCCTCCGGCTTCTTCAAACCAGTCCGTCTGGTCGCCAAACTTTCCGGACTGGGTGGTAAACGCTTGAGTAGCCCCGTCTAGTACGGGGCTACTGGCTTTATGCGGTGCGTCTGGTTGCCGCCTCCTCTGTGACGTCAAACATGGCGATCGGCTCGTTGGGCCGCGGAAGCTCCCAGCCTTCGGGAACGCCGTTCGGTCCGATCTTCGTGGCGTGCACCATCGCTTCGATGATTGCCCACGTCGGCACGGAGAACTGCTCGGACCATTCGTCGATGGCTTGCTTCACATCAGGGCGCAGCCGGTAGTACGACCCCTCTGTGGGGGTGCCTCGGCGGCGTCGCACTCGCGTGGTCATGGCGTCACACTAAGCGATATCGCTATCGCGTTCGGGGATCTCAGCGGAGTGTCTCGTGTGCGCATTTACGAAAGAGCGTACACAGCGGTGTGCGCCGTTAGACACTCCGCGCTCCGGTACACATCAGAAACTTGCGTCACATTCGCTAACCTGGCCTCGTGGGTAGGAGAGCTCTGGGGGAGGCAAGCGCCTGGTCGATGGCGTTGGTACGCGCGGTCACCTCGGTGCGCGATGCCAAGGGTGTAACGAACCAGGAGCTGATTGAGCGCGCTGATATGAGCGCCAGCTACTACTACGCACGCCTGCGCGGCGATGCGCCGTTCGATACGAATGACATTGAGAAGCTTGCTGCAGCGCTTGGTATCCATCCGCACGAGCTGTCGCGTGTTGCTGCCTCCTTCGAATCGAGCGATGAAGACATCGAGCCACGAGTGGCGCTCAACCCTCGGGAGCTAGCTCGTCGACTGAAGATTGTCGCGGACGCCCCGCGCGCCGATGGATCACCATTCGACGAGGCGGAGCTCACCCAAGACTTGGCGGACCGTGGGGTATCGCTGGAGGCAGGGGAGTGGGCAACTCTGTTGAGCGGTCGCCACGACGCTTCGGTGCGCTCACGCTTGCTGAATGGTGTGGCCGCGTACGCCGGCGTGCCGGCCGCATATCTGGTGGACCTAGAGGACGTCGACGCCGCTGACGCTGCGGAGGCGCAGTTCGACTTTCGGCTCGCCTTGCGCGAGACCGGCGCGGACTCGATTTCGGCGCGCGCGGTGGGCGACGTGTCTCCCGCGGCGCTGCGTGCTATCGCACAGTCGCTGCGCTCGATCCCTCACCGCTGAGAGGTTGTCCCCCTTGTGGGGGACAGACCGATTTTCGACCGGGACGTACCCTTTTCTGAAGAGTGCTAGACCCCCGGAGTTCCCCCCACCATGTACAGCCCGTCGAAGAACCGTGACGAGCTTCGCAGCAACGCCGACGCCATCTTGGAGCGTATGGGGCTGGAAGATCACGCGGATCTCTCCGAGATCGTGTCCCGCGTCGCGACGCTGACGGGTAAGCGAATCGACGTCGAGCCGCTGGGCGATAACGATTGGGAGACCGTCACGGGTCTCGTCCTGCAGACTCCCGAGACGGCCACGGTGCTGGTGAGAAAGTCAGACCCGAGGTGGTATCAATTCCACACGGTTCTCCACGAGCTCAGCCATGTCATGTTCGGCCACACGGGCTGCGGAACTCTGCCCATCCAGCATCCTGGCCAAGCTCACGTTCGAGCAGGCCAAACGGTTCTGGCACGCGCAGTAGCGTCGCCTGACTTCGACCGAGAACTGGACTATTCGGATGTCGGCGCCGTCATGGAAGCCGAAGCGGAAAGGCTCTCACAGCTGCTCTCGAGGGTGGTGCTTCGGCCTCGCCATCGCCGCGATGAGGCGGTGTTCGGATGAACTGGGTTCAGCTGTTCTCGCTGCTGGCCTTCGTCGTTCTCGTCATCATTACGGTCGTGCGGATGCCCTCGGTCATCCGTCAGCCCTCCAGTCGTCTGGCTTGGCTCGCTACCCTTTCCGGCTGCGCGGCGTTCGCGATGACCGGCGCTGTGATCCCTCTTTCGGTGCTCGACGCGTGGCTGGGCGGGACCAATTTGGGGAACCTCTTCCAGAACGTCTTCGCAACGACGGCATTCTGGTTCCTCATGCAGGCCGCGCGCACGGTCGATGGCTCTAGGGTCAATCCTCGCTCGTGGTGGGTCCTCCCAGCGATGGTGGTCGCCTTCTCGATCCCGTTCCTCATGATCCCCAGTCGTGGGCCGACGTCGAATGATTTCATCAAGCAGTACGCCGACGAGGTCACCCTTTGGGTGTATGCGTCGGTCTACATGGGCTGCGTGGTCTTCATCATGTGGCGTCTGCTGGCTGGCATCCGTGGCAGAACTCCTCGTCCGTACGTCCTGATCCGCGTCGGCGCCTGGGCGATCGGCGCAGCATCCGTCCTCGAAATCGCGTACCTGACGCTGCGCGTCCTCGACGTCCAACCCCGCGCGGCGGTCGAGCTGATTGGGCATGCCTTCGTATTGCCCTTCTACGGGGGCGTCATCCTCGCGGCGATCGGCCTCGCCGCATTCGCCTTCGTCCGGCGCACCCGCTGGTCGGTCCTGGTGGCGCTGCGGGTGCTGCTGCTTCGCGCCAACACTGAGCGCGGACTCGATCCGCGCACGGTTCACGAGGATGGTGCGGATGCCTACGACACATACAGGCTGGCCGTAAGACTGACCGACATCGCGAACAGCGAGGAACTCAACTGGCGGGAGCGCTGGATTCTTCGGGCTGCGACTCGGATGCTCGATCGGCAGATGAGCGCCCCTACGGTAGTGCGTATGTCTGGACGCCCCGAGGTCGTGAGAACGTGACGGCCGTTCTCGTTGTGGTGATCGTCGCGGTTGTAATCGCACTCGGTGCCGCTTGGTTGTACTTTCTGCGCATGCTCGCCCGGCGCGTGGTGGGTGCTGCACCTCGCCGGCGGCCCGTCGAGGTCTCCGTCGTCGGCGAGACCGTGATCCTTCCGAGGACGATCGAGACGGAAGCGCCAGGGAACTACGGACTGTGGTTCGGCAAGGACTACACCGAGCACGTCGTGGTCGGAGATGTCGTTGCGTGCGACGCGGCCGCGGTCACCCGATCGGTCGTTAAGACCTCGCCTCACTTACCGATCGGGCGGTTCAACGCATTGTGGACGGGTCACACCCTAAGCAGCCCCGGAGATCTGGGTGTGCCTTGGTCGACAGTCGACGTTCCTCTGGCTGACGGAGGAACCGCGCCGGCCTGGTTGTTCCCCTCTGAGCGATCCCCCGCCCCCTGGGCGATTCACGTGCAGGGAATTCGCACATCTCGGCTCGTCACGATGCGAGCGGTGGAAGCGGCTCATCGAGCCGGCTTCGCATCGCTCGTCATCACATATCGAGGCGCGGGGGATGGCCCCGTGCAGCCGGCCTCAACGCTCGGACTGTCCGAGTGGTCGGACCTGCACGATGCGACGCGTTACGCGCGCGCAGAAGGTGCGCCCCTCGTCGTCGTAATGGCGTGGTCCATGGGTGCAGGCCTCGCACTCGAGCTCGCGCGCCGCGAGCCCGCGGCAGTCGACGGCCTGGTCTTGATCTGTCCCGCGACCAACTGGCGCAAGATCGTGCAGCACGGAGCCCAGAAGGCACACCTGCCTCGCTTTGTGGGCGGGGCCGCGATCAGGTTCCTCTCCTCGCGCGTTCTGAGCCGCCTAGTCGGTCTTTCTCATCCAATCGACTTCGACAGGTTGGACTGGACCCGGCCCGGTTCAGTCCGGCTCCCGACGCTCGTGGTCCACTCCGCGGGGGACGACGAGATTCCGTTTGAGCTCTCCCGCGAGTTCGCCGACGCTCATCCGGAGTACGTGACGCTGGTGGAAACCAAGCCGGCGCCTCACGGCTGGGAAGCGAACGTGGACCCGGCGGGCTTCTCAGCTGCGATCGATTCGTGGCTCGTCCGCACAGAGAATTGAGTTTGTGCGTTTTTAGATAGAGACTTGTTCCCGTGTGCGGGAATAGGCAAGCGAGGGGCCGTTCCAGTCGATCGGCTGATCGGGCGTCAAGCCTCGCACACGTCGGCGTTCTTCGCCTGACGAGCGCGAAAGCTGGGGAAGCTGGGGGCGCGCCGTCAGATTCGGACCGCGGGCTCGTCGCCACCCCCGAGCCATTCGGGGGTGGCGACGAAGATCTCGTCCAGCCGCGCACGATCCAGCGTGTACTTCACCGACGAGCCGCGCCGCGACCCTCGCGCCGCGTTGAGCGGCACTTCGACGTGAACGACACCTGCATCTTCGAGTTCGGCGAGTTGCCGCCGGATGCTTGTTTGGGCAGCGGCGGGCAGCGCTTCCGCAATCTCGCGCCAGTAGGCGCCACCCCGCGCGGCGGGGACTGTGGCCAAGTAGCGGACGAGCTCGAGTCCCACTTGGCTGCCAAGAATCCGGGTAGCCATCAGCACCTCATCCGTGATCGCAGTGTGCGACCCGTTGTCCGAGTGCGGCATCAGCCCATGATGCCGCATGACACCGCTGTCGCGTGTGTAAAAACCAAGCTAGCATTCATAACACCGCATTTGGTGTTATCGTGCTGGCAGGCCAGACCCTCGTCCCGCCTCGCACCATGACCCTCATCACGGCGACCGCCGCGGTGATCCCCAGAAAGAACAGGAGGAAGCGATGTCTCTTCTCGCAGCCACAACCGACATGATCACCGCCGCCGCGGCACTCCCGGCCGCAGTCCCGGACCCTGGGCCCGGCTCGATGCCGCCCGGCTTCGAAGCGTTCACCACGGTGATGGGGTGGGCGAAGTGGATCGGCCTAGGCATCGCAGTCGTCGGCCTCATCATTCTCGGCGTGACGATGACCGTCTCGTCGCGGCGAGGCGAGGGCGGTGAGATCGGCGGTTGGCTGGGCCGGCTGCTGATCGGCGTCATCATCGTGTCAGCGGCGTTCACGATCGTCGGTTTCTTGATGGGCACATAGGAGCCCATCTCAACGAAGGGAAGTAGAACATGAGCGGATACTCGGACAGCCCCCGGCCCAGCCGGAAGGGTTTCATCTTTGGGGCGGTCATCGTGGGCCTCCTCATCGTGATCGGGGTGGTCGTGCTCGTGTCCTCAGTGCTCGGGGGTGGGGGAGGCGCAGCGCCGACCGCCACCCCCGAGCCCACATCTTCTGAGCCTGCCGCCGTGGACGGCGAGGCGAGCGTCTGCGGGCTGGACGCGGTGGAAACGACCGACACCATCGAGTCCGCTCCAGTCGCCGAGTGGGTGATCGTCGGCACGATGGCCGCCCCGCAGGACCCCACGGTCGGGGCAGGGCAGGTCGACGATGACGGCTTTCGCAGCTGCTTCGCTCGCACCTCGGAGGGAGCCCTGTTCGCCGCGGTGAACGTCTGGGCGATGGGGACCGACTCCCGACTCGGGCCGCTCATCACCGAGCGTCTCGTCGTCCCCGGACCGGGACAGGATGCTGCCCTTGCCAATCAGGGGAGTGGCGGCAACTCGAGCGGTCTCTCCGCTCAGGTCGCAGGCTTCAAAGTTCTGTCGTACGACGGCACGAACGCCACGATCGACATCGCCTTCCGCCTCAACACCGGGAGCCTCGCGAGCGTGCCGCAGGCGCTGCGGTGGTCGGACGGCGACTGGAAGGTACTTCTCAACGACGACGGCGAGCCGTCGTTCCAGCCGAGCGCACTTCAGAGCCTCGGCGGATACATACCTTGGGCGGGCATTGAATGATCACCTCGACAGCAGCAGACCCGGGATGCGAGTGGTGGGACGTCGCCTGCAACATCGGTGACGGAGTTTCCACGATCATCTCGCAGGGCGCGAATGACGCCCTTCAGGAGTTCGTGAACAAGATCCTGGAGGGCTACGGCAAGGCGATCGTCTCCCTCGGCACGCTGTGGGTCAACGTTCCCTCCCCGGTCACCGTCACAGATGCCGGCGGCGGCGCGGGCGGAGGCGACACCCCGCCCAACGCCGCGGCGTTCGAGACGATTCTCGGCTACGTCACCTGGGTTTCCGCGGGTATCGCGGTGATGTCGCTCATCGTGGCCGGTGTGATGATGGCCTCCCGCCGCCGCCTCGGTGACGGCGAGGCGCACATGGGGCGCGTCGGTATCATCCTGCTGGCGGTCATCCTGCTGTCTTCCGCCTCCGCACTTGTCGCGGGGTTCTTCCCCGCGGTGACGAGCGGCAACAACGCCTCCAGCGTCGTCGGGTTCCTACAGAACCAACTGTGGTGGTACACGGGCGGCCTCGCGATCCTGTCGATCATCGTCGCGGGTGCGCGTATGGCATGGCAGCAGCGGGGAGAACCGCTGCGCGAGCTGGCGGGTTCGCTACTCACCCTGATCGCTGTGTCAGGCGCTGGCTTGACAGTGATCGTGCTCGCCACTCAGGCAGCAGACGCCTTCTCCGTCTGGATCCTGAGCACGTCGACGGACTGCGACGTGACCAACGCCGAGAGCAACTGCTTCGGCACAAACATCTTCGCGATGATCAGCCTCACCGCGTCTTCCCCCATCGGCCTCATCGGCGTCTTCTTGCTCGGACTTCTCGCGCTACTCATGTCGTACGTACAGATCATCCTCATGGTGATCCGCGGCGGCATGCTCGTCGTCCTCGGCGGCATCCTGCCTGTGACCGCGTCCTTCACCAACACCGAGATGGGCCGCATGTGGTTCAAGCGGGCGATGGGCTGGACTATCGCGTTCATTCTCTATAAGCCTGCGGCCGCCATCGTCTACGCCGCGGCTTTCCGCATGGTCGGCACCGACCTGTTCAAGTCAGACGGCACCGGACTGTTGCAGATCCTCACCGGCCTAGCCCTCATGCTGATTGCCCTGATTGCCCTACCCGCCCTGATTCGCTTTGTTGCACCTGCGGTCGCCGCCGTTGCGGGAGGCGCCGGAGGCGCAGCTCTCGCGATGGGTGCGATGGGTGCCGCAGGCGCCGCCGATGTCGCCACAGGCGCCGTGCGCGCGTCGAGCTCCCGTTCCTCGAGCGGGGGAGGAGGAGGCGGCGGCTACAGCGACGCGACCGGCTCCGGGGGAGGCGGCGGGCCACGACGCCCCGTGCCGACCCCGGCCCCAGCTGGGGCCGGGGCTGCTCCCGCGGGGGGTGGCGCAGCAGGCGGAGCCGCCAGTGCCGCTGGGGGAGGGGCCGCGGCAGGCGCTGGAGCGGGCGCTGCTGCTGGACCGGTGGGCATGGCCGCTGGTGCCGTGCTTACGAGGGTGGCCGATGGAGCCAAGCAGGGAGCGGCTGCCGTCAAGTCAGCCGCGAACGACGCGACGGGAAGTGAATGATGAGCACCTCATCGAGCAATCTGCCGGCGAACGCGCCTCGCACCTATGGCAACTGGCGCAAGCCACAGACCGCCGGCCTCGGTGGTCTCGGCCAGCTGGCCACGGGGGTTATGTTCGCCGGGATCATGGCGTCGATCATCACGTCGATGTTCTCCGGGCTAGGGCCGGCCCTCATCGTCGCAGCAACCTTCGGCGCGGTCCTTCTCGCCGTGTCGGTGAAGGACAAGCACGGGCAGAGCGCCCTCGGAAGAACGGTGAACCGCGTGAACTGGATGCGCACCAAGAGCAAGGGAGCGAACGTCTACCGGAGCGGACCGATTGGCCGCGCCAAGTGGGGAACCTTTCAGCTGCCGGGCCTCGCCGCGGCATCACAGCTGAGCGAGCACGAAGACTCTGAGGGTCGACCCTTCGTTCTCGTGCATATCCCGTCCACCCGGCACTACACGGTCGTGATCGTCACCGAGCCTGACGGGGCAGCGTTGGTCGACCAGGAGACGGTGAACAATCAGGTCGCCGAGTACGGAATCTGGCTGGCCAATCTGGCTGACGAGCCGGGCTTAGAGGCCGCGTCGGTCACCGTTGAAACGGCGCCCGACACCGGTACGCGCCTGCGTTCCGAGATCTCCGGTTCACTGGACCCGGACGCGCCCGCTTTCGCCACCGAGATGCTCGGCGAGGTCATGCGCACCTACCCGGTGGGTTCGGCGACGATCCGCGCGTACATCGCGCTCACCTTCAATGGAAGCTCGCGCGTCACCGGCCGCCGCCGCGAGGTAGACGAGATGGGCACCGATCTTGCCTCTCGTCTGCCAGGGCTCACGGCGGGGCTGCAGGCGGCCGGTGCTGGAGCGGCGCGCCCGATGACGGCGCAGGAGTTGTGCGAGACCATCCGGACGGCATACGACCCCGCAGCGGGCGTCCTCATCGACGAGGCGCACGCTGCGGGTGAGACCCCTCAGCTCGCGTGGTCGGATGTTGGCCCCGCCGCGGCGGAAGCACGTTGGGACAGCTACCGTCACGACGGTGCGGTGTCGACCTCGTGGGTCATGACAAGCCCGCCTCGCGGCGTGGTGCAGTCAGGCATTCTCGGTCGGCTGCTGGCTCCGCACCGGGACGTCGCGCGCAAGCGCGTCACGCTCCTGTACCGGCCGATTGACCCGGCGCGCGCCGCTGCGCTGGTGGAAACCGACCTGAACGCCGCGCAGTTCAACTCCAGCGCGTCGCGTAAGCCCACGGCCAGGTCGACCCTCTCCACTCGGGCGGCGCAGGCGACCGCCGCGGAAGAGGCATCCGGTGCCGGGCTGGTCAACTTCGGCCTCATCGTGACGGCCACGACCACTGACGCCTCCAGAGAAGCGGAAGCGCGGGCGGCGATCGACTCGCTCTCCGCCGCGGCGCGACTTCGCATGCGTCCCTCTTACGGGTCGCAGGACACCGCATTTGCTGCTGCCCTGCCACTTGGGCTCGTCCTGCCTCGGCATGTTCGCGTGCCCAACGAGGTGAGGGAGTCGCTGTGAGCTTCTCACCCCATCTGTTCCAGCCGTTCCGCGGCCCGCGCACCCGCTGCACTCTGCAGGCTTTCGAAGGGACCGAATGATGACTTCGCTCCGCGACATATTTACGGGATCACCGGACGTCATGATGCCTGGGGAAGACGAAATGCCCACGGGCGCGGTGACGGCAGAAGTCGACCACATCCCATCCGTGGCGCCCACTCTGGCCGCACGCAACGAGGCCGACGCGACGAGCCGGCGCGAGCACCGCGTCGTGCAGATCGCTCCGCCGCCGCTGTACCGGGAGCCGCAACCGCGCAGCGGCCGAGCGAACAAGAAGTCCCGAAAGATTCCTCACGGCACCGCCAAGAAGGAGAAGGCAGCCACGACAGTTCGCCCCATGCGACCTCCCCTGCGCGGCTGGTTCGGTCGCGGCGGCGGGCAGGCCGTCAACGTCGTGCCGGCGGATGAATTCCGCGGCACCACCGTCCAGGTGTGCGGGCTGTATCCGTTCTCAGTCGGCACCGGCACTCCCATGATCGGGGTGCCGCTCGGCAAGAACCTGTCCACTGGCGCCGCGGTGTGCTGCGACCCGATTTCCTGGTTCCAGCGGGCTCAGCTGATTTCCAATCCCAGCATGTTCGTGCTGGGCAAGCCGGGTCTCGGCAAGTCGTCCCTAACGCGCCGGATGGCCGCAGGCCTTGCCGGCTACGGAACCATCCCGCTCGTCCTGGGGGATCTGAAGCCCGACTACGTTGACCTGATCCAGGCACTCGACGGACAGGTCATCACCCTCGGCCGCGGCCGCGGCTACCTGAACATCCTCGACCCCGGTGAGGCGACCCATGCCGCGGATCGGCTGCGTGCGCGGGCCGCAGAGCTGCAGGAGAAGGCCGCTGAGCTCCGCGCATCAGCCGAGCTGTACGCCCGGGAGCGTCAGCGCAACCTGGCCGACGCCGATTCCCTGTCGCTCGAGTCCACCAAGTGCTTGCGCTCTGCCAACCAGGTGATGGCCGACGCTCACGGGCGTCGCCACACGATGGTTTCCGCGCTGCTCACGATCTTGCGCTCTGAGCCCCCCACTGATCGCGAAGAGACCATCATCGACCGGGCGCTGAAATACCTCGACGAGAACCACGAGGGCATTCCCGTACTGGGTGACCTGCTGCGCGTCATCCAGGAGGCTCCAGACGAGATTCGACAGGTGGCGCTCGACCGAGGAGACATCGCCCGCTACAAGGTCATCACAGAGAACCTCGAGGCGTCGCTTATCGGTCTGACCACCGGTGGCCGGCTGGGCGAAATCTTCTCGCAGCAGACCACCACACCGATGCGCCGCGATCGGCCCGTCGTCTACGACGTTTCATCGATCGATGATTCAGAGGCAGACCTGCAGGCGGCGATCCTGCTGGCCTGCTGGTCCGCAGGGTTCGGCACTGTCAACGTAGCCACCGCTCTCGCCGATGCGAACCTGGAGCCGCGACGCCACTACTTCGTCATCCTCGACGAGCTGTGGCGCGCGCTGCGTGCGGGGCGCGGCATGGTCGATCGGGTAGACGCGCTCACCCGACTCAACCGCGCCCGCGGCGTCGGGCTCGCGATGATCTCGCACACCATGAGCGATCTGCTGTCGCTGGCTTCGCAGGAAGACCAGATGAAGGCGCGTGGCTTCGTGGAGCGCTCGGGGATGGTGATCTGCGGGGGACTGCCCAGCGCAGAGATGCCGCTGCTGACGTCTGCGGTCGCCATGTCCCAGGCCGAGCAGGACACGCTGACGTCGTGGCAGGACCCTCCCGCGTGGGACCCGACATCAGGTCGGGAGGCCGAGCCGCCCGGCCGTGGACGCTTCCTCATCAAAGTCGGCGGGCGCCCCGGCATCCCAGTGCGCGTCGAGCTGACGTCGGTCGAACTCGCGGTGAACGACACGAACAAGCTCTGGCACACCACCTCGCGCACCGGTCGGGGAGGCGTGGCATGACCGCAACCGCCAACAACCGGCGTCGAGAGCCCGGCAAGGCGAGCAACGAGAAGCTGATTCTCGGGCTCGCTCTCACCGCTGTCACGCTCGTCGCTGTCGTGTGGGTGTCCATGACCCTCGGCTCTCGAATGGATGGCGTTAACGACGGGCTCACCCGCGACCCGTTCGAGATGATCAGCGGGCTGCTCCGAGGGCAGCTGGTGTGGCCGACAGCGGCCACCACGGTAGCGCTCGGCTTCGCCGGCAGCGGCTTGCTCATCACGGTGTGGATCTTGTGGATGCGCGCTAATCGTCGTCGCGGCCGCACCAACGTCGACCGTGCCGCGCCGTTCATGGCACCGTTGCGGGATGTCGCTCACATGCAGTCCAAAGGCGCGCAGAAAAAGTCCGCGCGCCTGGGGGTGAACGGCAGCCCTGGCATCCCTGTGGGCTCAACCGTCGTCGGCGCAAAGCCGCTCTACGCATCGTTCGAGGACATGCTGATCGTCGTCGCCGGTCCTCGCGTCGGCAAGTCGACCTCGCTCGTCATCCCGGCCCTTCTGGCGGCTCCGGGCGCCGTCGTCACGACGTCGAACAAGCGAGACGTCCTGGACGCCACCCGAGACGTGCGCGCCGGCGACGGGCCCGTATGGGTCTTCGATCCGCAGCGTGTTGCGCTCGAGAGCCCTACCTGGTGGTGGAACCCCCTCTCGTACGTCACGGATGACACCAAAGCGGAGAAGCTCGCGCAGCACTTCGCAGCGGGATCGAAGGTTCCCGGCGCGAAAGAGGACTCCTTCTTCGACCCGAAGGGCCAGAGCCTGCTCGCGGGACTGCTGCTCGCCGCCGCAGTCGGCAACCGCCCCATCTCGCAGGTGTACAGCTGGCTGACGAACGTCGCCGACGACAAGCCCGTCGTCCTCCTCGAGGACGCCGGCTACGCACTCGTCGCGGACGGCGTGGCAGGTGTACAGCGGTCCGCCGACAAGCTGCGCGACTCGGTGTACCAGACGGCCGAGAAGATGGCGACGTGCCTGAAGAACTCTGCGATCCACCCTTGGGTGAACCCCACCGTGGGCGCCGTCGACGCCGAGGGAAACGCGACGTCGGACCCGCGGCCGCAGTTCAACCCGCGTGAGTTCGTGCTGGGCACGGGCACGCTCTACTCGCTTTCGAAGGAGGGCGTGGGCACCGCTGGGCCGCTCGTGACCGCTCTCACCGCAGCGACGATCGAAGCCGCCGAAGAACATGCAGCGGGGTCTCGTGGCGGCCGCCTGCAGACACCCCTCCTGGGCATCCTCGATGAGGCCGCGAACGTGTGCCGCTGGACCGACCTGCCGGACCTCTACAGCCACTTTGGGTCGCGAGGCATCCCGATCATGAGCGTCTTCCAGTCATGGTCGCAGGGCGTCGCCGTCTTCGGGCGTGAGGGCATGCGCAAGCTGTGGTCCGCGTCGAACGTCAAGCTCTATGCCGGGGGCGTGTCCGAGACCGACTTCCTTGGCGAGCTCTCCGAGCTCGTCGGCACGTACGATCGCGAAACGTCGTCCGTCTCGTACAACAAGGGCGTGCGGTCGACGTCGACGTCACTCAAACGTGAGCGCATCCTCGAAGTACAGGAGTTGGCTGACCTTCCTCGAGGCCGCGCAGTTATGTTCTCATCGGGCTCCCGAGCCACCCTTCTGAAGACCATCCCCTGGTACACCGGTCCCAACGCTGCAGCGATCAAGGCGTCGATCGCCGCTCACGAACCAGGCGTGATCGCATGACCGACGAGTTCACCTTCGCCGTCGACCAGACCACCGGCGAGCTCACCGAGGATGAGGCACCGATCACGTTCTTCGGCTCATCGGACGAGTTCTTCCGCCGCTTCCTTCGCTACAGCTACCGTCGCGTGATCGCGGAGGCCGGCAAGGGTGAGTTCGTGTGGCGAGCCGACTGGTGGCGGAACGAAGAAGCATCCTGCCGCCTCGAGGCGATGTGGCGCTCGTGGGAGGCCGCGCGGCTCGATCCCACCGGAATGAGCGCCTGGTGGATCTCCGTCGCCGATCCGAACATGGCCCAGCTGATGAGTCCGAACGGGCCGTTCAGTGATTCGAAGGACAAGAATCGCCGCGGGCAGCCGCTGCCGTATCGCCAGCCACCCACGGGCATGTTCCCGCCGGATCACCAGACCGATGAGGACTTTCCGCCGGAACCCGAAGAAACGGACCGTCCCTGACACAGCCCCGGCATCCCCACCGACAGCCAGCGGCATCGAGCGCGGAACATGCCGGGGTCCAGGGTGGCCCGGAGGACATCGCGTAGCGACGCGGCAGCGCCCTTGACGCCGGGTTGTCCGGGCGTCAAGCATCCGTCGTTGGTGGCAGAGGGCATCTTGCAGGTTGGGTGATAGCAAGCCCGTTCCGTCGAGCGCACCTTAGTCGTATGTTCGCGGCATGGCGAACAACGATGAGGACCGCTACGTCGTCAAGCACGGTGACGGGTGGGCGGTGAAAAAGGAGGACGCCAAACGCGCCTCCAACGTGTACAGCACACAGGCGGAGGCGATCGCGCGCGCCCGCGAGATCGTCGACAACACCGGCCGAGGGCTCGGCGAAGTCCGAATCCAGGGCGGGGACGGCCAGTTCCGAGACAGCGACTCCGGACGCCGCAACGAGACCCGTGCGAAGGACACGCGATAGGTCGCACGCCGTGACCCTGCCGGCGTCGATCACACTGCCGCCGAGGCTCGCGCTGGCCCGCACCGCCGCCGAACTGCCGGGCATCAACGCGCTGCCCGGTGGGTCCGTTTACGAACCCAAGTGGGACGGTTTTCGGGTTGCCATCGTTAGCGACGGTGGCGTCACGTTGTGGTCGCGCCGCGGCACGGACCTCTCTGCAGAGTTCCCCGAGCTGTGCGAAGCGGCCGCCGACGGCATCCCGCCGGGATGCATCATCGACGGCGAGGCCGTCGTGTGGGGGAGCGGGCGCCTGGACTTCGACGCGCTGCAACGCCGGCTGGGCGTTGGCTCCAAGCGCGCCGCAAAGCTTGCTCGAACGGCGCCGGCGTCGTTCGTAGCGTTTGACGTCCTCGCCGTCGCTGGCCACGACGTTCGGCCGCAGCCGTACTCACGTCGACGGGAGCTGCTCGAGGAGCTGGCGGGTCCCTGGGTTCCTCCGCTGAGCCTGTCGCCGACCACGCGCGACGTCGACGAGGCGCAGGAGTGGTCCGAGTCGATGGCGGCCGCCGGCATCGAGGGCATCCTCGCGAAAGGCAGCGCACAGCCCTACCTCGAAGACCAGCGACAGTGGATCAAGGTGAAGCGTCGCCTGACGATCGACGTCATCGCAGGCGCGGTGATCGGCGCGATGCACCAACCCGAGGCGGTCGTCGTCGGACTGCCGTTCGATGAGGAGCTGCACATCGTCGGGCGCTCCACACCGCTGCGCACCACTGCCTCCCGCTCTCTCGGCGCGCAGCTGCGCCCACCTGTCGGCCCACACCCGTGGCCGGAGGTCGTGAGCCCTGGCGCCGTCGACCGGTTCAACGCCGGCCGAGATCCGATCAGGCTGACGCTAGTCGAGCCGATCGTGGTTGAGGTGTCCGCCGACGTCGCGCTCTCCGGGCGCGCGTTCCGACACGGGCGTCCGCTACCTCCGCGCCCGACCCGAACTAGGGCATGTCTGACAAATCGATCGGTGACTCCCTGAGAGTCTGTGAGCGTGTCGCGGTTTCAGGTGCTTTCTGATTCTCAGTGGTCGCTGATCGAGGGGATGCTTCCGCGCCCGACGGGCCGCAAGGGGCGTCCGTTCTCGGACGCGCGGCTGATGGTCGAGGGCATCGTCTACCGCTACCGGTGCGGAATCGCGTGGCGGGATCTCCCCGAGGTCTTCGGGCCGTGGCAGACGGTGTGGACCTGGCATCGGCGGATGGCCACCGACGGCACGTGGGACAAGGCGCACGCCAAGCTGACCGCCGCTGCGGATGCGGCAGGACTGGTCGACTGGTCCTTATCGGTGGACTCCACGATCACTCGCGCACACCAGCACGCGACCAACACCACGCGCATCACAGGGGGCTGGATCGAACTACACGAATCCGCGGATCGAGCCGCCTGACCACGGCATCGGTCGCTCCCGCGGCGGGTTGTCGACGAAGATCCATCAACTGGTCGACGGCAACGGGCTGCCGCTGGTGACGCTGATCAGCGCCGGGCAGGCGGGTGACTCACCCATGTTCCTGCCGCTGATGGCGCAGCTGCGTGTCGGTCGCGATGTTGGGCGACCGCGGACACGGCCAGACGCGGTGCGCGGCGACAAGGCGTACTCGTCTCGCGCCATCCGTGGGCACCTCCGCGCCCGCGGCATCAAGGCTGTGATCCCTGAGCCCGACGACCAGAAGGGGCACCGCAAACGACGGGGATCACGCGGAGGCCGGCCCGTTGATCTGGACGTCTTGGACTACAAGCATCGGAACGTCGTCGAGCGCCGCTACTGCCACATCAAGCAGTGGCGAGGGCTGGCCACTCGCTACGACAAGCACGCCGTGATCTACCGTGCTGGGGTGGTCCTCAACGCCGTCATCGCCTGGAGTCGGCAGTTGTCGGGCCCGCCGCCCCGGACGTGAGGGGCGGTATTGCCCCGGGCACGGGCGGCAACGAGACACAAGTGTACGTTCCGGCGGGAGATGCCCGAGAAGGTGGCTGTGCGGGTCAATATGTCTCATCCGGATTAATAGCGTTGCGGCAGAAGATGTCCAAAACCGTGGCCTCGCTCTCAATCGACCGCCTTCTGCGCGATCGGCCTCGTCGTGGGCGTACCGCTCCTTGTTTGAAGGGAAACGAGCCGCCCTCGGCCTCTGTCAGGAGCGCATGGATAAAATCGAGCGACCGGTCAATGAAAGCGTCAAGAGAGTGTGCCGCGAGCGGTGGTCGGCCGCTACGTTTAGCCACGCCGGTATCGCTCGAAAACCCAGGAGGTACGCCATGGGCGCCGTCATCGGAGAGATCCTTCCGCTCGCCCTCGGTGTGGCGATCAGCCCGATCCCGATCATCGCGGCGATCCTCATGCTCCTGTCGCCGAAGGCGCGAGTGACCAGCCTGGGGTTTCTGCTTGGCTGGGTCGTCGGAATCGCCGTCGCGGTGACCGTCTTCTCCCTGCTGTCGTCGATCCTGCCGGAGAGCGACGCCGACGACTCGAAGCCGATCCAGGGCGTGGTCCAGCTCGTCCTCGGCGCCCTGCTGCTCCTGCTCGCGTTCCGCCAGTGGCACGGACGCCCCAAGGCGGGCGAAGAACCCACCATGCCGAAGTGGATGCAGGCGATCGACAAGGTCACCTTCCCCGTCGCGTTCGGCCTCGGGTTCCTGCTGTCGGCGGTCAACCCCAAGAACCTGCTGATGGCAGCTGGCGCGGGCGTCGACATAGGGTCGGCGGGGCTCGAGGTCGGTGAGATCGTGCTCGTGATCGCGATCTTCACGCTGATCGCAGCATCCACCGTCCTCATTCCGGTGCTCGGCTACCTCATCGCGACCGAGAAGCTCCGCGGCCCGCTGGACGCGCTGCGCGTGTGGCTCGGCAAGGAGAACGCCATAATCATGGCCGTCCTGCTACTCGTGATCGGCGTTTCGCTCATCGGCAAGGGAATTGGCAGCTTCTGACCCTCACGCCGAGCGCCGTCGCTCAGTCGAGGGCGGGAAGAACTGCGATCAGTCGTCGCGGACGCTCACCTCAGTGAAGCCGTGGACGGATGCCGCGTCCAGCGCCTTCTCCACGCCCATCGTCGTACGGCAGGTCGCCTCAATCGGTGTCGTCGTTCGTGGTGGATCAGGATGGCCACGGCATCCGTCTCTCCACCGTTGCGCGGTCCACAATTGAGGATGTGAGCCGAGATGCGGATGAGGCGAAGTAGGCGCCTCCTCATCTCGGGTCTGGCGCTCAATCGAGGAGCACCTACGGACGACCCGGACGAGACCGGACCGCGCAGTCAGCTGGATGCTGCGGCCAAGCCCTCGTCGACGGAGTGGTGCACGCGGCCGGCCTTAGCGAGCTGCTGGTACCAGGGCGTCTTGCGAGCGACGGATGCTGCGGGCTCGGGCAGGGCAGCGATGTGCAGGGCCACCCCGAGCTGAGAGAGCTCGCGGTCGAGGTCGGTGAGCGTGTCGAGCACGGTGATGGTGATGAGGTCCTGGCGTTCGAGGTCGACCACGACGGCGGTGGCCCTCACGTCGGCGGCGAGCCGCAGGATCGCCTGCTCGTTCTCGAGCGCGTTGGCGGTGTACATGGCGCGCAGCAGGTGGATCGCGATCGCGTCCCCGCGGCGATCCTCGATCGCGAGCTTCGGGATGTTGAGCTCGTGCAGCACCATGATGAGCGTCGCGACGACACCGAGGAACACGGCGGGCAGCAGTCCCGCGACGAGGCCGATCAGCGCGACGGCGATGGCGACCCAGAAGTCGCGCGGGCTGATGCGAGCCCACCGTACGAGCTCGGGGATGTCGATGAGGCCGATCACGGCGACGAACACCATCGCGGCCAGCGTGGCCTCGGGCAGCAGACTGAGCACGGGACCGAGGAACAGCGCGACGAGCACGGCGAGCGCGACGGTGACGAGTGTCGACATCTGCGTCTTCGCCCCGGCACTCTGGTTCACCGCGCTCTGCGAGAAGCCGCCGGCGGCCGGCATGGTCGTGAAGAACGCACCGGCGATGTTCGCGGCACCAGTCGCAAGCAGCTCCTGGTTGCTGTCGATCTGCGGCTCGGATGTCTGACGGATGCCGCGTGCCACCGCCGCGGACTCCAGGAAGGCCAACACGGCGATGGCGAGCGCGCCGGGGACCAGCGCGGGGAGGTGGGAGATGTCGGGAAGGCCGGGAAGCGGGAGTCCCGACGGCACCGGGTCGATGAGGTCGACGCCGGCGTCCGCCAGCCCTGCGAAGGCGACGAGAAGGATGCCGCCGACGACCACGATGAGGGTCCCGGGCACCTTCGGCGCGAAGCGCTTGAGCACGAGGAGGATCGCGATCGATCCGGCCGAGAGGGCCACGGTCGGCCAGTTGACGCTGCCGAACGCCTCGCCGACGGCGACGAGGGAGCGGAGGAAGCCGTGGCCCGAGAAGTTGTAGGTCTCGCCGAGGAGCTTCGGCAGCTGCCCGACCGCGACCGTCGCGCCCACGCCGATCTTCATGCCGAGGAGGGTGGCGCCGCTGATGTTCTCGACGAGGGAGCCGAGTTTGAACAGCCGGCACAGCAGCAGGATCGCGCCGACGAGGAGGGTCAGCATCATGAGGGAGCCGAGAGCGTCGTCGGTCGTGTCGGCGCCGCCCGCCACACCCGCGGAGACCAGTGTCGTGGCCGTCAGCGTCGCGATGGTGGAGGTGGTCGAGACGCTCATGGCGCGGCTGCCGCCGAGGAGCGCGTAGACGAGCATCGGGACGATGCAGGTGTAGAGGCCGACCTGGACGGGAAGGTTGGCGATGGTCGCGTAGGCCATGGCCTGCGGTACCACGACGGCTCCGGCCGAGATTCCGCCGATGACATCGGGGGCGAGCCATTCGCGCCGGTACCCGGCGAAGGTCGGCAGCAGCCGGCGCGGGCGAGCAGGCGCGGTCGTCGTCATGCGCCGAATCTATCGACTCGGCTCGGCGCGCGGCGGCGGCAAGACGTCTACGGTCGCCGTGTGCCGACCGGTCAGTGCCGCGACCGATTCAAGGCGACCACGGCTGCACGGTTGGTGTCGTAGACCGTGTCGGCCCGTCGGATGATGCCGAGGCGATGCAGCCGCGGCAGCGCGGCCGCGCGGACCCGGCTGAATGCGAGCCGGACGCTTCTCGCGTCCAGCCACTGCCGGAGGCTGTCGAAGGCCTCGGCGCCGGTGACATCGCAGTCGGTGACGGCTTCCATGTCGACGACCAGGTGCGTCACCGGCTCGGGTGCGCGACCACCGGCCGTGACCGCGCTCTTCACCGCGGCGGCGAAGACCGTGCCGTTGGCGAAGAAGAGGGGCGCGGCCATCCTGACGACGATCACGCCGGGAGCGGTCACCGCGCCGGCCGGCGCCTCGTCCAGCAGCGAATCGGCCGGGGAGTCATTGGCGGCGAGCACGTCGATCGCCGGAGTCGCCGCACGCTGGGCGAGGTTGATCAGCGCCAGCACGAAGGCCACCAGGATGCCGGGGATCGCACCGATGAGCAGGGTCACGAGGAAGCAGGTCGCACCGATCCAGAACTCGAAGCGATCCAGGCGCCACAGCCGACAGAGTTCTCCGATGCCGAGCAGCGGCAGCACAGCCACGCCCACGATCGCTCCGATCGCGGGGGAAGGGATCTCAGCCAGCAGCGCCGTCCCGAACATGAGCAGCAGGAACGTTCCGGCTGCGAGCACCAGCGACGGCAGCTGCGTGCGCGAACCGGCCTGGTCCATCGCCGCGGTACGGGACGTGGAGGATCCCACGACGAAGCTGCCGCTCGCACCGGCGGCGATGTTCGACAGCCCGAAGGCGAACAGGTCGCGGTTGGGGTTCGTGGCGTAGCCGTGGCGCTCGGCGTACGAGCGGATCACCAGCAGTCCCTCCGCCACGGTGACCAGGGTCAACGCGATCGCGGAGGGAATCAGAGCCAGCCACTCGCCCCAGGTCAGAAGCGGCCACGTGATCGCGGGCGGTCCAGCCGGCACTTCACCGAGCACGTCCACGCCCACGGCCTGGGCGTTCGTGAGCATGACGAGGGCGGTCGCCGCCACCATCACCACCAGCGCCCATGGCACCACGGGGAGCAGCCGTCGACCGATCAGCAGCACGGCGATCGACCCGGCGGCGATCAGGCTTGACCACGGGTTGGCGGTGCCGATGCCGGCGACCAGGCCGATCAACTTGTCGACGAACTCGCCACCCGATTCGATCGTGACGCCCAGCATCTTCGCAACCTGCGAGACCAGGATGTCCAGCGCAAGACCGCCGACGAAGCCGATCAGGATGGGCTTGGAGAGGAAGTTGGCGAGGAAGCCTAGCTTGAGCACCGACATCAGCAGGAACAGCACCCCGCAGATGATCGCCTGCGCGAGCGCCATCGTCGCGTAGTTCGCCGACCCGGCTGCGGCCAGCCCGCCGATCGACGACGCGACGAGCGCTGCCGCGGCAGCATCCGGTGATGCGACCATCTGCCGGGAGCTCACCACCAGCGCCCATACGATCGTCGGCACGATCAGGGCGTAGAGCCCGGCGGTAGCCGGCAGACCCGCGATCTGCGCGTACCCGATGTTCAGCGGAACGGCGATCGCGATGAGGGTGACACCCGCGAGCAGCTCGCGGCCGACGTTACGGGCCGAGAGCCCCGCGAGCGGTCGCTCCATCGTCGTCTCCTGACGAGGGGAGAGAAGTGTCGGCAGCCCGGTTGGACGCGACAAGACACACGCTATTCAGCCGGACGGCCGGGTGTCCAACTTCTCGGCGTCCGGCCTCGTCTTCCCGTACCGCGACGACGTGGGACGCCCCAGGCTACGGTGGAGCGGTGACTGCCGTGACCCACGACCAGGTGCTCCTCGACGGCGGCGTGTTCCTCATGGGGTCGGACGAGTTCTATCCCGACGAGCAGCCCGTGCACGAGCGCGAGGTCGCGGCGTTCCGCATCGACCGGTACGCGGTCACCAATGCGCAGTACGCCGCGTTCGTCGACGAGACCGGGTACGTGACGGTCGCCGAGCGCGAGCTCGACGCGGCCGCGTTCGAGGGTGCGGACCCCGCCGACCTCGTGCCGGGCGCGATGGTGTTCACCCCGACGCCCGGCCCGGTCGATCAGCGCGACTGGCGCAACTGGCGGCGGTGGCAGCCGGGGGCCTTCTGGCGCCGGCCGTTCGGACCCGATTCGTCGATCGAGGAGCGGATGCGGCATCCGGTCGTCCACATCGCCTTCGAGGACGCGACCGCGTATGCCGGGTGGGCCGGGCTGCGGCTGCCGACCGAGGCCGAGCACGAGTACGCCGCGCGCGGCGGCGTCGAGGGTGCCCGGTTCGCGTGGGGCGACGAGGCGTACCCGGGTGGTGAGGCTCAGGCGAACTCGTGGCTCGGGCGATTCCCGTACGACAACCAGGGGGTGGGGGATGCCGCACCCGTCGGCTCGTACGCCCCCAACGGCTACGGCCTCTACGACATGACCGGCAACGTGTGGGAGTGGACGACCGACTACTACACGCCCCGCCACCTGCGCCTGTCGGACAAGCCCGTCGACGCGGGCAAGCGGGCGAACCTGCTCGCCGCGGCGAGCGCGCAGGAGGGCTTCCCGTCGATCCCGCGCCGCGTGCTCAAGGGCGGCTCGCACCTGTGCTCGCCGGACTACTGCCTGCGCTTCCGCCCCGCGGCGCGCTCGCCCCAGGCCGAGGACACCGGCATGTCGCACATCGGCTTCCGCTGCGCGAGCGACGTCTGACCCTCATTCCTGCGGGGAATACCTGCGGACAGTCGTCGCATACGCTCACCACGGTGGAGGCGTGGACGGATGCCGTGATCTCCATGCCGATGATGTGTACTTGCGGAGGTCTGGCGTCAGCGCTGCGAGGAGGAGGTGCGATCGCCGGACAGTGCCCAGGTGTCGATGAGCGCGTCGACCGACGCGGCGGCGCGGCCGGCGAGCTCTGGACGTTCCGGGTCGAGCAGCAGCTCGACGATCAGACCGTCGGTGAGGCCGGCGAGCTGGATCGCGGCGAGGTCGGGGTCGAGGTCGGGGCGGATGAGGCCGTCTGAGATCGCGTCGCGCACGAGGTTCGCGAGGATCTCGCGCCAACCCTGGTACAGCTCTCGTTGCCGCAGTCGCAGCGGTTCGCTGGTGTAGGTGTGTGCCCACATCGACAGCCATACGCCGAACTCGTCGAACCGGTCACGGTCGAGGGGGAGGTTGCTGCGTGCGACGAGCCGTAGCCGTTCGAGCGAGTCGCGCGCCGTCGCAACGCGTGCGCGCAACTGGTCCCGGAACTCGTCGGCGAGCAGTTCGAACGCGGCGTTGACGATTTCGTCCTTGTCGGCGAAGTAGTGGAAGATCACGCCGGTGCCCACGCCGGCCTCCCGCGCCAGCGCTCGGGTGGTCAGTCCCGCGATACCTTCGCGCACGATCACGCGCCAGCAGGCTCGTGCGATCGACGTTCGGCGCTCTTCGACATCGACGATCTTCGGCATCCGTTCATCCTTCGGGTTATTGACCGGTCGCTCGGTTCTCCATAGTCTCATGCCAGCACCGTTGGTCCGCCGCTCAGCAGCAGGACCCATGTCGACATGGAGGACGGGAATCATGGCGAAGCAATTCCAGGGCAAGATCGAACTTGACGTCCGCGACTCCGTCGGCGATTGGGACGCATTCCTCCCTGATAAGGCCCCGGCCGGCGCGCCCAACGTGCTGGTGGTGCTCTTCGACGACACCGGGCAGGCGGCGTGGTCGCCCTACGGCGGGCGCATCAACATGCCCACCATGGACCGCCTCGCCCAGAACGGCCTGACGTACTCGCAGTGGCACACGACCGCACTCTGCTCGCCGACACGCTCCACGTTCCTCACCGGCCGCAACCACCACGCCAACGGCTTCGCAACGATCTCGGAGTCGTCGACCGGCTTTCCCGGCTACAACTCGCACATTCCACCCGAGAACGTGCCCATGGCGCATCTGCTGCGCGACGCCGGATGGTCGACCTTCTGGGTCGGCAAGAACCACAACGTACCGATCGACGAGTGGACCGCCGGCGCCAACAAGAAGGGTTGGCCGCTCGCCCAGGGCTATGACCGCTTCTACGGCTTCATCGGCGGCGAGACGAACAACTGGTTCCCGTCGCTCGCCGAGGACAACCACTACATCGACCAGCCGTACCAGCCCGAACAGGGCTACCACCTGTCGAAGGACCTCGCCGACCAGGCGCTGAAGATGATCCGCGACGTCAAGCAGACCGAACCCGACAAGCCCTGGTACCTGTGGTTCTGCCCGGGCGCCAACCACGCGCCGCACCACGCCCCGCAGGAGTACATCGACAAGTACAAGGGCATGTTCGACGACGGGTACGAGGCCTACCGGGAGTGGGTGCTGGGGCGCATGATCGAGAAAGGCATCCTGCCCGAGGACACCGAGCTCACGCCTATCAACCCGATGGCCGAGGGCACGTACACGCCCGCCGACGCGGTGCGCCCGTGGGACTCGCTCACCGACGACGAGAAGCGGCTGTTCAGCCGTATGGCGGAGGTGTGGGCGGGCTTCAGCGAGTACACGGACGCGCAGGTCGGCCGCATCGTCGACTACCTCGAGGAGTCGGGTCAGCTCGACAACACGATCATCTTCTATTGCGCCGACAACGGCACCTCTGGCGAAGGGTCGCCGAACGGGTCGGTCAACGAGGGCAAGTTCTTCAATGGCGTGCCCGACGACATCCAGCAGAACATCGCGATGATCGATGAGCTGGGATCGCCCAACACGTACAACCACTTCCCGACCGGATGGGCGACCGGGTTCTCGACGCCGTACCGGATGTTCAAGCGCTACACGTACCAGGGCGGTGTGGCCGACCCACTGGTGATCCACTGGCCGGCCGGTATCCAGGCGAAGGGCGAGGTGCGTCACCAGTACCACCACTGCACCGACATCGTCGCGACGATCCTCGACGTGTGCGGCGTCGAGCTGCCCGAGACATACAACGGTGTGGCGCAGCGGCCGCTCGACGGCATCTCCATGGCCTACTCGTTCGACGCGGCGGATGCGCCCACGCAGAAGGAGACGCAGTACTACGAGATGTTCGGCAGCCGCGGCATCTGGCACAAGGGATGGAAGGCGGTCACCGAGCACGGTCCCACCAGCGGTCTGAGCAATTTCGACGACGACCGTTGGCAGCTGTTCCACACCGACGTCGACCGTTCCGAGGCGCACGACCTCGCCGCCGAGCACCCCGAGAAGCTCGAAGAGCTCAAGGCGCTGTGGATGAGCGAGGCCGAACGCAACTTCGTGTTGCCGCTCAACGACATTCAGATCATCGGCGGCAAGCCTGAGGACCTGCAGGCGTTCATCGCCATGGAATTCGCGAGTCCCGCCCCGCCGTCGGGTCAGTACACGTATTACCCCGGCACGACTGAGATCGCCGAACGTTCGGCGGCCAACACCCACCATGTCTCGTACAAGATCCTCGCGGACGTCTCGCTCACTCCGCAGAGCGAGGGCGTTGTCTTCGCGCAGGGCGCGAGGTTTGGAGGTCACTCGCTGTTCCTGAAGGACGGGCGCCTGCACTACGTCTACAACTTCTTGGGTATCCCGCCCGAGCAGGACGTCTCAGCACCGGTGTCGCTCAGTGGGAGGCATGTCATCGGCGTCGATTTCGCCAAGGAGGGCACCGGAGAGTACGGCGAGGCGACAGGGACGCTCACCCTGTACGTCGACGAGAACCCGGTCGCCTCCGCGCAGATCCGCACGATGCTCGGACACTTCTCGTTGTGCGGCGAGGGGCTCTGCATCGGGTACGACTCCGGGGACGCGGTGTCGAGCCTGTACGCCGGCTCGCGGTTCCCGTTCGCGAACGGCGAGATCGAGAAGGTGGTGTTCGACATCGCCGACGACGCGTACATCGACCTCGAGTCGCACCTCGCGGCCGCGATGGCCCGCGACTGACGAGGCCGCACCATGTCCGATCGCAAGCCGAACGTGATCCTGCTGCTGGCAGATAACCTCGGCTACGGTGATGTCGGCATCTACGGCTCCGGCGGTGAGCGTCGTGGGATGCCCACCCCGCGGATCGACAAGCTCGCAGCGGAAGGGCTGACACTGAGTCACTTCCTCGTGGAGGCCGGCTGCACGCCGTCCAGAGCCGCGCTCCTTACAGGGCGCTACTCGATCCGCTCCGGGCTCTCGCTGATCACATTTCCGGGACTGAATGAGATCCATCCCGACGAGTACACGCTCGGGGAGATGTTCTCATCCGCTGGATATCGCACGTGCTACTTCGGCAAGTGGCACCTGGGCGCGACAACCGAGACCGAGCCGCAGTATCACGGGTTCGACGAGTGGCGATTCGGCTTCTACGGGTCCTCCGACGGAACGCTGTACGGGGACAACATCTCACGCACCCACGGACCGGCCGCTCTCCTGGCCGCGAACACGATCATGATCCGTGAGGCCGATGCCCCGCACACGCCATCGCGTGAGCTGCACCCGTACGACCTCGCCTACCGGCGCCGGATCGACAACGAGATGACCGATGCCGCCGTCGACTACATCACCGTCAACGCGGGAGGTGAGAAACCCTTCTTCCTGTTCATGGGGCTGACGCGGCCGCACTACCCCAACCTGCCCTCGCAGGGATTCCTCGGAAAGTCGCGCATCGGCAATTACGGCGACTGCGTCATAGAACTCGACCACAACGTGGGACGGGTTCTGGACGCGGTCTCGGCGGCCGGAATCGACGAAGAGACCATCGTCATCTTCATCTCGGACAACGGCCCGACGACCACGAGCACGCTGCCAGAGGAGCTGTACATGGGCTCGGCCGGCCCGTGGCGCGGCGAGCTGGGCGACCCGTGGGAGGGCTCGATCCGCACTGTGGGCGCGATCCGCTGGCCATCCCACATCCAGCCGGCAGTGTCCAACGAGATGTTCTCGATCATGGACTTCCTGCCGACACTCGGTCGCATCATCGGCGCCGACGTGCCGGATTCACGGGTGATCGACGGCGTCGACCAGACAGATCACATCTTCGGCGACGCTGCCCAGTCCAGCCGA
>JAVBUG010000236.1:0-3286 GCA_031555515.1 Microbacterium sp. | reverse complement strand
GCTGACCGTTCTTGATCTCGACGACGTCCTCCATCGGGACCTCGATCTGGTAGATCTCCTCCTCGACCTCGAGCGTCGACTTGCGCTGCTCGATGTTGGCCTTCACCTTGCGCTCGAAGCCGGCGTAGGAGTGGATGACGTACCACTTGCCCGGGAGGGTGCGCAGGTCTGCGCGGAACGCCTCGTAAGGGTCCTCGTCCTCGTCGTCCTCGTCGCCGGCGAACTCGGGTGCCTCGGCGGCATCGGCCGGGGAGACGGATGCCTCGACCTCGTCGACGACGGCGGCTGCAGCATCCACTTCCTCGACGAAGTCCTCGTCGAGCGCGGGCTCGTCGTCGTCGCCGTTCACGTCGGGACCGTCGTAGGGGGTCACCTCGTCGGCGGCCTCGGCCTCGAGCTCCGCGACCTCCTCCGCGATGGAGTCGTTGATGACCTCGGCGGCGGCCTCGGTCTCGGCCGTCTCGTCCAGGTTGAGAGCGTCGTTCACGATGGCGTCGGCCTCCGGGTCGTCGATGTCGATGTCGTCCAGGTCGGCGTCGTCCTCATCGGAGTCGTCGACGATGTGGATGGCGACGTGCTCGGCGGCCTCGACCGACCGCTCCTCCGCCGCGAGGACGTTGCCCTCCTGAGCTTCGTCGTCCTCGGACGACTGCTCGGCGGCCGTCGCCCAATCGGCGTCGTCGACATATCTTTCAGTCACGTGAGTTCTCTTCCGTTCCGTCCGCTGCCGGACCTGCGGTCCGCCCGTGTCATGCCCCGTTGCGAGCCGGGGCGCTCGGGATCAGGCGCCGGGGACCCCGAAGACGTACGACGTGATCCACACGAACAGCACGTCCAGGCCGTAGACGAGCGCCATCATGACGACGACGAAGCCCAGCACCACCGCCGTGTACTTCAGCAGCTCCTGGCGCGTCGGCGTGACGACCTTGCGGAGCTCGGCGAAGACCTGGCGGACGAACAGGGCGATACGAGCGAAGACGTTGGGCTTCTTCTCGCGGGGCGCGGCCGTTCCCTCAGCGGAGACGACTTCGCCCTTCGGCTCGTCCTGAACCATCGATGCCACCTGATTACCTTCCGTGAGCCGACACGGGTCGGCACACTGTGTTGTCAACCACCAGTATGTGACCGGTGTTGCGCTGACGCGCAGGGCGGACAGGAATCGAACCTGCAACCTGCGGTTTTGGAGACCGCTGCTCTGCCAATTGAGCTACCGCCCTAGAGACCCGGAGGTCTCGTGAAGCCCGCACTCTTCCCCTCTCACCGCGGCTTGAGGATCCGCACCCGAGGACCGGGCACGGCGAAAGAATGCAGACTTCAACTGCATGATCCAGTGTACGGCATGCCCGCGGGCCCCGCGAACCGAGGCGGCCCCGCACGCGTGCGCACATCGGATCAGTACTGCTGCACGCCGTACCGGTCGGGCTCGGGCGCACGCTCGAAGGCGCGGCCCGACAGCGACGTCGCCTCGACGCGCACGTACGTGTACTTGAGGGTCGGGATCCATGGCTTGAGGCCGAGTCCGTCCGCCCGCTCGACGTCGGCGGAGCGGTCGAGCGGGTGCGCGCGGCCCCGCACGATCACGCTCCACGCGTCGGTCTCGGTGTGGTCGTCGACCTCGAAGAGCACCTCGTCGTTGACCGTCAGCTCGAACAGCTTGCTCCCCTGCGCCGTGCGGAAGAGCACGCTCTCGCCGTCGACGACGTAGTTCACGGGGAAGATGTCGAGCACGTCGCCGACGTGGGTGACGAGGCGGCCGAGCTCCTGCGTGTGCAGGCGCTCCCAGCACTCTTCATCGGAGAGGGAGACGACGGGGTCCGGTGTGTCTGCCATGACTCCATCCTCGCGCTCGCGCCGCGTCGGCGACACCCCCGGATGACGGCATTACCATTCCGGCATGACTCTTGCGCAGACCCGGCTCGACGAGCTGTGGGACTTCTCCGACGCGGCCGGCTCCGAGACGCGGCTGCGCGCGGCAGCGGCGGACGAGACGGATGCTGCGGCCCGCGCCGAGCTCGAGACCCAGGTCGCGCGGTCCCTGGGGCTGCAGGAGCGGTTCGACGAGGCCGACGTGGTGCTGGACGCCGTCGCGATCGAGGACGCCGCCGTCGCCACGCGTGCGGCGCTGGAGCGCGGTCGCGTGCGCAACTCGGCGGGCGACCCCGAGGCGGCGGTCCCCTACTTCCTCGCGGCGGTGGATGCCGCCTCCGGTGCGGGCCTGACGTTCCTGCAGGTCGACGCGCTGCACATGCTCGCCATCGCCGAGCCCGATCAGGCCGAGGAGTGGACCTCGGCGGCGCTGCGCGCGCTCGAGGGCGTCGCCGAGCCGCGCACTCTGCGCTGGAACGTGTCGCTGCGCAACAACGCCGGCTGGCGCCTCTTCGACGCCGGCCGCGTCGCCGAGGCGATCGCGGAGTTCGAGGCGGCACGGGATGCGGCGACCCGCTGGGGCACGCCGCAGCAGGTCGAGTGGGCCGACGAAGCCCTCGCCGAGGCCCGAGGGGCGCTCTAGGCATTTCGTCTCGCTTCGCTCGCTCAACGACCGATGTTCCGGTCGTTGAGCGAGCGAGGAACGAGCGAGACGAAACGCCTGGCAGTCGTCAGGCGCCGACGCGGATCAGCTTCTTGTTGACGAACTCGTCGGCCGCGAGCAGACCCATCTCGCGCGAGGTGCCGGAGCGCTTCACGCCGCCGAAGGGGAGACCGGGCTCGTCGGCGAGGACCACGTTGACGTAGACCATGCCGGCGTCGATCTTGTCGGCGACGCGCTTCGCCTGCTCCTCGTCGGTCGTGAAGACGTACGAGCCGAGGCCATAGCTGGTGTCGTTCGCGAGGGCGACCGCGGCGTCCTCGTCGGCGACCTTGTAGACGACGCCGACGGGGCCGAAGAACTCCTCGCGGTACGCGTCCATGTCGCTCGTGACGTCGGTGAGCACGGTCCCCGGGTAGAAGGCGCCGTCGCGCTTCCCACCGGCGACCAGCGTCGCGCCCTGCGCGACGGCCTTGTCGACCTGCTCCGCGAGGCGCTCCGCGGCGGTGAGCGACGACAGCGGGCCGAGCACGGTGTCGTCGGCGAACGGGTCGCCGACCTTCGCGCCCGACATCGCGGCGGTGAACTTCTCGAGGAACGCGTCGTACAGACCGTCGACGACGATGAAGCGCTTCGCGCCGTTGCAGGACTGGCCGTTGTTGTCGAGTCGCGCATCGACCGCCGACTGCACGACGGCGTCCAGATCGTCCGTCGAGAGCACGATGAAGGGGTCGGAGCCTCCGAGCTCCAGCACGGCCT
>JAVBUG010000283.1:0-22051 GCA_031555515.1 Microbacterium sp. | reverse complement strand
CCGCTCGAGAACGCGCGCAGCACCAGCAGGATGACGGCGGCCTGCGTGAGGCTCTCGGTCTGCACCTCGTACTGGGCGCTCGAGGCGACCGGCGGGTTGCCTGTCACGATCTGGAACAGCCCGACGACGATCATGATGCCGACCGAGCCGATGAAGATGTACGTCGGGATCGCGAACGCGCGCGAGGCCTCGCGCACGCCGCGGCGATTCACCACGACCATGAGGATGACGAAGCCCACCGCCAGCTCGACGCGCCAGGGGTTGAGGCCCGGCAGCGCCGAGATGATGTTGTCGACGCCGGAGGCGACCGACACGGCCACCGTGAGCACGTAGTCCACGAGCAGGGCGGAGGCCACGATGACGCCAGGCACCTCGCCGAGGTTCTTGCGCGCCACCTCGTAGTCGCCGCCGCCCGACGGGTAGGCCTTGATCAGCTGGCGGTAGCTGATCACGACGACGATCAGCAGGACGATGACGGCGGCGGCGATCCACGGCGCGAACGCGAGGAACGCGAGGCCCCCGGTGAGGAGGATGAGGAGCAGCTCCTGAGGGGCGTACGCGACGGACGAGAGCGCGTCCGACGCGAAGATGGGCAGCGCCATCTTCTTCGGCAGCAGATGCTCGTCGGAGTCGGTCGACGCGAGCGGATCACCGAGGATCAGGCGCTTGGCGATAGGCGCCTCATCCACCGACTGCTCGCGGCTTTCGTTCGTCACGGCCGGTAACGCTACTCGTGAGGAGAACGTGAGGATGCATCCAGACGGCCATCCTCACGAAATCCATACGGGTGCCCCTCTGGGACACTCGTACCGTGGACGAGCAGATCATCCTCGGCGTGCTCGCGATCACCCTCGGGCTGGTCGTGGGGGTGCTGCTTTTCGTCCCGTTCGTCGCGCTCAGCTACCGCCGTCGGGGCGGATTCGGCGTCGGGCGGTTCGTGCTGTGGGGGGCCGCGCTCGTCTACGTGATGGCGATCTGGACCTACACGCTCCTGCCCCTCCCCGACCCCGACACGATCCGCTGCGCGGGCGTGAACATCGACGTGACGGCGATCGCCGACGACGTGCGCGGAGCGATCGTGCGTCGCGGCAGCGGCTTCGCGACGGACCCCGCCGTGCTGCAGCTGCTGCTCAACGTGCTGCTGTTCGTACCGCTCGGCTTCTTCCTCCGGGTGCTGGGCGGCCGCGGCGTCATCACCGCCCTCGTCGTGGGCGTCGGGCTGTCGGGCTTCGTCGAGGTCACTCAGCTCACCGGCGTGTGGGGCCTCTACCCCTGCGCCTACCGCGTGTTCGACGTCGATGACCTGCTCACGAACACGCTCGGCGCGGTGCTCGGCTCGCTGCTCGCGCTGGCGGTGCCGCGCCGCTACCGAGGGTCGCCTCGCCTTCCGGACGCGGACCAGCCGCAGCCGGTCACGCGCGGCCGGCGCCTGCTCGGCATGCTGTGCGACGGGCTCGCCGCGTGGGTGCTCAGCCTCACGATCGTGGTCGCGGTGCAGCTCGTGCTCTACTTCCTCGGCGCCGATGCCGCGGTGCGCGACGGCTCGGCGGCGAGCCTCATCGGCTCCGCGGTGCCGATCGTCGTGTGGCTCGTCGTGACGCTCGCGACCGGAGGCACCGTCGGCGACCACGCCGTGCAGCTGCGCTTCACCGGCGGGCCGCTCCCGGTGGGGCTCGCGCGATTCCTCCGGTTCGCCACCGGCATCGGCGGCTACCTCGTGCTGAACGCGCTCCCCGGCGCCTGGACCTTCGTGGCTTCGGTGTTCGCCGCCGTGTCGATCCTGCTCGTCTTCACGACGAGCGGGCGCCGCGGCCTCCCCGGCCTCGCGTCGGGCCAGCGCCTCACCGATGCGAGGGAGCTGGAGGAACCGGATGCTGCGCCCCCGGGTTCTGCCGCGGCTCCATGAGCTCGCCACGCGGTCACGGATCTCTTCGCGATCGCAGAAGGTCCTGGCCCCATGCCTCGAGCGTGTCGAGAAGCGAGAGGGAGGTGTCCGAGAGCGTGCGTGACTTCGCGATCACCGTCTCGACCTCGCCCAGGCTCGGGATCTCCCACTCCGGCGGCGCACTGCACAGGTCATCAGGGAGCATCCTCTCAGCGAAGACCCCGACGCCCAGCTCGGCGCGGACCGCGGTCATCGCGCCGTTGACACCGCGCACCGTGTTGGTGATCCGCCAGGGGATGCCGGCGCTCTCGAGCCGCTCCACCGCGAGGGTCCGGAGGAAGCTCGACGTCGGATAGGCGACCAGTGGGAACGGCGTTCCCGGATGCTCGCGCGTCGTCTGGTGAACAGCCCAGACGATGCGCTCGCGACGAATGATCGAGACGTCGACGTCCGAGCCGCGGTCAGTCGGCAGACGCTTGACGAGAGCGAGGTCGAACTGGCCCGCGCGCAGACGCCGCGCGAGGTTTCCGCTCTGTCCGACGTTGATCTCCACCGACGCCCCCGGATGGCGACGCCGGAAGGTGCGCAGTGCGTCTCCCACGCTCACGTGCGAGGCGATGTCGTCCGCGATTGCGAGTCGGACGGTCCCCGGAAGCGTGGAAGCCGTGAAGTGGATTCGGGCGCGCTCGTGGGCATCGAGCAACGGTCGTGCCACCCCGATGAACTCATGTCCGGAAGGGGTGAGCTCGACGACTCCGCCCGGCCCCCGGCGCCGGGTGAGGAGGGTCTCGCCGACGGTGCGCTCGAGCGCCGACACATGGCCACTGACGGTCGATTGGCTGATGCCGAGGTGCCTCGAAGCCTCGCTGAAGGACTGCGACTCGGCCAGATGGAGAAAAGTTATGAGAATTTCCGGCGAGATTTCCACGGTTGCCACACTCGCGATTCATGTGAAGAAAACGGGCATATTGATTGAGAGTTCAGATTAATACCGTGCCCAGGTAGCCGCAACGCCCTGTTTTCGCCCCCGCCCGTCCCGAATATTGAAATCCAAGTCAGCCATCGGTTGGCACTCCATGGGCGCCGTAAGCGCCGCGGAACCAGGTGAGAGAGCCGTTGACGGCCTGCCGGTCGTCTGCGACAGTTGCCCAAGCCATCCAAAAACCGTGCATCGCACGCTAATGCTGACGTGGGTGTCAGCGAAAGGAGTTGACTCGATGTCGAGCACCGAGGACATGCTGATGACAAACCAGGTTTGGCCGGTCATGCTCACGCCGATGAACTGGGACCGCACCATCGACTGGGACGGTGTCGACGCGATCACCGACTGGTACATCGACCACGGGATCACGGGTCTGTTCACCAACTCGCGTTCCAGCGAGGTGGAGTTCCTGACTCCCGACGAGCGCGTTCGACTCGCCGAGCGCGTGGTCAAGCGAGCAAACGGCCGGGCGGCGGTCGTCGCCACCGGCACCTACGGCGGCTCCGCCGAGGAGGAGATCGAGTCGATCAAGAAGATCCACGACGTGGGCGCCGACGCGGTGATCATCCTGACGAACCACCTGGGCAGCCAGGCGGTCTCCGAGGCCGAGTGGACGGGGAAGCTCGAGACGATCGTCGAGGGCACGGGCGACATCAAGCTCGGCTTCTACGAGTGCCCCACGCCGTGGAAGCGTCTCATCCCGGCCGACGTCTTCCGCTGGGCCGCCAACACCGGACGCTTCGTCTTCCACAAGGACCTGACATTCAACCCCCAGGACATGCAGGACAAGATCGACGCCGCGGCCGGTACCCCGCTGCGCATCTACAACGGCGAGATCACCTCGACCTACCAGTCGATCATCGCCGGCGCGCACGGGCACTCGGGGTACGCGTCGAGCATCAACCCCGACCTCATGGTGTGGCTGTGTGCGAACGCGCACCGCGACGACGAGACCGTGCGTACGGTGCAGCGCGTCATGAGCGTCTTCGAGCGGATGATCAACCACGCCTACCCGAGCTCCGCCAAGCAGCTGCTGTCCGTGACCGGTGAAGTCGACATCACCCCGATCAGCCGGATGCCGATGGCCTACCCGCTCGGAGCACACGACTTCGATTCGCTCACCGACATGGTCGAGCTGATCAGGACGCTCGATCTGCAGCTGAACTGACGGCCGACGAACCCCTTCACCCCCCGCACACAGACAAAGGAGTCACCCACCATGAAGAAAGGATTGGCCCGTCGCATCGCGGCGGTCACAGGGGCGCTGGCGGCAGCCGCGCTCATCATCACAGGATGCGCAGGCGGCGGATCGTCGTCGTCGCCCGAGACGACGTCGGCCACGGCGGACAAGCTGACCCTCGCGGCCGCGCTCGACAGCGGTTCGTGGGAGCCGGCCGTTCTCCAGAACGGGAACCAGGCACAGTACTGGAACGCCGTCTACGACACTCTGCTGCACATGGAGCCCGACACGACCATCGTCGGAGGGATGGCGGAGACCTTCGAGTACAACGATGACCGGACCGTGCTCACGCTCGGCCTCCGTGAGGGCATCACCTTCACCGACGGCGAGCCGTTCAACGCAGACGCGGTGAAGGCCAACGTCGAGAATCTCAAGAACGGCAACGGGCAGAACTCGATCATGGTGCGCTCCGTGGACGAGGTGGTCGCCGTCGATGACCTGACGGCCGAACTCCACCTTTCCGCCCCGGATCCGGCGCTGCTCACCTACCTCACCCTCGCGGGCGGGGTCATGGGCAGCCCCGCAGCCCTCGGCACCGACGCCATCACGACGGACCCTGTCGGGTCCGGGCCCTACATCCTCGACACGGCGGCCGCGCAGCCGGGGGTGAAGTTCGTCTTCACCCGCAACCCCGACTACTGGCAGCCCGAGGCGTACCCCTACGACAACGTCGAGATCCTCGTGATGACCGAGCAGACAGCCCGGCTCAACGCGCTGCGCTCCGGACAGGTTCAGGGCATCATGACAGACGGCTCCGCGGTCGCGGAGGCCAAGTCCGCCGGCCTCGACGTCAGCCAGTGGCCGCTGGATCGTGTCGGTCTGTACATCGCGGACCGCGACGGGACGATCGTGCCGGCCCTCGCCGACCCGCGGGTGCGACAGGCGATCAACTACGCGATCGACGCGGAGGGAATCCTCAAGGGCATCCAGCTCGGGTTCGGCGAGCGGTCGACGCAGGTGTTCAACCCGAACTCGGTGAACTACCAGCCCGACCTCAACGAACTGTATCCGTTCGACCCCGAGAAGGCGAAGGAGCTCCTCGCAGAGGCCGGCTACCCCGATGGCTTCGACGTGCTGATGCCCGAGAACCCGGCCAACAGGTCGAATCCGATCGTGCAGCAGCAGCTCGCGGACGTCGGCATCCGCGTGACGTACGAAAAGGTCGACCCGACCAACTACGTCTTCGAGGTGCAGTCGGGCCGGTTCCCGATGTTCTTCATGGGCAACAGCACCGCGCAGGAGTGGTGGGACATGAACAAGCAGATCCCCGCGTCCGCGCCGTGGAACCCGTTCAAGACGTCGACGCCGGAATTGGACGAGCTCATCGAGACCGCACGGGTCTCCACGGGTGAACCCTACGCCGACGCGATGACCGAGATCAACGAGTACGTCGTCGAGGAGGCGTGGTTCGACATCTGGTACCTCGCCTACGCCACCTACCTCTCGTCCCCGGACGTGAAGGTGACGATCCACCCGATGAACGCTGTGCCGTATCTCAGCGGATTCGCTCCGGCAGATTGAGCACGCTGGTGCGGGGGCGCAGCTCCATTCGCGTCCCCGCACCATCGGAGGAGGAACCATGGCCGTATTCGTGGCGCGCCGGACGATCGCCGCAGTGATCCTGCTGCTGGCGATCACGGCTCTCGCCTTTTGCCTCATCTTCGCGAGCGGTGGCAACATCGCCCGCACCATCCTCGGCGAACTCGCGACCCAGGAGCAGATCGACAGCCTCACGGCGCAGCTGGGGCTCGACCGCCCGCTCATCGTGCAGTACTTCGCGTGGCTGTCGGCCGCCATCCGCGGCGACTTCGGCGTCTCGTACTTCACGGCGACGCCCGTCATGGAATCGATCGCGACGCGTCTGCCTGTCACGCTCTCGCTCGTGATCGTGTCGATCGTGATCTCCGCGGCTATCGGCGTCGTCCTCGGCGTCACCGCGGCCGTCGGAAGACGCTGGATCGACCGCGTGATCCAGGTGTTCTCGGTGACCGCCGAGTCGCTGCCGAACTTCTGGGTCGGTCTCGCTCTGGTCTCGATCTTCGCCATCGGGCTCGGGCTGTTCCCAGCGACGGGGTACATCCCGCTGGAAGAGTCCTTCTCGGGGTGGGTGTCGACGATCACCCTTCCCGTCATCGCTCTCGTCATCGGCAGCATCGCGTCCAGCGCACAGCAGATCCGCAGTGCCGTCATCGACGTGCTCCGCAAGGACTACGTCCGCACTCTTCGCGCCCGGGGGCTGTCGGAACGCGGGATCCTCTTCCGCAACGTGCTGCGCAACGCGGCGCCGCCGGCTGTCACCGTCGTCTCGCTGCAGTTCATCGGGATGCTCTCCGGCGCCGTCCTCATCGAGAGGGTCTTCGCCCTACCGGGCCTGGGCAGTCTCGCCGTGAATGCCGCGACGCTCGGAGACATCCCGGTCATCATGGGCGTGCTCGTCGTCACGGCCATCATCGTCGTGATCGTGAACGTCGTCGTCGATGTCGCGATCACCTGGATCAACCCGAAGGCGAGAGTCCAATGAGCGACCTCCTGATAGGCGGCGAGCCCACCGTCGACGTCACGGCTCCGCGCCGAGGCGTGTGGCACAAGTTCCTGCGCAACCCGCTGGCCATGACGGCAGCCGTCGTGCTCATCCTGCTGGTGCTCGTGGCGATCTTCGCCGAGTTCATCGCGCCGGGCAGCCCCACCCTGTCGCGCCTCGACATGGTCAACGCCCCGCCCGGCGGAGAGTATCTGCTCGGTGGCGACGGCGCGGGCCGAGACGTGCTGAGCCGCCTGATCTACGCGACCCGTCTGACTCTGCTGGGCGCCCTCCTCACCGTCGTCGTCGCCATCGTGATCGGCGTCACGACGGGCCTGATGGCCGGCTACTACGGCGGCTGGTTCGACAGCACCAGCGGCTGGGCCGCGAACCTCGTGATCGTCCTGCCCGGCACGATCGTGCTCGTGTCTCTCTTCGCGGTGATCGGGCCGAACATCATGGCGTCGATGGCCGTCCTCGGCGTGATGTTCTCACCGAGCTTCTTCCGGCTCGTGCGCAACCAGGTGATCGGGGTGAAGAACGAGCTCTTCGTCGACGCCGCTCGTGTCTCCGGCCTCAGCGACGCGCGCATCATCTCGCGGCACATCCTGTTCGTGGTGCGCGCACCGATCATCATCCTCTCGGCGACGATCGCCGGCGCGGCGATCGTCGTGCAGGCCGGCCTCGAGTTCATCGGGCTCGGCGACCCCGCGACGCCGACCTGGGGTGGCATGCTCCAGGACGCCTTCCTCAACCTCTACACCGGCCCGCACCTTCTCCTGCCTCCCGGTCTGGCCATCGGCGTCACCGTCGCATCGTTCATCCTCATCGCGAACGGCATCCGGGACGCCCTCGAAGGTGACAGTGTGCGTCGCCGCGTCGTACGGCGCAGGCCGGAGCGGGCAGAAGGTGCCCCGGAGGGTCCCACATCCGCGGCCGAGAACGGCGCGCTCCTGCACATCGCCGGTCTCGTCGTGGGCTACGAGACCGACTCGGGCGACCGCGAGGTCGTGCACGGGGTGGACCTCACCGTGAATCGTGGCGAGATCGTGGGTCTCGTCGGCGAGTCGGGCTCCGGGAAGACTCAGATCGCGCTCAGCGTCCTGGGTCTGCTCCCCGACTCCGGCAGTGTCCGTGCCGGGTCCGTGCGGCTGCACGGGGTCGACCTCGCCGGCCTCACGCCGAAGGCGATGCGACGCATTCTCGGCAGCGGCATCGGGTACATACCGCAGGAGCCGATGAGCAACCTCGATCCGTCATTCAAGATCGGCACCCAGCTCACCCTCCCGCTGCGACGTGTGCTGCGGATGTCGAAGCGCGATGCCATCCGGCGGGCGGAGGAGCTCCTCACTCGCGTGGGGATCGTCGATCCGCCACGAGTCATGGATTCCTACCCCCATCAGATCTCCGGCGGGATGGCGCAGCGGGTGCTGATCGCGGGAGCCGTGTCCTGCAACCCCGCGCTCCTCATCGCCGATGAGCCGACGACCGCCCTCGACGTGACGGTCCAGGCCGAGATCCTCGACCTGATCCGCGATCTGCAGCGCGAGCGGCAGCTCGGCGTGCTGCTGGTGACCCACAACTTCGGGGTCGTCGCCGATCTGTGCGACCGGGTCGCGGTCATGAAGAACGGCCGCATCGTCGAAGACCGGCGCGCTGCGGACGTCTTCGAGTCACCGGAGGATCCCTACACCGTCGCGCTGCTCGGCTCGACGATCGAAGACGCGCCGCTGCGTACCCCCGTCGCGACCGGAGGAGCATCATGACGATCGAAATCGAAGATCTCGTCGTCGAGTACCCGGGGCGCGGCTTCCGCGCGAAGCCGTTCCGTGCCCTGCACGGTGTCTCGCTGCGGATCGCGCCGGGGGAAACGCTCGGCCTCGTCGGCGAGTCGGGCTCAGGGAAGACCACCGTCGGACGCGCGATTCTCGGACTGGCGCCCGTGACGTCGGGGACGATCCGCCTGGACGGCGAAGATCTCGCAGGACTCTCGCGACGTGCCCGGCGCCCGCTCGCGCGCCGCGTGCAGGTCGTGTTCCAGGATCCGTACACCTCTCTCAACCCGGTGATGCAGGTCGGCGAGATCCTCGCCGAGCCGCTGCGCGCGCAGGGGATCTCGAGGTCCGATGCGGCGGGACGGATCTCGACGCTGCTCCAGCAGGTCGGACTGCCGAAGGATGCGGTCGAACGCACACCGCGCGAGTTCTCGGGCGGTCAGCGCCAGCGCGTCGCGATCGCGCGGGCCCTCGCGATCGATCCCGAGCTGATCGTCTGCGACGAACCCGTGAGCGCGCTCGATCTCACGACCCAGGCGCGGGTGCTCGCGCTGCTGACCGAGATCCAGGAGCGGACGGGCGTCGCCTACCTGTTCATATCGCACGACCTTGCGGTCGTGCGGGCCATCAGCCACCGTGTCGCCGTCATCTACCGCGGTGAGATCGTCGAGGAGGGCGACGTCGCGACCGTCACGGATGCCCCGCAGCATCCCTACACGCAGCGACTCCTCCTCTCCGCTCCGGTTCCCGACCCCGTCGAGCAGGCGACGAGGCGGAGGGAGCGCATCGCGCTCTTCGACTCGGCGCTGCAGACCGGCACGGTCGCGACGGCGGCAATCGGCCGCGGTCCGCGCCGCGCCGGCTGACGGCGACGATCCGAGATGACGGAGGTTCGTCCTCCGATGCCCGCGGAAGGATTCCAGGAATGACGGTCGATTGCAGAATCACCACCGCGCCACACGAAGGCGCGGACTTCGAAGCCGTGGTCGCGCACGTGCGCGCCAGCGAGCATCTCGGATTCTCGGCTCACTTCCGGTCGGATCACTACGCGCCCACCCGACCGCACTTCTCGGGGTCCCCGGGGCCCAGCGATGCATGGATGAGCATAGCTGCGCTCGCGCGCGAGACGACCTCTATCAGGCTCGGGACGCTCGTCACGCCGATCTCGTTCCGGCATCCCAGCGTGCTCGCGATCCACGTAGCGCAGGCCGATCGCATGTCGCACGGGCGGGTTGAACTCGGGCTGGGGGTCGGGTGGCTCGAGGCCGAGCATCGAATGTGGGGTCTGCCTTTCCCTCCCGCGCGGTTCGCGTTGCTCGAGGAGCAGCTTGCCATCCTCCGCGGCGTGTGGGGCGCCACCGAGGAGCTGCCGTTCACTTTCCGCGGCCGGCACTATGAGCTTGAGAGCGCAAGACTCAGCCCCCCAGTACAGGATCCGATACCCGTCGTGATCGGGGGAGCGGGAAGGGCTCGAACTCCCCGCCTCGCGGCGCGATTCGCTCAGGAGTACAACGCCGGAGACGGTGACCCGACCGAGACTGCCCGAAGAATCGAACGCGTCAAGCAGGCGTGCGAGCAGATCGGACGCGATCCTCGCACGATGGAGTATTCGGTGCTCTCCACCACGATCGTCGGCGGGAGTCGACGGGAAGTCGACAGACGCGCGACGGCGGTCGGAGAAGATGCCGAAAGTCTCCGGCGAACGGCACTCGCCGGCTCTCCCGACGACATCGTCGAACGCGTGGGCGCGTATGTCGCGGCCGGTGTGACCCGCGTCTACTTCCGCACCCTCGACATCTCCGATCTCGAGGCGCTGGAGCTTCTCGCCGAGGGCGTCGTGCCCCACGTCCGGGGCATGGGGCGAGCGTCTCACTCAGGTGAGCGGAACACCTGCCATGCCGGATGAGAAGAGTGCCACGAGGCGAGGCGCGGTCGGCTCATCGGGGGTCGGGGGCAGGTTCCGCAACGAGCGACCAGAGGTACTCGAGGGCGGCCGGCATGTCGACGCTGTCGTCGACGAGCCACTGCACCTGGAGTCCGTCCGCGGCGGCGATGAGGAGCGAGGCGAGCATCGTCGGATCGAGCGAAGGGTCGAGGCGCCCCTCGGCTTGGCGGAGTCGCACGGAGTCGCCGAGGTGCGTGCGCGCCGTCGTGTACCGCTCGAGGAAGAAGCCGTGGGCGGGATGATCGGTCGCGATGGCGGCGGTCGACATCGTCGCGAACAGCTGGGCGAGCCCCGGGACGTCGACGTTCTTGCGGATGACCTCGAAGAAGTAGTCGATGGCGTCGGTCTGCCCCTCGGCCACGGCATCCTCCTCCTCTCGCCGAGCAAGGATCGCCACGAGCAGCTCCTCTTTCGACCCGAAGTAGTGCAGCAGCCCTGCCTGACTGAGGTTCGCCGCCTCGGCGAGGTCCCGGATCGACGTCTTCAGGTACCCCTTCTCGGTGAACACCCTGAGCCCCGCGCGCAGGATCTCGTCTCGCTTGGCGACTCCCTTCGCGTACTGGCGGCTCGGAGGCATGATCCCGATGCTAGACCCCGCGCACGCCCGCGCGGAGTCAATTCCCACCCGACCGACACGCGGCCTGAAAGGACAACCGCTCGTGAAAACCGTTCCTCTGGGAGTCACCGACCGCGAGGTCTCCAACGTCGTGCTCGGGCTGATGCGGATCGAGCAGTCCAGCGATGACGAGGTCCGCACACTGGTGCGGACAGCACGGGACGCCGGCATCGACGTCTTCGACCACGCCGACATCTACGGGTCGCACCTCCACGCGTGCGAGGAACGGTTCGCGGATGCGCTGCGGCTCACGGCTTCCGAGCGCGAGCAAGTCGTGATCCAGTCGAAGACCGGCATCGTTCCCTCCGGTCCGTACTTCGACTTCTCGCGCGACCACATCGTGGAGTCCACCGAGCAGTCGCTCCGTGCGCTGCGTACCGACTACCTCGACGTGCTTCTCCTGCATCGCCCTGACGCGCTCGTCGAGCCCGAAGAGGTCGCCGCCGCGTTCGATGAGCTCGAGTCGAGCGGTAAGGTCCGTGCGTTCGGTGTGTCGAACCACACTCCACGGCAGATCGACGTTCTGAAGACCGCCGTGACGCAGCCCATCGTCGCGAACCAGATCCAGCTCTCCATTACGCACGCTCCCCTGATCGCGCAGGGAATCGCGACGAACATGGCGGGGGAGGCGCAATCGCAGACGATCGACGGCGGCGGCATCGTCGACTACTGCCGCGTCGGGAAGATCACGCTCCAGACCTGGTCGCCGTTCCAGGCCGGCTTCTTCACCGGCGTGTTCCTCGGCTCACCCGACTATCCCGAACTGAACGCCGTCATCGACCGGCTCGCCGTCGCGTACGACGTGCCGCCGATTGCGATCGCCACGGCCTGGATCACGCGCCATCCCGCCGGAATGCAGGTCGTGCTGGGGACGACGACGCCGCAGCGTGTACGTGATGCAGCGCTGGGCTCAGATCTTCCGCTCACACGCGCCGAGTGGTACGAGCTGTTCCGCGCCGGTGGGTACCGCGTGCCCTGATCCGTGTCGGTGACGGGGTGCGGCATTCGAAGTGAAGGGACAGTGGGCGGATGACCGAACAGAGCGGCCCCGGTCTCGACGATGCGGGAAGGGAGCGGCGCGGCCCGTATCGGAGGTCGGCCGTGACGCGCCGGAGGATCCTCGACGCCGCCGTCGACACCTTCGCCGCGAACGGCTATGACAGCGGCTCGACGGCTGTCATCGCGGCGCGCGCCGGGGTATCGCCCGCGCAGGTCTTCTACTACTTCCCGTCCAAGGAGGACCTGCTGGCCTCCATCCTGGAGAACAGCGACTCCGCGGTCGACGGACTCGTCGGCCCGCTGCTCGTGTCTCCTTTCGGTGAGCGACCGTCACCGCCGGGGTGGGCCGCGTTCGATGCGCTGGTGGCTCTGGCCGCCGACCACACCGCGTATATGCGATGGGTGCAGCTGTTCGTGCGGATCTCGGCTGAAGCCACCGCCCCCGGGCATCCCGCGTATGAATGGATCAGTCGGCACAATCAGCGCATCCACAACTCTCTGACCGAGGCCTTGGAGGCGGGGATAGAAGACGGGTCGGTTCGCCGCGACACTCCGACCCAGCTCATCGTGGAGTCTACGGTGGCGCTTCTGTACGGACTTCAGCAGCAGTGGATCCTCGATCCGACCAAGGTGTCGGTGGTCGACAACGTCAGAGAGCACGTGCGGTCTCTCAAGCACAACTGGTCCACTCAGCGTCGGGCGGTCTCGGCACGGCCGGCGGCCGGTGCGCCGGCGGTGCCGCGGGAGTAGAATCCGGCTGATCACCGCCTGGGGCGTCACCGTCGACGAAGCGCGGGGATCGGGGGTGCGATATGGCGACCAGACTGCCCTCATCCGGATCCATGCCAGAGGGGCAGCAGCCTGGCTGCGACACGTCGGGTCTGATCCTCGTGCACAGGATCTTCCGATGGCTCTACCGCGAGCTGCCGCAGCTCGTCCGCGGCGTGCCGCCGGGCGACACCGAGCGCGCAGCGGTCGTCGGCCACTACGCGCATCTGGACTTCTACGCGCTGCACATGCACCACCACACCGAGGACGTCGCGCTGTGGGACAAGCTCGTCGCGCGCGATCCCGGGTGCGCGCTGCATGTCGACCAGATGCGTGCGCAGCACGCCGAGGTCGCGGCGCAGCTCGCCCGGATCGAGCCGCAGCTCGAGCCGTGGCTCCAGACAGCGGATGCCGGGCTTCGCGACGCCTTCGCGCGCGATATCGAGCATCTGCGCGACACGCTCGTCGCGCACCTCGGGCACGAGGAGGACGACATCCTGCCGGTGGCCGGCGAGGTGCTCTCTCAGCAGGAGTGGGACTGGATGGAGGAGCACACGCGCGCCGAGCTCATGGCGCACCGCAAGGAGCTCGGCAAAGACATCATGTCGCTCCAGCTCGGGCTGCTGCTCGCCAGTGTTCCCGAGGGCGAGCGCGACGAGTGGATGCGGGCGAACCTCCCGGCGCCGATCCGGCTGCTGTACCTGCTGCTGATGAAGCGGCAGTACGACAGGGCGATGCGGGAGCTGTACCCCGACCGCCCGGTACCCGCGATGGTGTGACGGCCATGTGGAGACGCGTGACGCTGGACGTGCACCTCGCTCACCCGCCCGCTCGCGTGTTCCCCTACTTCGCCGACCCCGGCACCTGGCACGAGTGGGCGCCCGCGGTCGAGCTCCGGCAGCGGGTCGGCGAGGGCCCGACGATCGTCGGCAGCCGCTGGTCGGCGGTCGATCACATCATCGGCCCGTTCCGCGTGCGATTCGAGGATGTGCTGGAGGTCGTCGAGCCGGAGGAGCGGGTCGTGTGGCACTCCACGTCGCCGTGGAACTCGCGCGTGGAGTACGCGTGCGCCGCCGAGGGCGGCGGGACGCGGGTGCACGCCGACTACGGCGGCGACGTCGCGGGGTGGCTGCGCCTGGTCGCTCTGCTGCCGACGTTCGTGCTGGCCCGCATCCTCCTGCGCGACTTCCACGGCCTCCAGCGACTGCTGGACGCCGAAGACGCGCGCGCGGGAGCGGTCACCGAACCCGCCTGACCCGTCTCGCGAGAAGGTCGGACGGAACGGATGCTGCGGCCCGCAGCATCCGTTCACCGCTACGCCGTCGGCGTCCCGAGGAACTCGCGCGCGGCGACCACCAGCGCGTCGACGCCGCGGCTCAGCGTGGGCTGGAGCACGGGGGCGAAGAAGGGCGAGTGGTTGGTCGGGATGTCGCGCTCGACCGTGCCGGTCGCGAACGCCTCGGCGAACTTCGCCGGGTCGACGCCGCCCCAGAACCAGAACACGAGCGGGACGCCGGCCTCGCGGGCGAACCACGAGACGTCCTCGCTGCCGGTGAACATGCCCGGGTCGATGACGGTGCCGTCGCCGAAGGCGCCGTCGAACGCGGCGGTCAGGCGCGCGGTGGCGTCGGCGTCGTTGATCGTCGGGGGGAGCGTGTGGTCGGTGACGATGACCGGCGGCTCTTCGGCGCCCGATGCCTGCGCCTCGGCGCGCACGATGCGCTCGACCTTCTCGAGCACGCGGGCACGCGCCTCGTCGTCGGGGTAGCGCAGGCTCAGCTCGAGCTTCGCCTCGGCCGGGATGATGTTGTTCTTGAGGCCGGCGTGGATCGAGCCGACCGTCACCACGGCGACGTCGCGGGGATCGACCTCGCGCGACACGATGGTCTGCAGGCGCATCACCGTGGCGGCCGCCATGACCACGGGGTCGATCGTCGCCTGCGGGCGCGAGCCGTGGCCGCCGCGACCCAGCAGGGTGACCGTGATGCCGTCCGACGCCGCCATCTGCGTGCCGCTGCGGACGCCGATGGTGCCGGCGGGCAGGGGGGTGACGTGCTGGCCGAGCACGATGTCGGGCTTCGGGAACTTCTCGAGCACGCCGTCGGCGATCATCGCCTGCGAGCCCGCGCCGTACTCCTCGGCAGGCTGGAAGACCGCGACGATCGTGCCCGACCACTCATCCTTCGTGGCCACCAGGCGCTCGAGGGCGCCGAGCAGCGCGGTGACGTGCATGTCGTGGCCGCACGCGTGCATCACCGGCACGTCGTTGCCGGCCGGGTCGGTCCCGCGTGCCGTGCTCGCGTACTCGAGGCCGGTCTGCTCGGGCACGGGCAGCGCGTCCATGTCGGCGCGCAGCCACACGACGGGCCCCTCGCCGGACTCCCCTGAGCCTGTCGAAGGGTTGCGGATCACGCCGGCGACACCGGTCTTGCCGATCCCCTCCTCGAACTCGATGCCGAGCCCGGTCAGGTGCTGCGCGATCACCCCCGCCGTGCGGGTCTCCTGGAAGGACAGTTCCGGATGCCGGTGCAGATCGACGTAGATCGCTTCGAGGTCGAGGGTCATGCGGTCGAGCCTAACGGGGCGGCTCGGCGCGTGCCCTGCCGCCGACGATGACTGCTCACCTGTCGCGAAGTGTCGGCGCGGGCGGCAGTTCGTGACAGGTGAGCAGGACCAACGCGGGGATCCGGCTGCCGGAGGCCGGCGGAACCCGGCCTACTGGGGGAGGCGGGCCGTGGAGCCCCGCACGATGAGCTCGAAGGGCAGCTCGCCCGGCCGGTGCGTCGGGGTCTCGGCATCCGTCGACTCCAGCGCCTCGAGGATGGCGTCGGCGGCGCGCTCGCCCTGGCCGAGTGGGAACTGGTCGACCGTCGTCAGCCGGAAGAACTCGCCGAGCTCGTGGCCGTCGATGCCGATGACCGAGAGATCCTCGGGCACTCGGTAGCCCAGCTCGCGGGCGGCGAGGAGGGCGCCGATCGCCATCTCGTCGGAGGCCGCGAAGATCGCCGTCGGCCGGCTGCCGGGCTTGCCGAGCAGCTGCTTCGCGGCGCGGAAGCCGCCCTCGATGGTGAAGTCGGCGGGCTCGAACAGCGACGGGCTGACCTCGATGCCGGCGTCGGCCAGCGCCAGCTCGAATCCCTGCCGGCGCTGCGTCGGGATGTGGAAGTCGATGTCGAACTCGGGGCTCGCGCCGATGTGCGCGATGCGGCGGTGGCCGAGCGCGAGCAGGTGCTCGGTGGCCAGCCGCGCCACGGCGACATCGTCGACGGTGAGGGTCGTGAGCAGCGGGTTCGGCCCGCCGATCGCGATCACCGGCAGGTCGAGCTCGACGAGGCGCTCGGTCTCCTCCTGGCCGAGCTCGAGCGAGATCGCGATCACCCCGTCGACCCGCTGGCGCCGGAGGAACGTGTCGAACACATCGTGGCGCTCGCCGCGATCGGCGGTCAGGCTGTAGAGCGTGATGTCGTAGCCGCGGCGCATCAGCGCCGAGGCGATGCCGCTCAGAACCGTCGAGAAGAACCAGCGGTCGAGGAACGGCACCAGCACGCCGATGTTGCGCGTGCGCCCCGAGGCGAGGCTCGAGGCGGACGCCGACACCACGTACCCGAGGCTTTTGGCGGCCTCCTCGACCTTCGCCTTCGCTCCCGCCGAGACGTGCCCGCGCCCGCTCAGCGCGCGCGAGACGGTCGCCGTCGAGACGCCCGCCGCGCGGGCGACCTCGTCGATGCTGACCACGTCGTCACCGTACCTTCTCGTAGACCAGCGCGAGTGTCAGGCGGTCTCGATCCAGACCGTCGTGTCGCCCGGGAGCCCGCCGTCCGCGACCGGACCGCTGGACGCGATCACGATACCGCTCGGGAGCGCGATCGGCGTGGAACCGGTGTTCGCGATCACGGTGACATTCCCGTTGCGGAATGCGACAGCATCCGTTCCGAATCCGTCGATCCACTCCAGCGACCCCGACCCCAGCGACCGCTCGCGGCGCTCGGCCAGGAGCGCGCGGTACAGCTCGAGCGTCGAGCCCTCGACGCCGGTCTGCGCGTCGCGGGCGAGCGTCGCCCACTCGGCGGGCTGGGGCAGCCACGACGCGCCGCTCGCGTTGAAGCCGTAGGCCGGGGCATCCGCGTTCCACGGGATCGGCACGCGGCTGCCGTCGGGTCCGTACCGCTCGCCTTTCGTGCTGAACCACGTCGGGTCCTGGCGGGCGTCGCCCGGGATGTCGATGACCTCGGGGAGGCCGAGCTCCTCACCCTGGTAGAGGTAGGCGGAACCCGGGAGGGCGAGCATGAGGGTCGTCGCCGCGCGGGCGCGGGCGAGTCCGACCTCGCGGATCGGCTGACCGGGGGAGTCCGGGCCGATGCCGTGACCCTGCGGGTTCTCGGCCGTGAGCGCGAGACGCGACGCGTGGCGCACCACGTCGTGGTTCGAGAGGACCCACGTCGAGGGGGCGCCGACGCCCGGGAACGCGTCGAGCGACACGTCGATGACCTTGCGGAGGTCAGCGGCGCTCCACTTGGTCTCGAGGTACGGGAAGTTGAAGGCCTGGTGCATCTCGTCGTGGCGCACCCACTCCGCGGTGCGCGCCGCCGTGGGCAGCCACGCCTCGGCGGCGAGGGCGCGGTGGCCCTCGTACTCCTCGAGGATCTTGCGCCAGTCGCGGTACACCTCGTGCACGGCGTCCTGGCCCCAGTACGGCACGTTCTCGGCTTCGCCGCCCATCGAGCCGGCCTCGGGGTTCGGGATGTAGTCCGGAAGCCCCTCGGCCTTCACGAGGCCGTGCGCCACGTCGACACGGAAGCCGTCGACGCCCCGGTCGAGCCAGAAGCGCAGGATGCGGCGGAACTCCTCGCGCACCTCCTCGTTCGACCAGTCGAAGTCGGGTTGCGACGAGTCGAACAGGTGCAGGTACCACTGGCCGGGCTGGCCGTCGGCCTCGACGACGCGCGTCCATGCCGGCCCGCCGAAGACGGACTCCCAGTTGTTGGGCGGCAGCTCGCCGTTCTCGCCCTTGCCGTCGCGGAACATGTAGCGCGCGCGCTCGGCGCTGTGGGGAGCCGCGGCGAGGGCCTGCTGGAACCAGTCGTGCTGGTCGGACGAGTGGTTCGGGACGAGATCGACGATGACACGGATGCTGCGCTCATGCGCCGCGGCGAGCATGTCGTCGAAGTCGGCCAGCGTGCCGAACAGCGGGTCGACGTCGCAGTAGTCGCTGACGTCGTAGCCGGCGTCCTTCTGGGGCGAGCGCTGGAACGGGCTCAGCCAGATGGCGTCGATCCCGAGGTGCGCGAGGTCGTCGAGGTGCGAGGTGATGCCCGGGAGGTCGCCGATGCCGTCGCCCGAGGCGTCAGCGAAGGAGCGGGGGTAGATCTGGTAGATGACGGCGGTGCGCCACCACTCGTCGCCGATCGGGGCGAGGAACGCGTCCGTGCGCTCGAGCGTCTCTGCGGAAGTCATCCGGCCAGCATACTGCAAGCGCTTACACCCTCTCGTAACGAATGCCGCACAGGGGCCGGGCGTAGGGTTGGCGAGTGCTGTCCGAAGCCCTCACGCGCGCCGAATCCCTCATCCGCACGATTCCCGACTACCCGGAACCGGGGGTGCTGTTCCGTGACATCACGCCTCTGCTGGCGGATGCCCGAGCCGTCCGCACCGTCATCCACGCGATGATCGCCCCGTTCGAGGGGTCTTTCGACGTCGTCGCCGGGGTCGAGGCGCGCGGATTCCTGCTCGCGGGCGCTGTGGCGATGGAGGCGGGCGTGGGCCTGGTGCCGATCCGCAAGGCCGGCAAGCTGCCTCTGCCCGCAGCATCCGTCACCTACAAGCTCGAGTACGGCACCGCCACGATCGAGGCGCACGACGACATCGTCGCCGGCACGCGGGTGCTCCTGGTCGACGACGTGCTGGCGACCGGCGGCACGCTCGTCGCGGCGCACGAGCTGGTCGAGACGCTCGGCGGCGTGGTGGTCGGCACCGCGGTGCTCATGGAGCTCACGGCGCTCGGCGGCCGCGAGGTCGTCGGCGACGTGCACACCGTCTTCACCGCCTGACGTCGCGGCTGCGATCGGCATCGTCGGTCACCGGTCGGCGCGCGGGCCAGGGATGGTGTCCTGCGGACCGGTGCGCGGCGTGAAGTGGGGGATCGGCGCCGGTCGCTCGGCTCGCGGCTGGTGAGAAGGCTCGGGCGGGGTCGGGAGGGCCGCGTCGCCCTCGAACGCCGTGAGCGGATCCCTGCGGCCCGCGTGCTGGGGGAAGCGGCGGCCCGTCACCGTGTTCGCGACGACCTTCATGACGAAGAACTTCGCGGTCGGACTCCACGAGGCGAGCTGGCGCACTCCGCTGTCACGGATCTCGTCGTCGCGGGTGACGCGCTCGGCCTTGCCGCGGATGACGACACTCCAGTAGTGGTCGTCGCCGGTCGCGCCGTCGACCTCGAACGCCACCATCGGGTGCTGCGCGATATGCAGCAGCTTCGCGTCGCGCGCCGTGCGGATGTACAGGGCGCCCTCGTGCGCGACGTAGTTGACGGGGAAGATGTCGGGCGCACCGTCGGCGTTGTCGACTGCGAGCCGACCGAGTTCGGCGGTCTGCAGGTACTCCCAGCACGCCGAAGCGGGGAGCCGCTCCACCTTCGGCGGCGGGTCTGCAGTCGGGGGATCGCTCAGGGATTCATTCATCGCGCACCACTGTCCGTCCTCCGGTCTACCTCAGAGCGGCGGAGAACTGAAGAGGGCGCCTGCGCGAGCGCTGCAGATTCCTGCAACTGCTGCGGCGCGCGACGCAGCAGCCGCAGGAGAGTGCAGCAGCAGTGGGCGTCAGCCCCCGAGCACGACGTTGATCGGCGGCTCGCCGGCGGCGAGGCGCTCGATCTGCGTGCGCACGAGCTTCGCGACGCGCGGGCGCATCGCGCTCGAGGCGCCGCCGACGTGCGGAGCGATGAGCACGCCGGGAAGGCCCCACAACGCGTGGCCCTCGGGAAGCGGCTCGGGGTCGGTCACGTCGAGGGCGGCGCGGATGCGTCCGCGACGCACGTGGTCGACGAGCGCGTCGGTGTCGACGAGGGTGCCGCGGCCGACGTTGACGATGAGCGCGCCGTCGGGCAGCGCCGACAGGAACGCATCGTCGACGAGACCCTGCGTGGCCACGCCGCCGGGCAGGGTCAGGATCACGATCTCGGCCAGCGGGAGCAGGTCGGGCAGCTCGTCGATGCCGCGCACCGCGACGCCGTCCTCGTCGCGGGCACGCGATGCGACGGGGGTGAGCTCGACCTCGAAGGGCTCGAGCCGCGCGGCGACGGCCTTACCGACGCCGCCGTAACCGAGCAGCAGCACACGGCGGTCGGCGAGGCTCTGGGCGAACACCGGGGCCCAGCGGCCGGCCGCGGTGTCCACCGCGAACGCGTCGAGGTGGCGCTGCGCGGCGATCGCGAGTCCCACCGCGAGTTCGGCCGTCGACGTCTCGTGCACAGACGCCGCGTTCGCGAAGACGAGACCCTCGGGCAGGATGTCGGCGACGCCGTCGAACCCGATCGACTGGCCCTGCACGAGCCCGACCTCGACGCCCTCGAGACGCTGGAGCACGCGGGCCATCGACATGTAGGGCGGCACCACCATGTCGAACCGGTCGCGCGGGGCGGCAGCATCCATCGGCCACACCACCAGCTCGACGCCGTCGGGCAGGGCGCCCAGGTCTGCGGCGAGCTGCTCGGTGGGGACGCTGACGACGAGATTCCGGGTGTCTGTGCTCACCCGCTCCACGCTACCGGCGCGGTGCGGCCCCGGTGTCACCGGGCGGCGCTACGCTCGCGTCGAGCGGCGACCGCGACCCGTGCGGCACGCGGGAGGAGGCGGACGTGGTTCCCGAGATCAACTACTGGGCGGTGCTGATCGCGACGGCGTCGAGCATGGTCGTCGGCTCGATCTGGTACACGCCGAAGGTTTTCGGCACCCGCTGGGCGAAGCTCGCGAAGGTCGACATGGACCGGCCCGGCGCGAGCGCCGTCGTGCCGATCATCGTGACCGTCATCGTGAGCTTCATCACCGCATGGGTGCTCGCCGGAGCCTCGTCGATCGCCTGGCACTTCTACGGGGGCAGCTACCTCTGGGCGGCGCTGCTCACCGGCGTGATCCTGTGGGCCGGCTTCACCGCAGCGCGATTCATCACCCACGACGCGGTCGAGGGGCGACCGTCGTCGCTGACCGTGCTCAACATCTCGCACGAGCTCGTGACCATCGTCGTGATGGCGCTCATCATCGGCGTGTGGCCGCCGGCCGGCACGGTCTAGGACGAGTGGATGCTGCGGCTCAGGCCGCAGCGCCCACGACGGCCGCGATGGCCGAGGTGAAGAACGACAGGCCGTCGACGCCCGACCGCATCGCGGCGGCGGTGTCGGGGCCGAAGCCCGGCTCCACGGCGTGCTCGGGGTGCGGCATGAGGCCGACGACGTTGCCGCGCTCGTTGGTGATGCCGGCGATGTCGCGGAGCGATCCGTTCGGGTTCACGCCCAGGTAGCGGAAGGCGACGAGGCCCTCGCCCTCGAGGCGGTCGAGCTCGGACTCCGAGGCGATGTAGCCGCCGTCGGCGTTCTTCAGCGGGATGACGATCTCCTGACCGGAGGCGAAATCGCTGGTCCACGCGGTGTCGTTGTTCTCGACGCGCAGCTTCTGGTCGCGGCGGACGAACTGCTGGTGCGCGTTGCGGATCAGGCCGCCCGGGAGCAGGTGCGCCTCGACGAGCATCTGGAAGCCGTTGCAGATGCCGAGGATGGGCATGCCCTGGGCCGCGGCATCCTTCACCTCCGCCATGATCGGCGCGAGAGCGGCGATGGCACCGGCGCGCAGGTAGTCGCCGTAGCTGAAGCCGCCGGGGAGGACGAGCGCGTCGACACCGTCGAGGTCGTGCGAGCCGTGCCACAGGGCGACGGCCTCGCCGCCGGCGATCTCGATCGCGCGCTGCGCGTCGCGATCGTCGAGTGAACCGGGGAAGGTGATGACGCCGATGCGGGCGGTCATTCCACGACCTCGATGCCGACGACGTCCTCGATCACGGAGTTCGAGAGGATCTCGTCGGCGATGCGCCGGGCCTCGGCGAGCACCTCGTCGGTGACCTCGCCGTCGACCGTGAGTTCGAACCGCTTGCCGATGCGGACACCGCTGAAGTCGGAGACGCCGAGACGGGTGAACGCGCCGGAGACGGCCTTCCCCTGCGGGTCCAGAAGCTCGGCCTTGGGCATGACGTCGACGACGATGGTGGGCATCCTGATCCTCCTGGCGGCCGCAGGCCGCAGCTATCGGTCGTTGAGCGACGAGCGAAGCGAGGAGTCG
>JAVBUG010000030.1:0-11589 GCA_031555515.1 Microbacterium sp. | reverse complement strand
GACGCTCCTGGCCGTCGGGGTGCTGGGATGAGACGCGGGACGCTGATCGGCCTCGCCGCGGCGGGCGCGGTCGCGGCATCCGTCATCGCCGTCAGCGTCGTGTGGCCGGGCCTCGACGCGCAGGAGACCCCCGACGTCGACACGGCGGTCTGGGCGCTGCAGACCGGCGACGGCCGCCGGTACGCCCGCGTGAACACGTCGGTGGGCGAGCTCGACACCGTCCGCAGCATCAGCAACCCCGACCAGGTGGTGCAGACGGGGGATGCCGCGTACCTCTTCAGCGACAGCTACTCGACGCTCACGCGCATCGACGCCGCGATGCCCACGGATCTCGACGAGGAGGCGCTGCAGTCCTCCCAGAAGACCCCTTCCGGCACGACCGAGGTCGTGACCGCCGGGGACTGGGTCGCCTACCTCACCGACTCGGGCGCCGTGCACGCGGGACGCCTGTCGAGCGGCACGTCGTCGCAGCTCGACCCGTTCGGCGCCGACGACGAGGACGCCCCGCAGTACACCGCCGACGCGATCGCCGTCGACGACCGGGGCATGCTGTTCGCGTACTCGGGCGCCGACGGCTCGGTGCTGCGCTACGACATCGGCACCGGCGAGGTGCGCGGCCGCGACCCGCTCGACCCCGACGGCCTCGACACGCCGGCCATCACGGCGGCGGGCGACACGTGGGCGGTGGTCGACACCGAGGACGGCGACGTCTGGCTGCGGGGGCAGGATGCTGCGACCCCGGCGCCGACGACGGGTGCCGTGGTCGTCGGGGCACCGGACGCGAGCGGCACCGCGGTCTATCTCGCCGACGACACCGGGCTGGTGCGGGTGCCGGTCGACGGATCGGCGATCGAGACGCCGGTGGGCGGCGGCGCCGGCACGGTGCTCGGCACCCCCGCGCAGCCGGTCGCGCACGACGGCGAGACCTACGCCGCGTGGCTGGGCCAGGGCGACACCGGAGGCCTGCTGTGGCGCTCGAGCGGCACCACCGCGCCGCTCGACTACGCCGGCCAGACGATCGGCGACCAGCAGCGGCCAGTGTTCGTCGCGAGCGATTCCGCGGTCATCCTGAACGACACCCGGTCCGGCTGGGCGTGGTCGGTGCCGGACGCCGCGCTGATCCCGTCGAGCCAGGACTGGACTCTCGACGACCGCACCGACCCCGACGCCGTGCCGAGCGAAGAGCAGTTGCAGGTCGTGCTCGACCCGAAGCCGCCGATCGCCGAGCCCGACGCGTTCGGCGTGCGGGTCGGCGCGCTGGCCGCGCTGCCCGTGCTCATGAACGACCATGACCCGAACGAGGACGTGCTCACGATCGACCCCGCGTCGGTCACCGGGCTCGACCCCGCGTTCGGCACCGTGTCGGTGACCGACGACGATCAGCGCCTCGCCGTCCGCGTGCAGCCCGGTGTGACGGGATCGGCGACGTTCTCGTACGCCGTCACCGACGGCACCACCGCGGACGGCCTGATGTCGGAGCCCACGACCGTGACGGTGACGGTGGCGGATGCCGCGGCCGACTCCGCGCCGGAATGGTGCGGCGTCGAGCGGTGCCTCGTCGAGTGGCCCGAGCCCGAGGTCGCCCGCGGCGGCACGGTGACCGTGCCGGTGCTGCCGGGCTGGGTCGACCCGGAGGGCGATCCGCTGCTGCTCCTCTCGGTCGAGAACAAGAGCGGCATCGGAAGCGTCGCGGCGACCCCGGGCGGCGACGTCGTCTACCAGCACGACGACGCCGGCGACGGCGGCGAGCAGCTCGTCGAGCTCCAGGTCACGGTCGCCGACACCCAGGGGCTGACGACGGTGAAGCCGCTGGTGGTGAAGGTGTCGCCGCAGCCCCAGCTGGCGGCCCAGTCGTTCGCGGTGACCGACACCGTCGCGTCGGGCATCACCGTCGACGTCGCGGACCACGTGACGGGCACCGCCGGCACGCTGTCCCTGGAATCGGTGCGCGTGCTCGACGATGCGGCCGCCACCGCGACCGCCGTCAGCGGCTCGACCTCCTTCGACTTCGGGGCCAAGAGCCCGGGCACCTTCCGCGTCGACTTCACGGTGACCGACGGCGTCGGCGAGGCGACCGGCACGGCCCGCATCACGCTGCTGCCGGCCGACGCGCCGGCCCAGCTGGCGACCTCCCCGGTGGTGGCGTTCGTGCACCCCCAGCAGGACGCGACCCTCGAGATCTTCGACGCCGTCTCGAACCCGACGCGCCGGGTGCTGCTGCTGAGCGACGTCGTCGCGCGGGCGGATGACGGCGCCACGCTGTCGGTCGACGCGGTCGGGCAGAACCACCTCCGGGTGTCGGGCACGACGGCGGACGGCGCCGCCGGCCGCCTCGGCACCGTCTCGTACGTGGTGAGCGACGGCACCGAGGACGCCGGTGCGAGCGTCGAGGGGGAGGCGACGGTCTACCTGCTGCCGCCCGCACCCGAGCTCGCCCCGATCGCGGTGGACGACTCGGTGATGGTGCGCGCGGGCGCCCAGATCGACATCCCGGTGACGGGCAACGACATCTCGCCGGCCGGCGGCCGCCCGACCCTCAACCCGGCCTCGGTGAAGTCCTCCTCCGAGGCCGCGCTCGCGTTCGCGTCGGGCGATCTGCTGCGCTACCTCGCGCCGGACGAGCCGGGGCAGTACGCGATCGAGTACTCCGTGTTCACGACCGGCGCTCCGGCGCTGGCCGACACCGCGACGGTGCGTGTCACCGTGATCGACGCCGAGGCCAACCGCGCTCCCACCGCCGACACCCTCGAGGGCCGCGTGCTCAGCGGGCAGTCGGCGCTCATCGAGTTCGACGACTTCGGCACCGACCCCGACGGCGACGTCGTGACCCTCGACCGCATCCTCGAGCAGCCTGAGCGGGGCGCGGCCACGATCACCGCCGACGGCGGCTCGATCATGTACACGAGCGTGCCCGGCGACAGCGGCCAGGTGACGTTCCGGTATCGCGTGGTCGACGCGTTCGGTGCGACGGCGGACGGCACGGTGCGCGTCGGGGTGCTCGACAGCCAGGCCAACCCGAGCCCCGTCACGTTCACCGACTACGTGCAGGTCCAGGCGGGCGAGGGCAACACGATCCGGGTCAGCCCGCTCTCCAACGACGTCGACCCGACCCTGGGCGAACTGCGGGTCACCGACATCCGCCCGGATGTCCCGGCGACGCTCGTCGACGGCAGCGACAACCCCGAGTACGCGCGGCTGAACGAGCAGATCGTCGGCGCGGACGACACCACGGTCCGGATCGCGGCCGGCGACGACCCTGCGACGATGTCGTTCCTGTACGACGTCGAGTCCTCGTCGGGCAACACCGGTCGCGGCCTCATCGTCGTGCGGGTGGTGCGCGAGAGCGTGCCCGATTTCCCCGTGATCGCCGACACCAACCTCACCGTCGAGACCCGCGAGGACTTTCCGCGGGGCGTCGACGTGCTGGCCGGCAAGGTCACGTGGTCCGGTGGCGATGCGGACGACCTCGAGCTGTCGCTGTGGGGCGACCCCGAGGGCGTGTCGGTGCGCGGTTCGCAGCTGCGCGGTGCGCTCCCCGAGACGACCCGGCTCATCCCGTTCGCGGTCACCGGTGAGGGCGCCGCGGGCGAGGTCACGTCCTACGGCTTCCTCCGTGTGCCGGGCGAGAACGACCTGGCGCTGACCCTTCGCGCCGGCGCGACGCCGCCGGAGGTCACCGAGCTCGAGTCGACGACCTTCGACATGGCGAGCCTCGTCGCGCGCCCCCGCGGCGCGGTGGTCGAGCTCGGCGACGAGGTGCGGGCGTCGGGGGCGCGCGCCGAGGCGGCCTGCGCGGTCGAGTCGGGCACCGTCGTGCGCTACGACGCGGGGTCGGGCGCGCCGTGGGTCGACGCGTGTCAGGTGCCGGTGCGGCTCAGCGGTCAGGAGGACTGGACCTATCTGTCGGTGCCGATCGTGGTGCACCCCCGCGACCCGCAGCCGGAGCTCCGCCCGGGATCGATCACGGTCGGGCCGGGAGAGACCGCGACGTTCGACCTCCAGAACATGACCACGTGGCAGCTGCGCCCGGACTGGGACGGCATCGTCTACGCGACCGAGCACTCCGGCGCCGCGTTCGAGGTCACGCAGCAGGGGTCGGTCGTGACGGTGACCGGCGCGGACCGCGCCGTCCCCGGCTCCGAGGAGGCGGTGCTCGTCTCGGTCACGAGCCATCCGTCGGTGACCCCCGCACGACTCATCCTCCGCGTCGGCGCGGCGCCGTCGACCCTTCCGCAGGGCGGCTCCGTCGTGCAGCAGTGCTCGCAGGCCGCCGGATCGTCGTGCACGATCCCGGTGATCGGCGCGGGCGGCGAGGTCAACCCGCTGCCGCGCACGCCGCTCGAGGTCGTCGGCGTGCGTCCGACCGGCGCCTGCGCCGGGGTCGGCTTCCAGGTGGCGTCCGCGACGTCCGTCACGGCGACCTGGACGACGGATGCCCCGGGCGCGACGTGCACCGCGACCTTCTCGGTGCGCGACGCCCAGGGGCGCGTGACGAACGCGGAGCGCGACGGCCGCGTGCTTCTCGATCTGCTCGGATTCCCCAAGGCCCCGGCGAGTATGACGCAGACGGCATATGCCGACGGGACCGTCACGCTGCGCGTCGATCCGGGTGAAGCGCGGATGGCATACCCGGCGCTCACGGGCTTCGTGATCCGCACCGGCGGGCAAGAGGTCGCGCGATGCGGCGCGGACGGCGTGTGCCCCCCGATCCCCGCTCCGAACGGCGAGCAGCGCACCTACGACGCGTGGGCCGTCAACGCCGTGGGCGAGTCGAAGGCGGGCGTGCGCACGGTGGCGTGGGCGTACGACGCGCCGCTCGCGCCCACCAGCGTGGTCGCGGCTCCCGTCCCCACGGGCGACGGGGCGGGCGGCATCGTGTCGCTGGTCATCGACGGGATCGAGACCGGCGAGACCGGCAGCCTCGAGATCGCGAGCCCCGCCGGCGAGACGGTGAGGGTGCCGGTGGGCCGCAACCAGACCCGCGTCGAGGTGCCGTGGTTCCGTGTGGGCAGCAACACCGGCACGATCGTGACCATCACCCCGTACTCGCGCTTCGACCTGCCGCCCGGTCTCGGCGGCAGCGCGTCGGGGGCGACCACGACGGTGCAGACCAACGGCATCGGCAGCCCGCTGTCGCCGCAGCTGACGCTCAGCTCGGTGTCGAACGGCGACGGCACCGCGACAGTCACGGCGCGGGCGTCGGCCCAGCGCAACGGCGACGGCTCGACCCTGCGCTACGGAATCGTCCAGGACGGCCAGCGCTGCACCGTGACCGAAGAGGGCGCGACGGCCACTTTCCCCGACCTCACCGATGGTGAGGAGTACACGTTCCGCACGTGCGTGGAATCGTGGTCGGACGACGCGTCGTTCGGTCGCGCCGAGGCGACCGCTACCGTGCGCGCCCACCAGTCCGGCAAGGCGCCGCAGGGCTGGACCTTCGTCGTCGACAGCAGGCCGAACATGCAGTCGCAGCGGGCCGAGTGGGTGATCCGCCAGGATCCGACCTCGACCGAGCGGCTCCCCAACCGCAATCACGCCGAGTTCCAGGGCTGGGGGCCGAGCACGGTGTTCGGCCAGGACCCCGGCATCCAGGTGCGCTACGTGCACGACTTCTGGGGTACGGCCACGGCGTGGTCGACGGTGACCCCCCGCGCCGGCAGCGCCCCGTACCAGGTGCAGGCGAACTGGTCGGTCACCTCGTGCGTCGGCGGAAGCGCGCTCACGTATCGCGGCCAGTCGTCGAACGCCCCGAACGGCTCGTCGGCGGCCTTCGCGTTCGACAACGCCGGCCTGCGCTACTTCGACAAGGACGGCAAGCTGCTCACCCACACCGCCGGCACATGGGACGTGCCGCAGGGTGCGGTCCGCGTCGACGGCATCTCGGTGTCCGTGAACTGGGATGCCCAGGGCTGGGGCCTGGCGCCCGTGAGCACCGAGTTCTCGGCCGTCTGCCAGCCCGGCACCGGCAACCCCGAGCCCACGCCCACACCCTGAGCCGCAGCATCCGTTCCCCCACGATCCCCGCAGACGACAGAGGACACACCACATGACCATCACGCAGGAGCAGGCCGACTGGTTCGCGCAGACGTTCGGGCAGATCGCCGACAACGTCGAGCGCGCCGTGCTCGGCAAGCGCCACGTCGTCGAACTCGTGCTCACCGCGATGCTCAGCGACGGCCATGTGCTCCTCGAGGACGTGCCGGGAACCGGCAAGACGTCGCTGGCGCGGGCCATGGCGCAGTCGGTGCAGGGCACCAACACGCGCATCCAGTTCACGCCCGACCTGCTGCCGAGCGACATCACGGGACTTAGCGTGTACGACCAGAAGGAGGGCGTCTTCGAGTTCCACGCGGGCCCGATCTTCGCGAACATCGTGCTCGCCGACGAGATCAACCGCGCGAGCCCGAAGACCCAGTCCGCGCTCCTCGAGGTGATGGAGGAGGGGCGCGTCACCATCGACGGCGTCTCTCGCGAGGCCGGCGTGCCGTTCCTCGTGCTCGCGACGCAGAACCCCGTCGAGCAGGCGGGCACCTACCGCCTGCCCGAGGCGCAGCTCGACCGCTTCATGATGCGCACGTCGCTCGGCTACCCCGACCACGCGGCGACGGTCCGCATCCTCGACGGCGCCGCCGTCTCGACCGCCGAGCTCACGCCGATCATCACGCCGCAGGCCCTCGTCGGCATGGCCGACCTCGCCGCGGACGTGTACGTCGACGCGCTCGTGCTCGACTACATCGCCCGCCTCGTCGACAGCACGCGCACCGCCGACGAGGTGCGCCTGGGTGTCAGCATCCGCGGCGCCCTCGCCCTCACGCGCGCCGTCCGCACGCGCGCCGCCTCGCAGGGCCGCACCTACGCGACCCCCGACGACGTCAAGACGCTCGCCGTGCCGGTGCTGTCGCACCGCTTGATCCTGCACCCGGAGGCCGAGTTCGACGGCGTCACCCCCGAGACCGTGGTCGGGCAGGTGCTGCTCGACGTGGCACCGCCCTCCCGGCGCGAAGCGGTATGAGCACGCCCGAGCGCCGCGGCGGCTCCACCGGAACGATGGAGCCGCGCATCACGCGCACCGTCCAGGCCACCGGCACGACCGGCCGCACGCACGTGACCGCCACGGCCACGAGCGTGGGCGAGTCGCGTCGCGGGCGCGCGTTCGTGCGCGCCGCCGTGTGGTGGACGCGCGTGTGGCGGGCGGCGGGCTCGGGCATCAGCACGGCGGCCGAGTGGGCCGCGGAGACGATCCGGCCGGCGGGCGTCCTGGTCGCTTTCGCCGCGACCGTGGGACTCGTGCTCGGGATCGTGTTCGGCTGGGTGGAGTTCATGGTCGCGGGTGCCGCATCCGGCGTCCTGCTCCTCGCCGCGGTGCCGTTCCTCTTCGGCGCGCGCGCATACGACGTCGACCTGACGCTGACGCACGAGCGGATCGTGGCCGGCGAGGGCGTCACGGGCCGCATCGACGTGCGCAACGACGGCCACCGCACGGCGCTGCCGGGCCGCATCGACATCCCGGTCGGGGCCGGCCTCGTCGAGTTCGGGGTTCCGCTGCTGCGTCCCGGCAGCGCCGTGGAGCAGCCGCTCGACATCCCGGGCCTCAAGCGCGGCATCGTGACGGTCGGCCCCGCGACGACCGTGCGCAGCGACCCGATCGGCATGCTGCGGCGCGAGCACTCGTTCCCCGACGTGCACGACCTCTACGTCCACCCCCGCACGGTGGCACTGCCCTCGACGAGCGCGGGACTCATCCGAGATCTCGAGGGGGCGCCGACGCGGCGCCTGGTCGACGCCGACATGTCGTTCCACGCGATCCGCGAGTACGCGCCGGGCGATTCGCGGCGGCAGATCCACTGGCGGTCGACGGCCAAGACGGGTCGGCTCATGGTGCGCCAGTACGAGGAGTCGCGGCGCTCGCGCATGGCCGTGGTGCTCGCCGTCGCCGAAGCCGAGTACGCGGACGCCGACGAGTTCGAGCTCGCCGTGTCGTGTGCGGCGTCGCTGGGACTGCGGGCCGTGCACGACGCCCGCGACGTGCAGATCGTGACCGGATCCGAGATCCCCCGCGTCGTCCGCGGTCGCCTGCGTGCGATCCGCCACATCCCCGCCGCGGCGCCCCGGCCCATGCTCGACGGCTTCAGCGGCGTCGAGCTCCTCGAGAGCACCATGCCGGTGGGCGAGGTGTGCCGGCTCGCGGCCGAGTCGGGCGAGCGGCTGTCGATCGCGTTCGTCGTCGTCGGCTCGCGCGTGCCGCTCGCGCGGCTGCAGCAGGCGGCCCTCGCGTTCCCCGCCGACACCGCGGTGGTCGGCGTCATCTGCGACGAGCGCGCCCACCCGCGCATGCAGCCGCTGTCGGGCATGACCGTGCTCACCGTCGGAACCCTCGAAGACCTCTCGGGCCTCCTGCTCAGGGGAGCGGCATCGTGAGCGGGCCGATCCCCGTGATGGAGCGGATGGATGCTGCGCCCCGGGGCGCCGCCGAGGCTCAGCGCGCGCGCGTTCCGCGGCTCGTCGCCCGCGTGTGGGTCGGGGCGGGGTTCGCCGCGGTGATCGCCGTGGTCGCCGCCGTCGCCGCGTGGCCCATCTACCGCTCGGGCAGCTTCGCGCTCCTGGTTCTCGTCGGCACCCTCGCGGGCGGCGGGATCGCCGCGCTGGGATGGTGGCGGCGCTGGAACGGGTGGGCGGTCGCCGGCGCGCTGGCCCTCGCCATCCTCGTCCTCGGCGTCCCGCTCGCGGTGCCCTCGCGCCTCGGTGCCCCCGACGACCTGGTGCGAGGCCTCGGCGAGCTGGCGAGCGGACTGGTGTTCGGCTGGAAGGACCTCGTCACCGTCGAGCTGCCGGTCGGCTCGTACCGCAACCTGCTCGTGCCCGCACTCGTCGTCTTCCTCGTCGGCACCTGCACGGTGCTGCTCCTCGCGTGGCGCGAGGATCGCGCCGCCTACGCCGCGGTGCCCGTGGCGCTCGGCATGGTGACGTTCGGGCTCTTCTTCGGGCGCACGACCGTCAGCGCGCCCCTCGACCTCGGCCCGGTGTTCCTCTATGCCCCCGTCGAGACCGCGGTCGGCGTCGCGGGCCTCGTGGCGTGCCTGCTGTGGCTCGCCTGGCGCACGCACGACGAGCGCGTCCGCGCACTGCAGCGGGCCGCGGCATCCAGCGGCGTCCGCATCTCGCGACGCCCCTCCGCGGCCGACCGCCGCCGCACCGCGCTCGGTGCCGGCATGGTGGCGGTCGCCCTCGTGCTCGCCGTGGCGGTCGTGCCCTTCGCCGCGCGCGGCGCGGAGCGCGAGGTGCTGCGCTCCGCCGTCGGCCCCGATATCGACCTGTCGGCCGAGGTGAGCCCGCTGTCGCAGTACCGCGCGCTGTTCGCCGACGCCCGCGCCGACGACGTGCTGTTCACTGTCGAGCCGGTCGCCCGGGACGGCGTGGTGGGCGAGCTCCCCGAACGCGTGCGCCTCGCGACCCTCGACGCCTACGACGGCGAGGTCTTCCGCTCGGGCGGCGAGGGCGCCGTCGACGCCGGCCGCTTCGTGCGCGTGCCATCGGCCCTTGACGCCGGCGAGGGCACGCCGGTCGCGGCGCGCATCGAGATCGACGGCTGGGACGGGATCTGGATGCCGACCGCCGGCCGCCTCGAGACCGTCGCCTTCGACGGCGACCGTGCGGCGTCGCTGGCCGACCGGTTCTACTACAACGCGGCGGCCTCCGCCGGGGTGCAGACCGCCGGGGGAGGATTCGAAGCCGGCGACGCGTTCGTCGTGCGCGGCGTCGAGCCCCGCACGCCGGAGCTCGCCGAGCTCGACGCGCCGGGAAGCCCGGGCGGCGTCGCGGCACCCGACAGCCTCCGCACGTGGCTGGACGAGCACGCCGTCGGCTCGGGCGGTCCGGCCCTCGAGAGCGCGGTGGCGCTGCTGCGCGAGCGCGGCTACCTCAGCCACGGCCTCACCGCGGGCGAGCAGCAGCCCGCGTGGGCGGCGGCCCTGCCCGGCTACGCGTTCCAGCCCAGCGCCTCGGGCCACTCGCTCGCCCGGGTCGACACGATGTTCGCCCGACTGCTCGAACGCGAGACCGACGTGAACGCCGTCGAGTCCGGCAACTACGTCGCGGCGATCGGCGACGACGAGCAGTTCGCCGTCGCGGTGGCGCTCATGGCCCGTGAGCTCGGCTTCCCGTCGCGGGTCGTGCTGGGCGCGCGGCTGGCCGGGGCGGAGCCGGGCCTCGCGACGTGCGACGAGGGCGTCTGCCGCGCACAGGACCTCACCGCGTGGACCGAGGTGCAGTCGGCAGCCGGTGACTGGGTCGCCGTCGACGTGACCCCCCAGTACGCGCAGTCGCCCAGCCTCGACACGACAGAGCAGCGGGACCCCGAGAACGTCACCGAGGTGCGCCCCGACTCCGTCGAGGAGGTCGTGCCGCCCGATCCCGCGCAGGAGGACTCGGCTGCCGACCGCCCCGCCGACGAGGACGCCGCCGCCGACCTGGCGTGGCTCTGGCCGGTGCTGCGGAGCGCCGGGATCGTGCTGCTCATCCTCGTCCTCGCCCTCGGACCCTTCCTCATCGTGATCGGCGCGAAGGCCGCACGCCGCCGGTCCCGCCGGCGCACCGGCACGCCCGCGACCCGCATCGCCGGCGGCTGGGACGAGTACGTCGACGCGGCGCTCGACAGCGGGCACGCGGCATCCCGCACTGCGACCCGCTCAGAGCTCGCCGCCGCTTTCGCGACGCCCGCCGGCGCCGCGCTCGCGCGGGACGCCGACCGCGCCGTCTTCTCCCACGCGGACCTCTCCGCCGATGAGGCGCGGCGCTACTGGGAGGCCGTCGACGCGGAGCGGCGCACCCTGCGACGCGCACGAGGTTTCTGGCGCGGAGCGCTCACGACCGTATCGTTGAGATCGTTGTTCCGCCCGACGGCGCCCGAACCGGGCGTCCGCACGCGATTCGCCGAGAGGGGGAGACGACGGGCCGAGCCCGTGCGTCCCACGCCATGAACGCCACAGATGCCACCGCAGCCGTCGTCGGCACCCTGCTCAGCCTGCTGCTGTTCGCCGGGCTCTACGTCTGGACCGCGCTCGCGCTGTCGGCGGTGTTCCGCAAGTCCGGCGTCGAGGCCTGGAAGGCGTGGGTTCCGGTCCTCAACACCGTCGTGCTCCTGCAGCTCGCGGGACTCTCGCCGTGGCTCGTGGTGCTCGCGTTCATCCCGTTCGTCAACATCGCGTTCCTGGTGGTCTGGGCGATCGCGCTGTTCCGCGTGAACGTCGCCTTCGGCTTCGGCGCCGGCATGACCGTCCTCGGCTTCCTGCTCTTCCCGGTCTGGGCCTCCATCGTCGGCTGGGGGAGTGCGCGCTGGGTCGGGCGGGAATCGGATGCTGCCACCGCACGCGCGCCCTTCGGCGCCGGCGTGCGCCGTACCCCGGCCGAGGAGGCCGCGCTTCCTCCGCTGCCGCCGTTCCCCGCTCCTGCTGCGCACGCCGGCGCGCACGCCGGCGCGCACGCGGCGTATCCGCCCGCGCCGACGGCCGTCCCTCCCGTTCCGACGAGCGCGGGGGCCGGTTTCGGGCCGCCGCCCGCGTACGCTCCCCCTGCTCCGCCCGCGCCGAGCGC
>JAVBUG010000266.1:0-10025 GCA_031555515.1 Microbacterium sp. | reverse complement strand
CCGCTGCCGGCGGCGCGGCGGACCCGGGGAGGCTCAGGCCGAGCGCCTCGCCCACCGATGCCATGGTGTTCGCCGTGTACATGCCGCCGCAGGCGCCTTCGCCGGGGACGATCGCGCACTCGATGCGCTTGAGGTCGGCTTCGCTCATCTTGCCGGCCAGGCACGCGCCCACACCCTCGAACGAGTCGATGATCGTGACATCCTTCTCGGTGCCGTCCGAGAGCTTGACCCATCCGGGCATGGTCGAGCCGGCGTAGAGGAACACGCTCGACAGCCCGAGTCGCGCGGCGGCCATCATCATGCCGGGGATCGACTTGTCGCATCCGGCCAGCAGCACCGAGCCGTCGAGCCGCTCGGCCATCATGACCGCCTCGACCGAGTCGGCGATGACCTCGCGCGAGACGAGCGAGAAGTGCATGCCCTCGTGGCCCATCGAGATGCCGTCCGAGACGGAGATGGTGCCGAACTGCAGCGGATAGCCGCCGCCGGCGTGCACGCCCTCCTTGGCGCCCTGCGCGAGCCGGTCGAGGCTCAGGTTGCAGGGGGTGATCTCGTTCCAGCTCGACGCGATGCCGATCTGCGGCTTGTCCCAGTCGGCGTCGCCCATGCCGACGGCACGGAGCATGCCGCGCGACGTCGTGGCTTCGATGCCGTCGGTGACGACGCGACTGCGGGGCTTGATGTCGATGGAGTTGTCAGCGAGCGAATCGGGCTGGGCCATTGACTCAGTGTATTCCCGCGCGGCGACGCCCTCGGCCCGAGTGACGGACCCGCCGGCCGGGGCGGGCCTAACCCCGCGAACGCGCCGTTGCGAGGTGCTGCAGGAGCGCCGCGAGGGCCGCGATGTCGGCGACCCGCAGGGTCGCGGAGGTCTGCCCCTCCCCCACGCGCACGCCGAGGTCGCCGTTGCCGAGGCTCGCGAGCGCGTCCTCGTCGGTGACATCGTCGCCGGCGAACAACACCGCCGTGGCGCCCACCCGTTCGCGCAACTCGGCGATCGCGGAGTCCTTGCCCTCGTGCCGGAACGCGAACTCCACGATGTTGTGCCCGGTGCGGCGGCGCCAGTGCGGCGCCTCGGCCGCGACGATCTCGTCGACGACGCGGTTCGCCTCTGCCGCGGCCTCCGCGGTGGCCCGGCGCGTGTGCACCCCGAACCCGAAGGTCTTGGGCTCGATCCACACGCCGTCGAGGTGGGCCGTGGCGTCTTCGGCGTGCCCGCGCAGCGCGTCGCGCAGTGCGGCGTCGGACTCGTCCTCGCCGTGGCTCGCGACCCCCTCGCCCGGGATCCAGAACTCCGCGCCGTGGGACCCGGCCAGCAGCACGCGCGACGCGTCGTCGTGCTCCGCGATGAGGCGCAGGTCCACGAGGCTGCGCCCCGACACGAGCGCGACGATCGTGTCGGGCGTCGCGACCACGGCGTCGACCGCGTCACGGGCGGCGGGCAGCATCCGTGCGTCCATCGGCTCGTCCTCGAGGGGCGACAGCGTCCCGTCGAAGTCCAGGGCGACGAGCAGGAGATCGGATGCTGCGACCCGGGCGATCGCGTCGTCCACCGCGGTCATGCGCCGGCCTTCTTCGCGCGCTTCGCCGCGCGGGCGGCGTCGAGTGCATCCAGGAACGACCGCGACCAGCTGGCGACGTCGTTCTCGACGACCTTCCTGCGCAGTGCTCGCATGCGGCGGCCCTGCTCTGCGGCCGGCATCTCGATCGCGCGCATGATCGCCTCCTTCATGCCGTGGATGTCGTGGGGGTTGATGCGGATCGCGCTCGGCAGCTCGTCGGCGGCGCCGGCGAACTCGCTCAGCACGAGCACGCCGCGGTTGTCGGTGCGGGCAGCGACGTACTCCTTCGCCACGAGGTTCATGCCGTCTCGCAGCGCGGTCACGAGCATGACGTCGGCTGCGCGGAACAGCGCCACCATCTCCTCCCGCGGGTAGGCCTGGTGGAGGTAGCGGATCGCGGTGTGCCCCATGGTGTCGTGGTCGCCGTTGATGCGGCCGACCGTGAGCTCGATCTCGTCGCGCAGCTGCATGTATGCGTCGACGCGCTCGCGGCTCGGACTGGCGACCTGCACGAGCGTGACGTCTTCGACGCTCACCCGCCCGTCTTCGAGCAGCTCGCCGAACGCCTTGAGACGGTGGCGGATGCCCTTCGTGTAGTCGAGCCGGTCGACGCCGAGCAGGATCTTCTTCGGGTTGCCGAGGCTCTCGCGGATCTCCGCCGCGCGAGCCTGGATGTCGGGACGCCCGGCGAGGTCGATGTACGAGCCTGTATCGATCGAGATCGGGAACGCCTTCGCGAGCGCGTTGCGCGTCGCGCCGTCCGGCTCGGGAACCGTGATCCCTGTCGCCTTCGTCTGGTAACGCAGCTGCCGGCGCACAGCGCGCGCGAAGTTGCCGGCGTCCGCCACGCGCTGGAAGCCGATCACGTCCGCGCCGAGAAGGCCTTCGAGCACCTGGCGGCGCCAGGGCAGCTGCGAGTAGAGACCGTATGCCGGGAAGGGAATGTGGTGGAAGTATCCGATCGTGAGGTCGGGGCGCGCTTCGCGCAGCATCTGCGGCACGAGCTGCAGCTGGTAGTCCTGCACCCACACGGTGCCGCCCTGTGCGGCGACGCCGGCTGCCGCTTCGGCGAAGCGGCGATTCACCTTGACATAGGCGTCCCACCAGAGCCGCCGGTACCGCGGCGCCGCGATCACGTCGTGGTAGAGCGGCCAGAACGTGTCGTTCGACATGCCCTCGTAGTACAGCTCGACCTCTTCGGCGCTCAACGCCACCGGGACGAGGTGGGTGCCCTCGAACTCGAACGGCTCGACCTCGATGTCAGGCTGGCCGGGCCAGCCGACCCACGCGCCGTCGGCGCGCCGCATCACCGGCTCGAGGGCCGTCACCAGTCCGCCGGGCGAGCGGCGCCACTCCGACCCGTCCGCGGCATCGACGACCCGGTCGACGGGCAGACGGTTGGCGACGACGACGAGTTCGGCGGCGGGGGCGGTGGGCTCTGTCACGCGGTCTCCTGACGGTTTCGTGGACTCGGCACGCTCAGGCTAACAGCGCAGTAGATCCCGCCGAGTCCCCTTGACGCACCGGACGACACCATGTCAAGGGGCGCGGCGGTCATGTGCGCCGCGCTAACGTGGCCCCATGCGCAAGTACCTCTTCGGCACCGGCATCCTCACCGCGATCACGGGCGGGCTGACGCTGATGAGGGGACTCCGCGAGAACGAGCCGTTCACGTGGCGCATGGCGCTCGCGTGGCTCAGCTGGGGCATCTCGCTGGCACTCGCGATCGGCGCGATCGTCGACGTCCGCCGCGCCACGCGCGGCGAGCTCATCGCCAACGACTCCCCCGTCCACGGCCGCGAGAAGAAGCTCCTCAAGCGCCGGCTCGAACGCTGAGCTCCCCGTTCCCCCGCGACATCGCCGCTTCGGGTGGCACGACACGCGGGGTCGTTCGAATCACCCCGCGTGTCGTGACACCTGAACTCTGACGGCGAGACCTCAGCGCGTGAGGATGAGCGCGTCTCCCTGACCACCACCGCCGCACAGCGCGACCGCGGCCGTGCCGCCCCCGCGCCGCACGAGTTCGTGCACGGCGTGGACGACGAGGCGGTTGCCGGACGCCCCGATCGGGTGTCCGATCGCGATGCCGCCGCCGTGCGGGTTGACGACGTCGTCCGAGAGGCCGAGCTCCGCCTGAGACCGCACGACGACCGCGCCGAACGCCTCGTTGATCTCGACGATGTCGAGGTCGGATGCCGCGATCCCCTGCTTCGCCAGCGCCTTCTCGATCGCACGCGCGGGCTGCGAGTGCAGCGAGTTGTCGGGGCCGGCGACCTGACCCGAGGCGCCGACGACAGCGAGCACATCCCAGCCGTTCTCGTCGGCGTGCGAGCGCGTGGTGAGCACGACCGCGGACGCGCCGTCCGAGATCTGCGACGAGTTGCCGGCCGTGATGGAGCCGCCGGCTGCGAAGGCCGGGCGCAGGCCCGCAAGCGTGGCGACGGTGGTCTCGGGGCGCACGCCCTCGTCCTTCGTCACGACGACCGGGTCGCCCTTGCGCTGCGGGATCCCGACCGGCACGATCTCGGCGTCGAAGACACCCTCGGCTTGCGCGGCGGCCGCACGCTGATGCGACCTCGCGGCCACAGCATCCTGAGCCTCTCGCGTCACCTCGAGGCGCTCGTTGTGCCGCTCCGTCGACGCCCCCATGCTTTCGCGGTCGTAGGCGTCGGTGAGCCCGTCGAACGCCATGTGGTCGAGCACCTCGATCGAGCCGTAGGTCCAGCCGTCGCGGGAGCCCATCATGAGGTGGGGGGCGCGGGTCATCGACTCCATGCCGGCCGCGACCACGACTGTCGCGTCCCCCGTGGCGATCATGCGCGCGCCGTCGATGATCGCGGTGAGGCCCGACAGGCACACCTTGTTCACCGAGCCGGAGTGGACGTTCCACCCGATGCCGGCGCCGACCGCGGCCTGGCGCGCGGGGTTCTGCCCGCTCCCGGCCGCGAGCACCTGGCCGACGAGCACCGCGTCGACCGCGTCAGCGGGGATGCCGCCCTTCTCGAGCGCGCCCTTGATCGCGGCGCTGCCCAGCTGCACCGCCGTGAGCGGAGCCAGCTGGCCCTTCAGCCGCCCCTGCGGTGTGCGCGCAGCGGCGACGATGACGACGTCGTCGTGGTTCATGCTTCGATTCTCTCTCCGACGGCGACCGTCAGCTCCGGTTCTGTGGCCGCGATGACTTCTTCCACCGTGACGCCGGGAGCCGTCTCGACCAGCACGAGTCCGGCATCCGTCACGTCGATGACCGCGAGGTCCGTGATGATGCGGTCGACCACGCCGCGTCCGGTGAGCGGCAGCGAGCATTCGTTCACGATCTTCGCCGAGCCGTCTTTGGCGACGTGCTCCATCAGCACGATCACCTTCGCGGCGCCGTGCACGAGGTCCATCGCGCCGCCCGGCCCCTTCACCATCTTCCCGGGGATCATCCAGTTGGCCAGGTCGCCGGTCTGGGACACCTGCATCGCGCCGAGGATCGCGGCGCCGATCTTGCCGCCGCGGATCATCCCGAAGCTGGTCGCCGAATCGAAGAACGCGGCGCCGGGCAGCGTCGTCACGGTCTCCTTGCCGGCGTTGATGAGGTCGGGGTCGACGTTCTCCTCGGTCGGGTACGGCCCGACCCCGAGGATGCCGTTCTCGGACTGCAGCACGACGGTGACGCCGTCGGGCACGAAGTTCGGCACGAGGGTCGGCAGGCCGATGCCCAGATTGACGTAGGCGCCGTCGGCGAGCTCCTCGGCCGCGCGGGCGGCCATCTCGTTGCGGGTGAGCGGCATGTCAGGCCCCTTCCGGCATCTCGCGCGCGGCGGCCTGAGAGGCCGAGACCGTGCGCCGTTCGATGCGCTTCTCGATGTCGGATCCGACCTCCACGATGCGGTGCACATAGATGCCGGGAAGATGGATGCTGTCGGCCTCGAGCTCGCCCGGCTCCACGAGCTCCTCGACCTGGGCGATGCACACGCGCCCCGCCATCGCGGCGAGCGGGTTGAAGTTGCGTGCAGCCTTGTTGAAGACGAGGTTGCCGTGACGATCGCCCTTCAACGCGTGCACGAGGGCGAAGTCGGTGACGATCGCCTCCTCGAGCACGTAGTCGCGAGGCGTGCCCGACACGTCGAAGCTGCGCACGTCCTTGACGGGCGAGGCAACCGCGATGCTGCCGTCGGCCGCGTACCGGCGCGGCAGCCCGCCCTCGGCGACCTGCGTGCCGACACCGGTCTGCGTGTAGAACGCGGCGATGCCCGACCCGCCGGCGCGCAGCTTCTCGGCGAGCGTGCCCTGCGGGGTCAGTTCGAGCTCGAGCTCGCCCGAGAGGAACTGCCGCTCGAACTCCTTGTTCTCGCCGACGTACGAGGAGGTCATCTTCCGGATGCGCTTGGCGTTCAGGAGGATGCCGAGCCCCCAGTCGTCGACGCCGCAGTTGTTGCTCACGATGCTGAGGTCGCTCGTGCCCTGTGCAAGCAGCGCCTCGATGAGCGCGATGGGGTTGCCGGACAGCCCGAACCCTCCCACCGCGAGGGACGCCCCGTCGGAGATGTCGGCGACGGCCTCGGCCGCCGATCCCCAGGTCTTGTCGATCATTCTGCTCCTTTGCATTCCGGTCGCTCGGTGTCCATCCTGCGACTCCCCGGACGCCCGCACCACCTCCTCGCTTGCCATGTGGCCACCCGGCGTCGTAGCGTCCATATTGTGGACAGCACGATGAAGCGCACCGTTCCGGGAGCCCAGTCCATCGCGCGGGCGGCTCAGCTCCTGCGCCTCGTGACGTCGGGTGGGGACGACGGGATGGCGGTGGCCGAACTCGCCCGCCGCGCCGACCTCACCCGCCCGACGACGCACCGTCTGCTCACCGCACTGCGCCACGAGGGCCTCGTCGATCAGGACGAACGCACGGGGCGCTGGATGCCGGGACCCGAGCTGTACCTGATGGGCACGGTCGCAGCATCCCGATACGACATCACCGCTGTCGCGCGCGACATCGTGCGCTCACTCGCGGTCCGCACCGAGGAGAGCGCGTTCCTCTCGGTGCGCCGCGGCGACGAGACGGTGTGCCTGCTGCGCGAGGAGGGCAGCTTCCCGATCCGCTCGTTCGTGCTGTCGGAGGGCGTGCGGTTCCCGCTGGGTGTCGCCTCCGCGGGGCTCGCGATCCTGTCGTTCCTGCCGCCCCACGATGTGGACGCCTACTTCGAACGCCACCCGGAGCTCTCGGATCGATGGGGCGCGTCACACAGCGAGCAGCGGCTGCGCACGCGCCTGCGCGACACCCAGGAGCGCGGCTACGCCGTCAACCCCGGGCTCATCGTCGAGGGCTCGTACGGCATCGGCGCCGCGGTCTTCACGCGCGAGGGCCACCCGCAGTGGGCACTGAGCCTCACCGGCGTCGAGTTCCGCTTCGGTCCCGATCGCCTCCCCGAGCTCGGCCGCACGCTCCTCGCCCACGCGCACCAGCTCACGACGCGCATCGCCGCGTCCCGCTGACCGCGACGATCCCCTGCAGCTCGACGGCGTTCCTCGCTCGCCTGTCACGAAGCGCCGCCCGTGACGACACATCGCGACAGGTGAGCATTACGGGGTCGGAACCGCCGAGAGCTCCTCGCGGACCGCGGCCGCCACCACCTCGGCGCCGCCGGGCGACATCACGATCGTGTAGTGGTTGAATCCCTCGATCCGCTCGTGCTCGACCGCGGGGTACTCCGCGAGCAGCCGCGCGAGGTGTTCCGGGGCGTACAGGCCAGGCGGCTCGTTCTGCAGGCCGCGCGGCACGGTGATGAGGCGGGTCGGATGCTGCAGCCCGGCGAGCGCCTCGGGCAGGGCGGTGCCCGTGTTCATGTCGACGGTGTCGTCCGCGGTCGTGGCGTAACTCGTCGCCGGGCGGAAGGCGCCGGCGCCGTCGTCGACGAGGTCGTAGGCGAGATAGCGCTCGAGTTCGGGTGTCCACGCGCCGTCGAACGCCGGATGCTGCCGCCAGAAGTCGAGGTACTCCCCCGTGTCGGCGAACCTCATCGAAAGGCGCGCGGCCGTCGGGCCGAGGATGCCGGCGACGAGCTCGTCGGTGCTGAGCCCGGCCGGTACGTCGAGCGGCAGCCCGCCGTCGACGAGCAGCAGCCGCGACACGCGCTCGGGATATCGGTGCGCGAACACCACCGACACGAACCCGCCCATCGAGTGCCCGACGACCACCGTGCGGTCGATGCCGAGCGCGTCCAGCAGCGCCGCGAGGTCGGCCGCGTGCGCGGGCATCCCCGCCGGCCCGGCGATGCCGTTGCTCCGCCCCCGGCCCCGCAGGTCGGGGGCGACCACGCGCACTCCGGGCAAGCGGTCCACGACGAACGGCCATGCCAGGTGCGAGGCGGTGACCCCGTGCACCAGGAGCACGGTCGGCGCGTCGGTGCCGCTGTCGATCGGCTCCCACACACCCGCCCGCAGCGAACCGCCCTCGACGACGACGTCGATCTTCCGGTACTCGTGGTTCATCGCGCCGTCCATCCGCCGTCCATCGTGTACGAGGCGCCCGTGACCATGCCGGCCTTGTCGGACACCAGCCATCCCGCCAGGGAGGCCACCTCATCGGCCTCGACGAGCCGCTTCACGGCGCTCTCGGTGAGCATGATCTTCTCGACGACCTCGCTCTCGGGGATCCCGTGCACGACAGCCTGATCGGCGATCTGCTTCTCGACGAGCGGCGTGCGCACATAGGCGGGGTTGATGCAGTTGCTGGTCACACCGTGCGGCGCGCCCTCGAGCGCCGTCACCTTCGACAGGCCCTCCAGCCCATGCTTGGCCGAGACGTACGCCGACTTGAAGGCGCTCGCCCGCAGGCCGTGGGCGCTCGAGATGTTGACGACGCGCCCCCAGCCTCGCTCGTACATCGACGGGAGCGCCGCACGGATGAGGAGGAACGGCGACTCGAGCATGAGCCGCACGATCAGCCGGAACGCCTCCGGGTCGAATTCCGTGATCGGGGCGACCCGCTGGATTCCGGCGTTGTTCACGAGGACGTCGACGTCGAGCGTGAGGTCGTCGAGCGCGGCGGTGTCGGCGAGGTCGACGGCCCAGGGCTCCCCGCCGACGGCGGTGGCAGCATCCGTCGCGGCCTCCGCGTTGAGGTCAGCGATGATCACGTGCGCGCCCCGCGCCGCGAACTCGTGCGCGCACGCGAGACCGATGCCGCTCGCGCCGCCGGTGACCAGCGCGCGCTTGCCCGCGAGATCCTTCTCCCCCGTCACTCCGTCTCTTCCGCTCGCGGCGCGCGCGCGTTGTCGATGAACCGGGTCATGCCGGCGAACACCACCGGGTCGAGCTGTGCGGGCGGCTTGCCGTCGGCGTCGCGCTCCCACAGCAGGAACCGCATGCCGATCAGCTCGCCCATGCCCATGAGGGCCCACGCCGTGGTCTCGGGGTCGAGCGCACGGTCGACGTCGCCGGTCGCCTGCGCGGCGCGGAGGCCGGCCTCATACCCCTCGACGATGCGGGTGTAGTGCGTGCGCAGCACCTCGGGCGAGACGAACTCGGCCTCGCGCACCACGCGATAGAGGGCCGGGTGCTCGGCCGTGAACCGGAAGAACCCGGCGAAGCCCGCCCGCTCCGCTTCCAGGCGACCCGATGCCCCGGCCATCGCCTCCGACATCGAGTGACGCACGCGTCGGTTGAGATCGAGCACGAGCGCCTCGAAGATCGCCTGCTTGCTGTCGAAGTAGAGGTAGAACGTGCCGAGACCGATGCCCGCGCGCTCGGTGATCTTGACGATGGATGCCTCGTGATAGCCCTGCTCCGCGAACACGAGTTCCGCGGCCTCGAGCAGACGGCGGCGCGTCGCCTCCCCGCGCTTCGTGAGCGGACGGCCGGTGGCGGACGACACCAGTTCCTCTTCCCGGTCGACGAGTTCATCGGACATGCTCATCGGGATTCCCCCTTCGTACGCTCGTGCACCACACCGTGCGCGCGGTCCCCCGCACGATCTTCCTGCCCCGGGACCTGTTCGACCAGCAGCCGGGCCGCATCGCGCAGCCGTGCCCGCGCCAGCTTCTCGATCGTCGAGCGCGGCAGTGTCTCGACGAACTCCACGTGGACCGGGACCTTGAAGGCCGCCAAGTTGCGGCGCGCGTGCGCGAGCACCTCATCGACCGACAGCGCGGCTCCCGCCGACGGCACCACGAACGCCACCCCGCGCTCACCCCACACCGTGTCGGGCACGCCCACCACGGCGGCCGCATCGATGAGCGGGTGCAGGCAGAGGGCGTACTCGACCTCTGCCGGAGCGACGTTCTCGCCGCCCGAGATGAAGATGTCCTTCAGGCGGTCGACGACCCGGTAGACCCCAGAGGCGTCTCGCGAGACCAGGTCGCCGGTGCGGAGCCACTCGCCGCTCATCGCCCGTGCGGTCGCGGCGGCGTCCCCGAGGTAGCGGGCGAAGACGCTCGGCCCGCGCACCCACAGTTCGCCGGTCGCCTCGCCCTCCAGCACGAGCCC
>JAVBUG010000096.1:0-13399 GCA_031555515.1 Microbacterium sp. | reverse complement strand
GGGCGCAGTTGCTCGGCGCGGCCGTCGTCATCGTCGGCGACCTGAACGCCGACCGGCTCGCCCGCGCCCGCTCGGTCGGCTGCGAGACCGTGGACGTCTCGAAGGGCGACCCCAAAGACCAGATCGCGCAGATCCTGGGCGTGCCCGAGGTGGACGCCGCGGTCGACGCGGTCGGCTTCGAGGCGCGCGGCCACGGCGAGCACGCCGACGAGGAGATGCCGGCGACGGTGCTCAACTCGCTGATGGACCTGACGGCGGCCGGCGGCGCCCTCGGCATTCCCGGGCTCTATGTCACCGGCGACCCCGGCGGCATCGACGAAGCCGCGAAAGTCGGCTCCCTCTCCCTGCGTCTCGGCCTGGGCTGGGCCAAGTCGCTGTCGTTCACGACCGGGCAATGCCCCGTCATGCGCTACAACCGGCAGCTCATGATGGCGATCCTGCACGACAAGGTGCACATCGCCGACGCCGTCGGCGCCACCCCCATCGGCCTCGAGGACGCCCCTCAGGGCTACGCCGACTTCGACCAGGGGGCGGCGAAGAAGTACGTGCTCAACCCCAACGGGTACATCAAGACCGCGTGACCGACACGGATGCCTCGGCCCGAGGCATCCGTTCCCCGATGAAAGGAACTCTCATGTCCGTGACCCTCGCAGACGCCCGCCGCGTGATCGAAGCCGCTGAGAATCGCGCCGACGAGATCGGCCAGCCCATGAACATCGCCGTCGTCGACGCGGGCGGCAACCTCGTGGCGCACGTGCGCCAGGACGGCGCCTGGATCGGCAGCATCGAGATCTCGATCAGCAAGGCGTGGACGTCGAAGGCGTTCGACATCTCGACGAAGGACCTCGGCGACAACTCGCAGCCGACGCAGCAGTTCTTCGGCATCCACACCACCAACGCGCACGGCCGGGGCGTCGCGATCTTCGCGGGCGGCGTGCCGCTCAGCCGCGACGGCAAGGTCGTCGGTGCGGTGGGCGTCAGCGGAGGCTCGGGCGAGCAGGACCAGACGGTGGCGGAGGCCGGCGCCGCCGCCTTCTGACTCGTCGTCCCTGGCTGCCCCTGCGGGGGTCAGGATCGCCAGGGGCAGAGGTCGACCTTGTGGCCGTCGGCGTCGGCGAGCGTCCACCATTCGGGCGCGTGCGAGTCGTCGACGATGACGCCGCCCGCGGCGAGCGCGGCCTCGAGCCGCTTCTCGATGACGTCCCGCGGGCCGTTGACGTCGAGGTGCGACCGGCCGCGCAGCGGCTTGTCCACCGGCTGGAACCAGATGAGCGGGCCGCGGCCGTCCTTGTCGAAGAGGACGCCGTCGCGGACCTCCGAGAATCCGGTCGCCGCCTTCCAGAACGGCACGACCGCCGCGGGGTCCGGCGTGGCGACCGCGAGCATCACGTCGAGCATGCGGGCCGTGTCGGCCGGGATGTCGAGCTCGCGAGCGGCCTGCGAGATCTGCGCCGCGAGCGCAGCATCCTTCTCCGTCAGACCGCCCGCGGAGTGCGTCATGAGCCGCACGCGCACCGTGGCGTACCGCACGTCGACGTCGGGGTGGTGGTCGGCGGCCTCGGCCAGCTCGGCGATGGCGCCGAACAGCTGCGCTCCCACCGCGAAGGTGCCGGTGCGGAAGAGCGCGAACGCCCCGGTCACGCGCGGATGCCAGTCCTCGACGCCCGGGAACCCACGGAACTCGCGTGCAGTGATCGTGTCCATGCCCCCGAGGATGCCACCGTGGCCGCCGACCGCAACCCCTCTTGCGTGCGGACGGATGCTGCCACCGGCGCTCCGGAGTGGCACAGCGTGGTGCGTCGCAGGCGGCGGATGTCTCATCGGCGGCGTAGCCTCGAAGGGTGAATCCCGAGCACTCCGTCGCGCGCCCGTCCGGGCTCGCGACGCAGGCACCGGAGGTCGCCGCCCGCATCGTCGCGGACTCGCGCGACCGCGTGGCCTGGGTGCGCGCTCGGTCGAGGGGCATCACCGCGACGGATGTCGCGACCCTCACCTCCGACAGGGCCATCGCCCGCGCGGCCGACGCGAAGCTGCTCGGCTCGGGCTTCTCGGGCAACGCCTACACGGCGCACGGGCGCGCGCGTGAGCCCGAGATCGCCGCGTGGGTCGCCGCGACCCACGGGATCCAGCCTTCCTCGGCCCTTTTCCACGCGGTGGTCGAGAAGCGGCACCTCGCGACACCCGACGGCATCGCTGTCGACGGGGCGGGCCGCATCACCCTCGCCGAGATCAAGACGACGAACAAGGCGTGGCGCAGCATCCCGCGCGGCTACCTCCGTCAGGTGTGGTGGCAGCAGCACGTGCTGGGCGCCGAGCGAACGCTGGTCGCGTGGGAGCAGCACGACGGCTTCGTGCCCGTCGACGACGAGCCCCGCTGCGCGTGGGTCGACCGCGACGACGCCGAGATCGCGAAGCTCGTGCGCCTCGCGACCGCCCTCATCGACGAGCTCTACCTGCGCACGATGCGGGCGAAGCAGCAGCCGCAACGGATGCCGCAGCCCCCTGCCGTGCCGCGCGAGCCGTTCCGCGCACTCGCACTGGCGGACTGACCCGGACCGCACCGTCCGGATCGGGAATCACCGGATCGTGCTGACGCGCCGCGCCTCGGCATCCCACACCCGCGCTCCGACGGCCTCCCCACTGACATGCGGGGCCTTGATCGTGCGCATCGCCGTCGCCAGGCGCTGGGCGGTGAGACCGCGCGCGAGGGTGATGTGCGGCGTCCAGCGGTCGATGGCCGTGGTCGAGTAACGCGGCTCGGGCCTGCCGGCGATCTCTGCCACGACGCGGTGGGCATCCAGCAGGGCGGAGGTCACGACGACCTGGCGAGTGAGCACGTACCGGTCCCGGTGACCGAGGAGCAGCACTCCTCCGAGTTCGAGGGGGATCGGAAGCATCTCGCCGATGCCGGCGAATGCCGACGGCTCGAGACGCTCCCGCACCGCGAGAGTGACGTGCGGGCGGTTGCTCGGCGCGGGGTTGCGCCCCGAGCTCGGCAGGTCGGCGCCCAGGAGCCGGTCCCAGTCGTCCCGGATCGCGCGGTCGATCTCGGGATCCGGAGTCAGTTCGACACTGAACACGGCTCCATCTTCGCGCGCGGGGCCGCGGCCCGCAGGGCTTCGTGCGGCACTCGCCGAAAAGCTCGATGAACTTCCGGCTCACACGACTGCGTGGGCACGCCCACGGGGCGGGCAGACGAGCGGTCCGGACCACGCGCACTCCCGTGCCGGATCCGGCCCCTCGGCCCTGGCGGCACGGCGTGAATCGTCACCGCGCCTGTCCCGACACCTCGACCTTCGCCTCCTCGATCGCGACAGCCTCGGCCTCGGCCTCGGGTTCCAGGGCAGGTCCGTCCGCTCCCGCGAGGTCGATCCCGGCGGCCTCGGCCTCCGCACCCGCGGCCTCGGCATCCCACCCGGGCTTCGGCACCGAGTCGATGAGCAGCCGCGTGTACTCGTGCTGCGGGGCGTCGAGGAGCTCCGCCGTGCGACCACGCTCGACGATCTCGCCGCGGCGCATCACGACTGTCTCGTCGCACACGCGCCGGACGACGGCGAGGTCGTGGCTGATGAAGAGCACGGTGAGTCCGCGCCCCCGCCGGATGCGGTCGACGAGGTCGAGCACCTGCGCCTGCACCGAGACGTCGAGCGCGCTCGTCGCCTCGTCCATCACGAGCACGTCCGGCTCGATCGCGAGGGCACGGGCGATCGCGACGCGCTGCCGCTGACCGCCCGAGAGGGTCCGCGGCCGCGCGGCGGCGTGCTTCTCCCCCAGTCCGACCTGGGCGAGCAGGTCGAGCACCCGCGACCGTGCCTCGGTCGCGCTCAGTCTGGTGTGCAGGCGCAGGGCGTCTTCGATCGCCCGGCCCGCGGTGATGCGCGGGTCGAGCGACAGGTACGGGTCCTGGAACACCATCTGCACGCTGCGCGCGTGGGCGAGCCGCTCGCGCCGGTTGCGCGGAACCGCGGTGCGTTCGCGACCGTCGATGCGGCTGTCGCCGTGATCGGCGGCCTCGAGCCCGACGATCATGCGCGCGAGGGTCGACTTGCCCGACCCCGATTCGCCCACGACTCCCAGCGCTCCGCCCCGGGGAACCGCGACCGTCGCATCGATGACGGCTCGCACCGGCTCCTTCCCGCGACGCAGGTACGTCTTCGACACCCCGGCCGCCTCGAGCATCGGCGATGCGGGTTCGGCCGGGGGCGCAGCATCCACCCCGCCCTCGCGGCGCACAGAATCGGAGGTCGTCGCCGACACGCCGGAGGACGGATGCTGCGCCCCGGCGTGTACCCCAGAACCTCCGATTCTGTGTTCCATGTCAGCCATCGGCGCCGCCGCGGCCGCGGCACCCGTCCCTCGCTCGCCGTGCACAGAATCGGAGATTTCCGACGACACGCCGGAGGATGGATGCTGCGCCCCGGCGTGGTGCGCAGAGCCTCCTGTTCCGTGCCCGTCGCCGACGAGCGTCGGGGTCGCGGCGACGAGGCGCCGCGTGTACTCGGCCCGCGGGGCTCGCAACACGTCGTGCGCGCGGCCCTGCTCGACGACCTGCCCGCCGCTCATGACGTACACCCGGTCGCAGAGCGACGCGGCGAGGTTGAGGTCGTGCGTGATGAAGAGCATGCCCATGCCGCGGCTCGCGCGCTGCTCGGCGAGCACGCCGATGATCTCGGCCTGGGTGGTCACGTCGAGGGCCGTCGTGGGCTCATCGCACACGAGGAGCTTCGGCGACGTCGTCAGGGCTCCCGCGATCATGACGCGCTGCAGCATCCCGCCCGAGAACTCGTGCGGATACTGGCGCAGGTGGTCTTCGGGACGGGGCAGGCGCACCGCCTCGAGCAGCTCGACGGCGCGTGCGCGCGCAGCATCCGTCGACCATCCCTCTGCGAGGCGGAGCGCCTCTGTGAGGTGATCCCCGATCGTCCGCATCGGATTGATGCCCGCCCGCGGATCCTGGAAGATCATCGCCGCGCCGTGGCGACGCAGCTGCCGGAGTTCCGGCGCGGGGGCGGTGAGCACTCCGGCGCCGTCGAGCACGACCTCGCCGGTGATCGTGGAACGGTCGGGAACGAGCCCCAGCACGGTGCGGGCGGTCAGCGACTTGCCCGAGCCGGACTCGCCGACGAGGCCGACGGTCTCGCCCGCGGCCACCGACAGCGTGATGCCGTCCAGAAGCCGGGTGCCGTCGGGCAGGTCGAGCGTGAGGTCGCGGATGTCGAGGAGCGCCGGACTCGGCGCGATCGGCGCCACGGCAGGATCGGCGACGGTCTCGGTTGCGTTCATGCCGGGATCTCCCCACCGATGCGGTCGGAGAGCTCTTCTCCGATGATGTTGACGGCCACGACGACCACGACGACGGCCACCGCCGGCACGATCGCGGGCAGGAAGTGCCCGCCGATGAGTCCGGCCTGCGCCTCGTTGATCATCGCGCCCCAGTCGGCGGTGGGCGGCTGCACGCCCAGGCCGAGGAACGACAGGGCGGCGAGCTCGGCGAGCACGTACCCGAAGTTGAGCGTCGACTGCGCCCCCACGATGGGCGTGACGTTCGGCAGCACGCGCCGCAGCGCGATCCATGCGCCGCCGAAGCCCTGCACGCGATACGCCGCGACGTAGGGCCGGGTGCGCTCGGCCGCGATGAGCGAGCGCGTGAGGCGCGCGACGAACGGCGCGTACGCGATGCTCATCGCGATGACGGGAGCGACCAGCCCCTTGCCGAAGAGCGCGACCGCCCTGATCGCGATGAGCAGGGACGGGAAGGCGAACAGCACGTCGAACAGGCGACCGAGCACGGAGTCGATCCAGCCGCCGCGCCAGCCGGCGACGAGACCGAGGAGGATGCCGAGCACCGTCGACGCGATCACCACGAGGAGCGGACCGAGCAGGGCCGTGCGCGCACCGTAGATGAGGCGGCTCAGTGTGTCGCGGCCGAGACCGTCGGTGCCCAGCCAGTGCGCGGAGCTCGGCGGCGCGTTCACCGCGGCGAAGTCGACGGCGTCGGGGTTGTACGGCGCGAGGAACGGGGCGAAGATCGCGGCCAGCGTCATCGCGGCGAGGACTCCGAGCGCGATCGCGAAGGTCAGGCTGGTGCGGGGCAGCCGTGGTGCGCGCAGCACCTTCACGGCGAGGGTGGGCGTTGTCGTCATCGGGCACCGGCTCCGGCAGCGGATCGGGGATCGATCCAGGGTTCGAGGACGTCGATGACGGCGTTCACGAGCACGAACGCGATCACGACGAGGAGGACGATCGCCTGCACGACCGGGAAGTCGAGACGGTCGACCGACTGCACGAGGAGCGACCCCATGCCGGCGAGACCGAAGGCCGCCTCGACGATGGAGCTGGCGACGAGGAGGCCGGCCACCAGCATCCCGCTCACCGTCAGGATCGGCCCGACGGCGTTGCGGAACACGTGACGGCGGATCACGGTGCCGCGCTTGATGCCACGGCTGATCGCGACCTCGACGTGCTCACGGTCGAGCTGGTCGATCATCGACGAACGCGTCACCGTGCCCACCAGCACGACGAACACGATCGCGAGGGCGATCGAGGGAAGCACGAGGTGGTACACCGTGTCCCAGAAGCCCTCGCCCGACCCGAACGACGGGAACCAGCCGAGCTGCACCGCGAACACCGCGATGAGCACGATGGATCCGACGAACGACGGGATGGCGCCGAGCACCGTGAGCCCGATGAGGATCGAACGGTCCGCGAGGCGTCCGCGGTGGAGGGCGGCGACCGCGCCGGCGATGAGGCCGACGACCGCGATCATCGTGCCCGCCATCACGACCAGCCCGAGGGTGACGGGCAGCCGCTCGCCGAGCACCACGGTGACGTCCTGCCGGTACTGCAGCGACCGACCCAGGTCGCCGTGGAGGAGCCCTGCGACCCAGTTGAGGTACTGCTGCCACGGCGGCAGGTCGAGACCGTACTGCGCGGTGACCTGGGCCACCGCCTCGGGGCTGGGCTTGCGCCCCCGCAGCAGGAACGCCACCGGATCGCCCGGCACCAGGAAGCGCGAGAGGAAGACGAGCACGGATGCCAGGAACAGCGTGAGCAGCAGCCCGCCGAGCTTGCCGGCGATCCGGCGGACGGCGATCATCGCTCCCCCGCCCCCTCCGGCCCGCCGCCGATCCGGGCGGGGCCCGGCGGCGACCGCCGGGCCCGCGCTCACGTCAACGGGAGCCAATGGTCGCCGCCCACGGGTAGTACATGAACGCCACCGACGGGGCGACGCCGGTCACCCGGTCGCCGAGGAACAGCGTCATCGGACCCTGGAACAGCGGCAGCCACGGCAGCTGCTCGTTCGCGATGCGCTGAGCCTGAGCGGTGACCTCGCTGCGCGCCGCGGGGTCGTCGATGGTGACGGCCTCGTTCACGAGGGCGTCGAACTCGGGGTCGCTCCAGTTGCCGTAGTTGCTGAACTCTCCCGTGCGCAGCACGCTGTACATCTCGAGCGGATCCGGGCTCGACAGGTACCACGAGGTGTAGAAGAGGTCGATGCCCTCGCGCGCGGTCGGGTCGGAGAACAGCGCGGTGTACGCGCTCGGGCTCACCGTCTCGATGGTCGCCTTGAGTCCGATCGACTGCGCGGCGGCGGCGGCGCCCTGCGAGATGACGGTGAAGTCGTTGCTGATCGGCGCGGTGGCGATCACGATCTCCTCACCCGCGACGCCCGCCTCGTCGATGAGCTTCTTGGCCGCTTCGATGTCGTACGGATACTCCTCGAGCCCGTCGAACGCCTCCTTCAAGCCCGCGTCGCTCGCGCCGACCCACACCGACTCGGTGGTGAGCGCGTTCGTGACCTCGCCGTAGCCCTTGGCCGCAGCATCCAGGATCCCCTGCCGGTCCATCGCCATGAGCAGCGCCCGGCGCACGCGCTCGTCGCCGAGCGGACCCTCCAGGTTGTTCACGATGAGGCTGCCGACCGCGGTGTTGAGGCCGAAGTACATGTCGCCTTTGCCGGAGTCCTGCAGCTGCCCGATCGCGTCGGCCGGGATCATCCACCCGCCGTCGACCTCGCCCGACTTCAGAGCGTTGACGCGCGCGTTGGGGTCGGTCATGAAGAGGATGTCGACCTCGCCCGCCTTGGCGCGCAGGGTGTCGTCCCAGTAGTCGTCGTAGCGGGTCAGCGTCACCGACTCCCCCGACTTCCACTCGGTGAGTGCGAAGGGGCCGGTGCAGTTGACGAGCCCCGTCGAGTTGCCGTAGTCGGCGCCCTTGTCGGCCAGTGTCGTCGCGGACTCGATGACGCCCGCCGACCCGCCCATGGCGAGGTTGAACTGGGAGTCCGGGCCGTTCATCGTCACCGTGACCTGCCGGTCGCCCGTCTGCTCGATCGCGGCGACGTTCTGGTACACCGAGTACCACGACGAGCCCACCTCGGGATCCAGGTGCCGGCTCATCGAGGCCACCGCGTCGGCAGCCGTCAACGGCGTGCCGTCGTGGAACGTCACACCGTCGCGGATCGTGTACACCCACGTCTCAGGCGTCGGGTGGTCGAACGACTCGGCGAGCCCCGGCGAGAGCGTGAAGTCGGGGTTCAGCCGCAGCAGCGACTCGCAGACGTTCGCGAGCACCTGGTTGTCGGCGTAGTCGAACGCGTACGCGTAGTCGAGCGAGTACGGCTCGGAGTAGCTCACCCACGAGAACGAGTCGACGTCGCCCGACGGCGCGGCCGTCTGGGCGGTGTACTCCCACTCGGGGGCAGCGGTGGCGTCGGGGCTCGACGTGTCGGCGCTGCACGCGGACAGGACGAGCGCGCCCGCCACGCCGACTCCCGCGACGGCGAGCAGGCGACGGGCGGTGCGTCGGGTGCGGATCATGGTGCTCCTCGGGTTCTGACGACGGTGTCGGGTGGTGGAGAAGGAACTCAGGACAGGACGGATGCTGCGGCGTCCGCGTCGGCGTCGGCGTCGGCGCGCGTGTAGACCCGCTCGCCGTCGATCCACGTCGAGGCGACGCGGCAGAGGTAGAGGTCCTCGACGGGGACGGTGAACGGGTTCGGCTCGACGACGACGAGGTTCGCAAGGTAGCCCGCGCGGACGTAGCCGGTGTCGTGGTCGCGGTGGTTCACGTAGGCGGTGCCCGATGTGTAGGCGGCGAGCGCCGTGGCGAGGTCCAGGCGCTGGTGGGCGCCGCCGAGCGGCTCGTCGTCGGACAGCGGGGCGACCCGGTTGACCGCGATGTGCACGCCCGCGAGCGGGTCTGCGCTCGAGACCGGCCAGTCGCTGCCGCCGGCGAGGCGCACCCCGGCGCGCTGCAGGTCGCCGAACGGGTACTGGCGCGATGCGGCCGACTCGGCGAGGAACGGCAGGGTGAGCTCGTCCATCTGGTCCTCGTGGCACGCCCACAGGGGCTGCATGTTCGCCACGGCCCCGGCCGCGGCGAAGCGCGGCACGTCGGCTTCGTCGACCACCTGGATGTGGGCGAGGTGGTGGCGTCCGTCGGTGGCGCCGTTGACCTCCGCCGCCGCCTCGACCGCGTCGAGCGCTTCGCGCACCGCCCGGTCGCCGAGCGCGTGGAAGTGCAGCTGGAAGCCCGCGGCGTCGGCGGCGATCGCGTACTCGCGCAGGCGCTCGGCCGGGATGAACGACAGGCCGCGGTTGTCGGTCGAGTGACCGTGCCCGTCGCGGTACGGCTCGAGCATCGCCGCCGTGTGGTTCTCGGCGACGCCGTCGACCATGAACTTGATCGAGCCGAGCGAGAAGCGGTCCTCGTGGCCGAGCGCGGCGACCTCGTCGCGCGTGCGGATCATTCCCTCGAGCTGTTCGATCCCCTCACCGCGCTCCCACCACTGGGCGCCCACGACGTGGGCCTTGAGCATCCCCTCGGCGAGCGCGCGGCGGTACGAGGCGAGTGCGCCGGGGATCCCGGGGAAGTTCCCGACGAGGGCGTCCTGCCAGCCCGTGATGCCCTGCGCGATGAGGTCGTCCTGCGCGCGCAGCAGCCCTGCGTAGGCGAGGTCTTCCGAGACCTTCGGACGCGCCTCGGCGAACAGGTCGGCCGCCCCCTCGTGGAAGGTGCCGGCCGGGAACCCGTCGGCCTCGCGCTCGATGCGCCCGTCGGCCGGGTCGGCCGTGGCCGCGTCGACGCCGGCCGCGCGCATCGCGGCGGTGTTCGCCCACGCCGAGTGGTGGTCGCGGCTCGCGAGCAGCACCGGGCGGTCGGGCACGATCGCGTCGAGCGCACCGCGCAGCGGAGCCCCGCCCGCGAAGTGGTCCATCGACCATCCGCCGCCCACGATCCACTCCGCCTCGGGGTTCTCGGCGGCGTAGCGCGCGATCGTCGCGAGCGTGTCGGCGGCGTCCTCCGAGCCGGTGAGGTTGCACTGCAGCAGCTCGACGCCGCCCGACATCGGATGCACGTGGGCATCCTGGAATCCCGGAGCGAGCAGCGCTCCCGCCAGGTCGACGACCTCCGTGTCAGGACCGATGAACACGGATGCCTCGTCCTCGGCGCACACCGCCGCGATGCGCCCGTCGCGCACGGCGACGGCCACGCCGCCCAGGGCCTCGGCGCTTCCCGCCCGCACGAGGTCGGAGCTGAACAGCGCGCCTCGGATGAACACGGTGTCTGCGTACGGGGTGTCTGCATCGGCAGGAACGGCAGCGGCCACGGGACCTCTCCTTCGTCGTCGAACGGGTCGCTTGACGATAGACCGCTGTCATCGCTTCTGTCAACAGTGTTGACCGAAGCGATGACACGCCGACTAAGCTCGGTACGTCACGACGCCGAGACAGGGCTGCGTGGCACGATGGACGCGACGGCGAAAGCGGGGATCATGGCGGCACGCACCGGGGCGACGCCCGAGAAGGCTGGCGCGAAGCGCCTGGATCGGGCGACGATCATCGCGGCGGGCCTCGAGCTGGCCGAGACGACAGGCTCCGCCTCCCTCTCGATCCGCGACCTGGGCGCGAAGCTCGGCACCGACCCGACCGCCGTCTACCGCCACTTCCGCGGCAAGGAAGAGCTGATGAGCGCACTGCTCGACGAGCTCACCCTGCGGAGCCTTGCCGCCGTCACCGCCGATCCCGAGGACTGGCAGGAGCGCCTTCGTCAGCTCGCATCGGCCACGCTGACCGAGTTCGCCCGCTACCCCGCCGTGGGGCAGGAGGCGATCGTGCTCACCACCCACGGCCCCGGCGAGCTCGACGCCATCGAGCTCATGCTCGACGCGTTCTCTCGCGCCGGCCTCACCGGCGACACCCTGGTGCAGCACTACGCGCTCATGGCCACCCACGTGCTGTCGATCGCCGCCGGCGTCGCCCGCGCGCGGGCCGAGCGCGCCACCGCCGCCCCCGCGGAGTCGAGCCCGTGGTTCGAGGGTCCGCTCCTCGTCGACCCGATCAAGCACCCCCACATCGCGCAGATGTCCGCGCAGCTGCTGGCCCTGAAGGACCGCGAGCTCTTCATGCTCGGCGTGGAGTCGGTCATCCGCTCCGCCGAGCGCGCCGCCCGCTCCGCCTGACGCGACCCGGGCCGCAGCATCCATCCCACGTCGCTCGTTCACATCACGTGTTCTCACCGAGCGCACGCGTTGTGAACGCACAAGACGGGTGGTCTCGGCGACAGCGCGTGATGTGAACACCGGGTCACCGGTGCGGCGGGGTGATCCCGAAGGCAGTGAGGCGGCGACCGAGCGCATCCGCCGTCAGAATGTGCGGAGCCTCGGCGCGGACGAAGCGACGCTGGGTCGTCCCGCGGATCCAGTCCTCGCGGCGCTTCTCTTCGAGAAGCACCTCCTTGACCGTCTTCCCCGACGCGGCCGCGAGCTCTTCGTATTTGCCCATGCCGTCGAACTCGTAGAAGCTCCGGACCTCCTCGAGGCCGATGTCGACGCGAAAGATCCGCCCGTCCGGGCCGAGCACCGGCACCTGGAGCCGCAGCTCGCGGAATCCGAGACGACTCAGCTGCAGCCGGCTCACGGCCTCGCCCGGAGACTCCGAGCGGCCGTCGGCGAAGCGGATCACGACTTCGGCCTGTCGAACTCCTCGGCCGCCGCGAGCGGCCTCGCACCGTTGCAGCATCCGCTCGCGCCAGAGGTCCGCCGCCTGCTCGTCGTACTCGGATCCGCGCATCGCCTCGCGCCGCAGCGCGGCATCCGCCACGGCCACCGCCGCCTCCATGCTGAGGGTGCGCACCAGGTCGAAGACGGTGCGGTCCAGCGTCGTGCATCGGATGCCGTCGACCACCGTGATGTCGCCAGCGGGGAGCAGATCGGCATGGTGCTGCAGCCCGGCGCGGCTCGACCCCCGTCGCGCTTCGGGCCTGAGGAGGTGGACGGCCGACGGCGTGTGCCGATACAGGGGCAACTCGGCCAGAACCCCGGCCGACTCAGGGGAGGCGACGCTGTCGCCGTCGCGCATCTCCGCGACAGCGGCGCACACCTCGAGGAGGTGACGCGACTCCGGCCAGAGATCATTCCAGAGCTTCACCTCGACATATCGGTTGCGCTGCAGCCGCCGCAGCTCCCCGCGACCCACGGCGTCGCCGATCGCCCGCGCGGTCATGCCGCTCGCGCGCAACTGCTCCCGGGTGCGCACCGCGGCCATGGCCTCGTCGAGAGTCAGGTGGCGCGGCACGCGACCCACCCTGCCCGCGACGGCACCCGGACGCTCGACCGACTCCGCAACCTGTGCACTACTCGTCCTCGCCACGACCTGTGGAGGAACGGATGCCGCGGGCCGCAGCATCCATCCCACATCGCTCGTTCACATCACGTGCTCTCACCGAGCGCACGCGTTACGAGCGCACACGACGGGTGGTCTCGGTGACAGCACCCGATGTGAACGCCGGACGAGGAGACCGGCCGATAGTTGACACACATCAACCATTAGGCGTATCGTTGACGTAAATCAACTGTTGACTTGCGTCAACCTTCTTGCGCGCCGCTGTCGCCGCGAAACCACCACTCCTCGTTCCTAAGGACTCCTATGGCCACGTCCACCCCTGCGACCGGGTCGGTCGCCACCCAAACCGCTGGCAGCAGGATCAGCACCGACGAGAAGCGCCGGCACCGCAAGATCCTGCAGGCGCTCACCGGCCTGCTCCTCGGCATGTTCGTGTCGATGCTCGCGTCGACCGTCGTCTCGACGTCGCTCCCCGTGATCGTCCATGACCTCGGCGGCGACCAGGCGGCGTTCACGTGGGTCGTCACCGCGACCCTGCTGACCACCGCGATCTCGACCCCGATCTGGGGCAAGCTCGCCGACCTGTTCAACCGCAAGCTGCTCATCCAGATCGCGATCGTGATCTTCGTGCTCGCGACCGCGGCCGCCGGCTTCTCGCAGGACCCCGGCACGCTCATCGCCTTCCGCGCGGTGCAGGGCATCGGCGCCGGCGGTCTCGCGGCGCTCAGCCAGGTCATCATGGCCGACATCATCAGCCCGCGCGAGCGCGGCCG
>JAVBUG010000069.1:0-2552 GCA_031555515.1 Microbacterium sp. | reverse complement strand
CGGCGCCGAAGGTGAGCGTCGGCGCCGTGAACTCCAGCCGGGGAACCAGCAGCGCGGGGTCGATCGTCGCGCCCGTGACCGCGACATCCACCGCCACGACGACGGATGCCGCGACGAACGCGAGCGGCACCGCCCACCGCGGCGCGAGCCGCACGAACACGAGCCACGTGACGAGGACCGGCACGACCCCCCACGGGTTCAGCACCAGCCCGGAGATCGGGGCGAGACACAGCGGGAGCAGCACTCCGGCGAGCATCGCCTGCGCGATCGACGGCGGGATCCGCGCGATGAGCCGGCCGAGCTGCGGCCACAGCGCCGTCAGCAGGATGAGGCCGGCGGTCACGAGGAACGCGCCGACCGCCGCGGGCCAGCCGCCCTCGATGGTCCCGGTGGCGGCGAGCACCGCGGCGCCGGGCGTGGACCACGCGACGGTGATCGGCATTCGGTAGCGCCACGCCAGCAGGATCGCCGACGCCCCCATCGTGAGGCACAGCACGAGGAGGCCGCTCGCCGCCTGCGCGCGTGATGCCCCGACGGCGTCGAGGCCGGTCAGCACCACGGCGAACGAGCTCGTGACGCCGACGAGCGAGGTCACGATGCCGGCGACGATCGGACGCGACAGGGGTGCGGTCTCGGGCGGAGCGGGCGAAGGATCCGGCGCTGTGGCGCCGGTCGCGGCGTCCTCGATCATGCCTGTCGCGATCCTGGCGCCGCGCTCACGATGCGCCTCCGGCGATGCCGGCGACCGCGAGGACCACGACCAGGCAGGTCACCGCGATCATGACCACGTTGACGCGACGAACGGCATCGGCCGGAGGATCCGCGACGCCCACCTGACCCCCACCTGCCGCAGCGAGCCTGCGCGCGATCGACGCCGCGACCTGGCCCGCGGGCGTGGTCGCGGTGCCGACCGTCAGCTCGGAGACGCGCCTGACGGGCTGGAACCCGCTCGCGTGCGCGTCCGCGGACCGCACCGCCTCCATGGCGAGGTTCTGCTGGCCGGGCACCGCCCATGCGCGCACGCGCCGGCCCCCGCGCAGAAGGAAGTCGAGCGTGAAGCCCGACGCCACACCGTCGAGCGCCGAGAACCCGAAACTCGTCGTCGTGAACGTGTTCCGCACCTGCACCGCGTCCGTCTCGACGGTCACGCGAGGCCACACCGCGAACGCCCAGAGCAGCCACAGCACGAGCCCCAGCCCGGCCGAGAACGCGAGGTAACGCGGGTCGAACACCGGCAGCACCGCGAGGACGACGCCCGCGACCGCCGCCCCGACGGTGAACGGCACGAAGCGCAGGCGCTCGTACACCTCGACATCGCCGACCCTGCGCAAGTGCACCATGCGCTCACAGTAACGGAGCCGCCGCATGGCTCCGCGCGGCCCGGCCTCAGCGCGTCTCGTACTCCGCGAGCACGTCGGAGACCATGCGATGCCCCTGTGCCTCGAACTCGGCATCGCCGACCTGATGGGCCCAGCAGGCTGTGCCGATGGCCTCGCGCGCACGCATGAGGATCCACTGCGACGGTCCCCACGCCTCTCCACGCATCGCTTCGCGCTGCGCGGAGCCTCGGGCGCGTGGGCCCAGCCGGGGGTCCCGGCCATAGCCATCGAGGAACGCCGCCTCGCACGCGGGACTCTCACGCCATTCCTGCGCGGCGAGCCGCACGAAGTCCGTGGCGGCGGGGCGGAACGCGAAACGCCCGAAATCGATCACCCGCACCTCGTCTCCGTCGACCAGCCAGTTGCGCGGCTGCCAGTCTCCGTGGGTCGGAACGAGGTCGTCCTCGATCGGCGGCAGAGCGGCGAGCATGGCTCGGAGCCGGCGCTCGACGTCCGGCGCGATCGCGTGGGACGCGTCCAGCCAGGCGATCGCACGGCGGGTGGCGGCAGCATCCGTCCCCTCCGACGGCCGCGCCGCCTGCGCATGGAAGCGCCGCAGCAGCGTGCCCGCGCGGCGATGGACCTCGGGGTCGACGCCCGCGGCCGTGCGATACGCCAGCTCGCCGGGAAGCCAGTCGAGCACGAGGATGCGCGCCTCGCGATCGGCCCAACGCAGCCTCGCCGCGTGACCGCGCTCCGCCCACGGGGAGACGTAGCCGCCCTCGTGCGCGTCGAGCTCGCGGCCGAGGTGGTGATCGGCGTCGCCTCCCGCTTTGACAATGAGCGTGCGATCACCCTGGCGCACTCGCAGCACGACGGTCTCGACCTGGTTCCAGCTGAGGTCCGCGATGACCTCGGCGCCCGGGAGCCACGCGGCGACGAGGGCACGCTGCCGGCGTGACAGACGGCCGAAGCCGGCGTCGACCGGGGTTGAGGACTGGTGCACTCTCGGATCCTGCCATGCGCGGGTGACCGTCGTCGGAGGGTCGGGTTGTGGGTCGACTCGTCCCCGCGCTCGCGGTCGCACCGACCGCGGCCGGCCTGGGGCTGCTCGCGTGGGTGGAGTACGTGAACTGGCGGCGGCGGGCCGCCCACCGACGACAGGCGCCGGCGCTACGACGTGACGACCTGCGCGGTGCCGACAGGGGCGCCGGGGCCCATCTCGTCGGCGAT
>JAVBUG010000246.1:0-2793 GCA_031555515.1 Microbacterium sp. | reverse complement strand
CACCGAGCGGGGGTGGGTTCGCGCAGCGGGCGGCCGACGACCGCGCCCCCGGCCGCCGCGTTCACATCACGTTATCTCGCCGAGACCACCCGTTGTGCGCGTGCGGAACGCGTCGTCTCGGCGAGATCACGTGATGTGGACGGGCCGTGCGTCTTTCTCGCTCGTTGAGCGAGCGAGGAACGAGCGAGTCGAAACGCGCCGGCGATCTCGGAGACCCGGGGCGTTTCGACTCCGCGCGCGAGAGCGCCCTCCGCTCAACGAGCGCGGGTGGAACTCGCGGGCGGGGGTGGGTTCCGGCAGCGGGCGGCCGACGAGCGCGCTCCGCTCAACGGGCGGGGGTGGGTGCCGGCAGCGGGCGGCCGAAGAGCGCGGCCTCGGCGTGGGGGTAGCCGGAGCCCCAGTCGGCGCGGCGGCGCCAGACCGTCGACCACGGCCGGTTCGGGCGTCGCGTCACGGCTTCGAGGCCGGCGCGCACGGCGACGCCGGTCTTGAGCAGCAGCACGCCGACGGCGGCGCGGCGCGGCGGCCACGTCTTCTCGAGGTACGTGACCTTGCCGGCCAGCACCATCGAGCCCTTCGACGACCCCGCCGACGAGCCGCCCACGGTGTGCACGATCGCCGCCGGCGGATACACGACGCGCGCCATGCCCCGGGCGGCGGCCCGCATGCTGAACTCGGCGTCCTCGCCGTAGAGGAAGAAGTCCTCGTCCATGCCGCCGAGCTCGGCGAAGTCGTCGCGGCGGATGAGCAGCAGGCATCCCGTGATGATCGGCACCTCGCGCACGGTGTCGCGCTGCCACGTGCCCAGCGACTCCGGGTCGAACACGCGCGAGCGCTTGAACACGGTCGACAGCATCGTCGCGTACATCGTGAGCGACCACAGCGTCGGGGCGCCCCAGCACGACGACGGCTCGAGCGTGAGGTCCTCCCGGAGCGTCCGGCCGCCGATGATGCGGTACTGCGGGTTGTCGCGGGCGAAGGCGATCAGGCGGGGGAGCGAGTCCTCGAGCATGAGCGCGTCGGGATTGAGCAGCAGCACGAACTCGCCGCGCGCGAGCTCGGCTCCGCGGTTGACCGCGCGGGCGAACCCGAGGTTCTCGCCGGCCTCGACGACGTCGATCCCGGGGTGGGCCGCGCGCAGCGCCGCGGCGCTGCCGTCGCGCGAGCCGTTGTCGACCACGACGACCTGCGCGTCGATGCCGCCGAGGTGTTCGAGCACGGAGCCGACGCACGCGACGGTGTCGTCGCGGGTCTCGTAGTTGACGATGACGACGGTGACGTCGGGGGTCTGCACGAGCGGTCCTCCAGGGGTGCGGCGGGTGCGGCGGTTGCCGGGTGCCGGCGCCGACGACCGACGACCGGATGCCGGGTGCCGGGTGCCGGCGGCGCTCAGAGCGGAACGGGCGCCAGGTCGTCGGACCGCACCGCGCGCCAGCGCCGTGCGGTGTCGAGGGTGGACGGGCGGATCGCGCCCGCGTCGCACACGACGGCGAGCCCGCGGTCGCCGAGGAACCGCGCGAGATCCTGCTGGTGGGCGTCGACGTGCTCGCCGTGCTCGACCGAGCGCGGCGCGAGCACCGGTACCTTGCCGGCCGAGAGCGCGGCGAGGGCCGTGCCCGTGCCGGCGTGTCCGATCACGACGTCGGCCCGCCGCAGCGCCGCGCTGAGTTCGCTCGACGGCAGCGACGCGACGGCGTCGATGTCGAGGTCAGACACGTCGGTCGCGCCGACCTGCCACAGGGTGTCGATGTTGCCGTCGAGGTCGTCGAGCGCCGCGCGGGCGCCGTCGACGAGCCGGCGGTACCCGAAGTCGCCGTTGCCTCCGACCGTGACCACGGCCCGGCGGATCGGCGCGGGGTCGTCGACGGGCTCGACGCGGAAGCCGTCGAACACCGAGAGGGCGTACCGCCACCGTGCGTTCACGGCGTGCGGGTACTGCACGTACCGGTCGACCCACGGCACCCGTTCCATCACCTTGCCCGTCGCCGAGATGCCGGTGACGCGCGTGGCGCTCTCGATGTAGGTGAACGGCACGCGCCGCGCGGAGGCGGGCACGAGGGCCGAGAGCGCGATCTGGGCGCCGGTGCTGATGACGCGGTCGACGCGATGGTCCCGCAGCGCCTGCAGCGCGATGCCGGTGTCGCGCATGACGCCGGCGTAGTCGCGCGGAGGCCGCGTGGGCACGTGGTAGACCGTCTGCCCCTCGAGGAGAGACCGGCTCTGCGCGGTGTCGTCGGTCAGCCACACCACGTCGTCGCCGTCGGCGACACGCGGGGCGAGCATCGTGAGTTGGGTGAGGTGGCCGCCTGAGATCGCGACGAGGAGCGTGGTCATGGTGCGGCCTCCACGAGGGTGTTCCAGGCGATCTCGGCGATCACCTGCTGCCCCGCCACAGACGGATGGAAGTGGTCGATCGCCGAGATCTCGGCGGGTGAGAACGCGTAGTCGAAGACGGCGCCGCCGTCGGAGGTGCAGGCGGCGTCGGCGGCGCACGCCTCGGCGATCACCGCGTTGAACTCGTCGGTGCGGGCCGCGACCGCGTCGCGCCGCTCGGTGGCTGCCGCGTCAGTCGCGGCGGCATCGCCCAGCAGGTTGCTGCACGACGGGCTGCTGTCCCAGATCTGCCGGGTGCCCTCGTCGTCGCGGCCGACCTCCCACAGGCGGTACAGGTCGGGGATCGACAGGGCGAGCACGCGGGCGTCGGGAACGCCGGCGCTGAGCGCGGTGAGCAGCGCCGTGTACGACGCGCGGAAGTCGTCGACGCTCGTCATGCCGTCGACGTCCGCGTCGCAC
>JAVBUG010000083.1:0-12720 GCA_031555515.1 Microbacterium sp. | reverse complement strand
GGCCGGGGGGGCGCGGGGGGGGGGCGGGGGGGGGGGGGGGGGGGGGGGCCCCGCCCGCGCGGTGTGGGCCGGTGGGGGCGTGGGGGGGCGTCGGTGCGGCGAGAGGGGCCGAGTCGGCGTGGGGTCGGGCGGGTTCGCCCGCGCGGAGTCGGCCGGTGGGGTCGTGTGCGGGCGCCGGTGCGGCGAGAGGGGCCGAGTCGGCGTGGGGTCGGGTGGGCTCGCCCGCGCGGAGTCGGCCGGTGGGGTCGTGTGCGGGCGCCGGTGCGGCGAGAGGGGCCGAGTCGGGGTGGGGTCGGGTGGGCTCGGGCTTGGAGTAAGGGTCGTGTGAGCCGGAAGTTCATCGGCCCGCAGAGACTTCCTCGGCGGGGAGCCCGGCTTCGCGCCGGCCGCCGGCTCCCTTCAGCGCGAACCTGATGCACCGGCTCGCGTGAACGGCCGGGCGATCCGCCCACGGCGGAGCCGCCGGGAGCGGAAACGGATGCTGCGACCCGAGCGGGCGCGCAGGCTGAGGGCATGGCTGAAGACAACCGGATCCCCCAGTTCGGGGCCGAGGCGCGACGCGAGCTGTTCCACCAGCGCGTGCTCGTGCTCGACGGCCCGCTCGACGACGACAACGGCACCCTGATCGCGACGCAGCTGCTGGCGCTCGCGGCGGAGGACGAGGCATCCGATATCGCCCTCTGGATCCACTCACCCGGCGGATCGGTGCCCTCCATGCTCGCGATCCGCGATGTCATGAACCTCATCCCGAACGACGTCGCGACCCTCGCGCTCGGCCTCGCGTGCAGCGCCGGGCCGGTCCTGCTCTCGGCGGGAGCCCAGGGCAAGCGGCGCGCGCTGCCGCACGCGCGCATCCTCATGCACCAGGGGTCCGCGGGCATCGGCGGGTCGGCCGTCGAGGTCGAGGTGCAGGCCGATGACCTCCGGCACATGCGCGACACCGTGCTCGGCCTCATCGCCGACGACACCGGGCAGACCGTGGAGCGCATCTTCGAGGACTCGCTGCACGACCGCTGGTACACCGCCGCCGAAGCTCGTGACTACGGGTTCATCGACGGGATCGTCGAATCGTTCGCGCAGGTGGTGCCCCGGCGCCGCCGGCCCGCCGGGCTCGGACCCGGACCGGCGGAGGTGGCGGCATGAGCTCGTACACGATCCCCAACGTGGTGGCGCAGCATCCGCGCGGCGACCGCATCATGGACGTCTACTCGCACTTGCTCGCCGAGCGCGTCGTGTACCTCGGCACGGGCATCGACGCGGGGGTCGCGAACGCGCTCATCGCGCAGCTGCTGCATCTCGACGCCGACAGCCCCGACCGCGACATCCAGCTCTACATCAACTGCGAGGGCGGTGATCCGTCGGCGATGCTCGCGGTGTACGACACCATGCAGCACGTGCGGCCCGACATCGCGACGACCGTCGTGGGGCAGGCGATCGGCGTCGGCGCCGTGATGCTCGCCGCCGGCGCGGCGGGGAAGCGCTCGGTGCTGCCGCACGCGCGCGTCGTGCTGCATCAGCCGGCGGGCCAGGGGAGGGGCGCGATCCCCGACCTCATCCTGCAGGCCGACGAGCTCGTGCGGGTGCGCGGGGAAGTCGAGGAGATCCTCGCGAGGCATACGGGACAAGATGCTGCGAAACTGCGGGCCGACACCGACCGCGACCGCGTCTTCACCGCTGCCGACGCCGTGGCGTACGGCCTCGCCGACGCCGTGCTCTATCGGCCGGGAGGGGACCCGGGCCAGGTCTTGCCCTCCCACGGGTCGTAGTCGGCGAGCAGGTCTTCCTGCGGTGGCCGCTCGGCCTCGGGCACGTGCTGGAGGTTGACGCGCACGCGGTACCAGAGCGAGCTCGAGCCGCGCATCCCGTCGATGAGCACGTCGGCGGGGTGCAGCTGCTCCACCACCGACGGGTGCGTGCTCTTCCACTCTTCGAGGGCGCTCACCGCTTCGGGCTTGGTCTTCGTGCGCGCGATCTCGATGAGCGGCATCGTCGACTGCCGGCGGCCCGACCCGTCGCCGCCGCGCGGCGGCTTTTCGGCCGGACCCAGTTCATCGGCGAGCCGGAGCAGCCCGTCGAGCGTGCCGACCGTGTCGTCGATGCCCGCGTGCGGATCGCCGATCTCGGCGTACCGGGCGGGCACCGTCAGCACCGTGAACTCCGCCGGGCGCCGATCGCGCACCTCGTCCCAGTCGAGCGGGGTGGAGACACGCGCGTCGGGCAGCGGGCGGATCGAATAGGCAGACGCCACGGTGCGGTCCTTGGCGTTCTGGTTGAAGTCGACGAACACGCTCTCGCCGCGCTCCTCCTTCCACCAGCGGGCGGTCGCAAGGCCGGGCGCGCGGTTCTCGACCTCGCGGGCGAGCGTCTCGGCGGCGAGGCGCACCTGCTTGTAATCCCAGTCCGGCGCGATGCGCACCAGGATGTGCATGCCGCGCGAGCCGCTCGTCTTGGGCCAGCCGACCAGCCCGACATCGTCGAGCACGTCGCGGGCGACGAACGCGACGTCGACGATCTGCGACCAGTCCACGCCCGGCATGGGGTCGAGGTCGATGCGCAGCTCGTCGGGGTGGTCGAGATCTTCGGCGCGGACGGGATGCGGGTTCAGGTCGAGGCAGCCGAGGTTGACGACCCAGGCAAGGCCTGCGGCATCCCGGATCACGGCCTCCTCGGCCGACGTGCCGCGGGCGTACTGCAGCGTCGCCGTGTCGATGAAGTCGGGGTGGTTCTCGGGCACGCGCTTCTGGAAGAACGGCTCTTGGTCGATGCCCCTCGGGAAGCGCTTGAGCACCATCGGGCGACCGCCCGCGCCGCGCAGCGCGCCGTCCGCGACGGCGAGGTAGTACCGGACGACGTCGAGCTTCGTGATCCCCGGTTCGGGGAACACGATCTTGGTCGGGCTCGAGATGCGCACCTCGTTGCCGCCGATGTCGAGGATCTCGGCTTCCGACTTCGAGGGCGTCACCCGGCCAGGTTAGCGACGGCCCAGGACATCGACCAGAGGCAGGGTCGGCCCGGTCATGCGGCGAGGGCGTAGGCGGCGCAGCATCCGACCACCGCCCGCTCGGTCGCTCGCGAGCGGAGGTCGTCCACGACACCCGCCGTCAGCTCGATCAGCGTGACCTCGAGCGCCCCCGCGACCGCCGCGATCATCTCGCTCGACGGCTCTTTGAGTCCGCGCTCGATCTCAGACAGGTACTGCGGCGAGACTCCGGCGCGGTCGGCCGTGTCGGCGAGACGCTCGCCGCGTTCATGGCGCAGACTGCGCAGCCGCTCGCCCAGCGCGTCGCGCCAGAGCGGCTCGGGCTCGCGGGACGGACGCGGCGCCTTCGCCGGCAGCGGGATGATCTCGGCCATGTGCTCACGATAAGACGCGAGTGCGCCCGAAGCCGAGCCCGTTCCGCTCTGAGCAGAATGGCGACGGACAGCGCTCGCCGGCTGTGCACGTTGACGCGGTCTCGCCGGAGGATGTGCGTCATGCCCGAAATCTCCATCGCCGGAGGGTCGGCATTGGGCGGTCTGCTCAACCTGGGAGGTCTCTGTTGATCTTTTGAGAGTTCACGCATAGCGTGCCGCCCGTACCCCTCGCTGTTTCGTTGACGAGAAAGCAGGCTCCCCTTGTATCGACGTTCCCTTGCTGTCGTGAGCGCACTCGCACTCGCGATCGCAACCCCCACCGCGGCGATGGCCGCCGCGCCCGACGACGATCCGTCGTCGAAGTTCCAGAAGACGGAGTCCGGCCCGGTCGGCACCGCGTTCCAGCCGCTCGACATCGGCGCCGACGGCCGGACGACCGTCATCGTGGAGATGTCGGGCGATCCGGTCGCCGTGGCTCAGGCCAAGAAGGGCAGCGAACTGTCCGCGGCCGAGCGGAAGGCCATCAAGAGCTCTCTGAAGAAGAACCAGGACGCGATTGCGGGTCCGATCAAGGCCAAGGACGGCCAGATCGAGGCCACGATGCAGTCGGCCTACAACGGCATCCAGATGAGCATCCCGGCCGACCAGGTCGACGCGGTGGCCGCGCTGCCCAACGTGGTCGCGGTGCACCCGGTGAAGACCTTCACGCTCGACAACGCCGTGTCGGTGCCCTACCTCGGCGTGCCGCAGGTGTGGGAGAACACGGGGTACACCGGCGAGAACATCAAGGTCGCGGTGATCGACACGGGCGTCGACTACACACACGCGAACTTCGGCGGCATCGGCACGCCCGAGGCCTACGAGGCCGCGAACGCGGCCGAGACGCAGCCGGCCGATCCGGCGCAGTTCGGTCCCGGCGCGCCGCGTGTCAAGGGCGGCTGGGACTTCGTCGGCGACTCCTACAACGCCGACCCCGCAGCGGGGGACGACTACCAGCCGGTCCCGCACCCTGACTCCAACCCGCTCGACTGCAACGGCCACGGCAGCCACGTCGCCGGCACCGCCGCGGGCAGCGGCGTCACGGCGGAGGGTGAGACCTACACCGGGCCTTACGACGAGTCCACCGCTTCCGCGGACTGGATGATCGGCCCCGGCGTCGCGCCGCAGGCCGACGTCTACGCCCTCCGCGTCTTCGGCTGCGGCGGCTCGACCGACGTGGTCGTGCCGGCCATCGACTGGGCCGTCGACAACGGCATGGACGTCATCAACATGTCGCTCGGTGCCCCCTTCGGTCGCGCTGACGACCCCGACGAGGTGGCAGCGGCGAACGCCATCGGCGCCGGTGTCGTCGTGGTGAAGTCCGCGGGCAACGAGGGCCCGAGCCCGTACCTCGCCGGCAACGGCGACGGCGTGGTCTCGGTATCGGCCGTCGACAGCACGGAGAGCTTCCCCGGCGCCACCATCACGGTGGACGGCGTCGCGATCCCCGCGATCAACGCGAACGACGCGGTGCTCACGAGCCTCCCGGCGATGACAGTGGTGCGCCTCATCGACAACCCGGACACCCCGGACGAGAACGAGGAGCTCGGCTGCTCGGTCGCGGCCTACAACTACGCCGGCGTCATCCCGGGTGGCAACCAGCTCGCCGTCTCGAGGCGCGACGAGTGCGCGCGCGTGGCGAAGGCGATCTACGCCCAGCAGGCGGGCGCGGCGGCCGCGGTGATGATCAACAACGTGGACGGATTCCCACCGTTCGAGGGCACGATCACGAACAACCCCGACACGGGTGAGGACTACACGGTGACGATCCCGTTCCTCGGCGTCTCGAAGTCCGACGGTCCGAAGCTCGTCGACGACGCCCCGGCCACGGTCGCCGAGGCAGATCTCGAGAACCCCGCGTTCCGCGGCTACGCGTCGTTCAGCTCGAGCGGTCCGCGCAGCGGTGACAGCGCCCTCGGCGTGGACGTCGCGGCGCCCGGTGTCTCGATCGTCTCGACCGGCGTCGGCACCGGCAACGGCCCGGCGACCATCTCGGGAACGTCGATGGCCGCTCCCCATGTGGCAGGCGTCGCCGCGCTCGCGGTCGAAGCCCACCCGACGTGGTCGGCGGCAGAGGTCTCGTCGGTGCTCGTCTCGACGGCCGACCCCGACAAGGTCGCGGGCCAGAATCTGGTGCGCGGCGGGGTCGGACTGGTCGACGCGGCGCAGGCCGTGGCTCAGAACGTGACGGCGACCGGCGACTCTTTCAAGACCACGAGCGGCTGGCTCCGCGAGGCGGCGCTCAGCTACGGCTTCCAGGAGAGCACCGGTTCGTTCCAGGCGGTCAAGGAGGTCACGCTGCGCAACTACGGCACCGAGCCCGTCACGTACAACGTGACGTCCGAGGCGTCGGCGCAGTCGGAAGCCGCATCGATCAGCGTCAACCAGAGCACGGTGACCGTGGCTCCCGGCCGCACGACGCGCGTCGTGGTCACGCTCAACGCCGCCGCCGGCGCCGTCGGCAGCTCGACGGCCGGCGGGTTCGCGTTCTACGAGTTCTCGGGCGACGTCGTGTTCACGTCGGCGACCGACACGGTGCGGGTGCCGTACCTGCTCGTGCCGCGTGCGACGAGCCGCGTCATGGCGGCCGGCGACCTGAAGGTGTCGAAGGGCAAGAACGTGCCCGACGGCGAGGTGGCCGTCACGCTGAAGAACCCGGCCGGTGGCCTCGCCGCCGATGCGGACTTCTACACGTGGGGACTCGAAGACAAGAAGGACGCACCGAAGTCGTTCACCGACACGGGCTACGACCTGCGGGCCGCGGGCGTGCAGTGGCTCGACTACGGCGGCAGCGATCAGTACCTCGTGTTCGCCCTGTCGACGCACAACCGCTGGTCGAACGCGGCCGCCAACGAGTACGACGTCTTCATCGACGCCGACCGCGACGGCGTGGACGACTGGCAGCTGTTCGCCGCTGACGGCGGCGTCGTGAGAACCGGCTCCGCCAGCGGCGTCTCGGAGGTGTTCGTCGTCGATCTCCAGGATCCCGAGGAGCCGACGTACGCGCTGGGCTTCGCGGCGACCGCCCCGACCGACAGCAGCACCATCCTGATGCCGTTGCCGGCGAACGACCTCGGCCTCGCCGAGGGGGCGTTCGACTACACGGTGGCGAGCCGTTCGCTGGTGAACGACGGAGAGGACGCCATGGACGGCAAGGCGACGTTCGACCCGACCGCCCAGGCGCTCTCGAGCGGCCAGTTCGAGACGGTGCCGGTCGGCGGCAAGATCGACGTGCCCGTCACCGTGAACGGTGCCGCCTTCACCGCGCAGAAGCCGCTCGGTGTGATGGTCGTCGTGCAGGACAACGCGGCGGGCGCCGACGAGGCGCTCCTGGTCAAGGCCAAGTAAGCCGCGCGACACGAGGTGGCGTCCCGCGCAGGGCGGGGCGCCACCTCGTGGTGCAGACACGCGAAACGGATGCTGCGACCCCAGGGTCGCAGCATCCGTTCCGTGTCAGCGGGTGCAGAGTTTCGGGGTGTCCGTCGTTCCGAACCGGTAGTCGTAGGTGGTGCCGTCGACCTCGACGACGACCTGCATGCCATCGACGATCGCCTGGGTGTAGGAGACACCCGGCGACGGGCAGCCGAGGGCGCCGTTGGTCCACGTGACCGCGTGGGCGGAGACGAGCTCAGGGGTGCCGGTGACCCCGCGCTCGGCGAGGTCCGCGACGATGGCGTCCCAGCGCGCGGGGGGCACCGTGACCGGTTCGCCGGTCGGGGTGATCGGGCCGGGGGTGGTCCGCTGGAACGGCGGGCGTGACGGCGACGGCTGCGCCGGCGTCGGCTCGGACGGCGTCGCTTCACTCATGGGACCTCCCGAACACGCGGTGAGACAGAGCGCCAGCACCGCCACCGCGCCGAAGGCCGTACGACGTCGAGCCATCCCACTCCTCGAATCGGATTCAGCCTAAGCATCGCCGCCGCATTCGGGTACCGGGTCGCTGACGCCGGGGACTAGTGTGGCGCCAGCACCCGCGCGAGGACGCGCGGCGGCGCGACGCATCACAGGAGACGCGGATGTCGAAGAAGTCCAGGAACTCGGCCGGTGACGACGGTCTGAGCGGCAAGAAGTACGCGAAGGAGCTCAAGAAGCTCCACATCGAGCTCGTGAAGCTGCAGGAGTGGGTGCGGTACAAGGGCCTCAAGGTCTGCATCGTGTTCGAGGGGAGGGACGGCGCCGGCAAGGGCGGCGTGATCAAGGCGCTCACCGAGCGCGTGACTCCCCGCGTCTTCCGCGTGGTCGCGCTGCCTGCGCCGAACGATCGCGAGCGCAGCCAGATGTACGTGCAGCGGTACATGCAGCACTTCCCTGCGGCCGGCGAGGTCGTCATCTTCGATCGCAGCTGGTACAACCGTGCCGGCGTCGAGCGCGTGATGGGCTTCACCGACGAGGCGACCGCCAAGAAGTTCCTGCAGCAGGTGCCGTTCGTCGAGCAGGCGATGGTCGACGCGGGCATCGTCCTGATCAAGTACTGGCTCGAGGTGAGCCCCGAGGAGCAGACGCGCCGGCTCGAGGGGCGCATCACCGACGGCCGCAAGACGTGGAAGCTCTCACCCATGGACCTGCTGTCGTACAGCCGCTGGTACGACTACTCGCGCGCCCGCGACGAGATGTTCGAGGCCACCGACACCCCGACGGCCCCGTGGCATGTCGCCGTCTCGGACGACAAGAAGCGCGCGCGGCTCAACATCATCTCCCACCTGCTCTCGCAGATCCCCTACGAGGACGTGCCGCGCGACGAGCCCGTGCTGCCCGATCGACAGGACGCCGGCGACTACGTCGACCCGCACTACCCGTACCGCTACGTGCCTGAGAGATTCTGATTCACGGATGCTGCGGCTCGCGGCATCCGTGAAACAGAACGGCCGCCCGGAGAACCGGGCGGCCGTTCGAAACGCGGTGCGTCAGTTGTTGCCGCGGGCGATCGCGAGGATACGCAGGATCTCGAGGTACAGCCAGACGACCGTCACCATGATGCCGAAGGCGCCGAGCCAGCCGAACTGGCGGGGAGCGCCGTTGCGCACGCCCTGCTGGATGCTGTCGAAGTCGAGCACCAGCGAGTACGCCGCCATGATGACGACGAACACGCCGATGAGCACGCCCCACGGGATGCCCAGCGGGCCCTCCTGGCTCAGCATGCCGAACGGGCCGCCGGCGATCGGCACGTTGAAGATCATCAGGAAGATGTTCACCAGCGAGAACGCCAGGTAGCCGAACATGGCGATCATGAAGACCTTGGTCGCACGCTTCGACGCGCGGATCTTGCCGCTGGCGAAGAGGGCGAGCGTCACGCCGACGACCGCGAAGGTCGCGAGCGTCGCCTGCACGACGATGCCGGGCCACAGGAACTCGAAGAAGGCCGAGATCGCGCCCACGAAGAGGCCCTCGAAGGCGGCGTAGGCGAAGATGAGCGCCGGGCGGATCTTCTTGCGCGAGGTGAAGATCACGACGAGCGAGAGCACGAAGCCGCCGAGTGCGCCGATCATCCAGGGGAGGATCGAGGGATCGGGGTTCGCCGGGGTGACGCCCGCCATCGTCCACACCCAGCCGACGGCGGCGGTGATCAGAAGGACCGCGAACAGGCCGACGGTCTTCCAGATGGTGTCTTCGTACGACATGCGGCCGGTCTCGACGGCACCCGCGGACGGTGCCGCGTACATGCCTTCGAGCTGCGCCTGGGCCGCGGCATCCGTCCCGGCACGCTGCGCCGTCGCGAACTGCGTCTGCCCGCCCAGGTTCGCCGCCTGCGAACCGCCGGGGTAGGTCTGAACGGCCTTCGGGTCCTGGAAGGCCGGGTTGTTGAACGCGGGGTTGTTGAGGGCCACTGCTCTCACACTCCAATGTCAAGGGAATCCCAGCACGATGCTGTTGATCAACACTATCCGACGGGCCGTGACCGGGCACGGGTCGGTGCTGTGAGAGGACTATGAACGGATGCTGCGGCCCCGGGTTCTGCCGGTGCCCGTGGTTACGCTGAAACGGTGCCCCGCCGACCTCCCCTCGTGATCGGACACCGCGGTGCTCCGGGCTACCGGCCCGAGCACTCGCGCTCGTCGTACGCCCTCGCCTTCGAGATGGGCGTCGACGCCGTGGAGCCCGACGTCGTGGTCTCGAAGGACGGCGTGCTCGTCGTGCGGCACGAGAACGAGATCTCGGGCACCACCGACGTCGCCGACCGGCCCGAGTTCGCCGACCGGCACGCGACCAAGTACGTCGACGGCGCCGAGCTGACGGGCTGGTTCACCGAGGACTTCACGTGGGACGAGCTGGCCACGCTGCGCTGCCGCGAGCGGATCGCCGACGTCCGGCCCACGAGCGCGAGCTTCGACGGCGAGCAGCCCGTGCTGCGGCTGCGCGACGTGCTCGATGCGGTGCGGAAGGCCTCGCTCGAGTTCGGCCGCGAGATCGGCGTCGTGCTCGAGATCAAGCACTCGACGTACTTCGCGTCGATCGGCTGGGACGTCGCCGCGCTGGTCGACGCGGAGCTGCGCGACGCGGGCTGGGCGTCGGGCGAGCTGCCGCTCACGATCGAGTCGTTCGAGTCGACGGTGCTGTTCGCGCTGCAGGAACGCGGCATCCGTGGCTCTTATGTGTATCTCCTCGAAGACGCGGGGCGTCCGTTCGACCTCTTCAGCGCGCACGGCAAGGCGGCGCTGACGTACCGGCAGACCGCTGCGCCCGCGGGGCTCGACGCGCTGGCCGGGCGGGTGGACGGGATCAGCGTCGACAAGCGCACGATCCTCCGCCCCGACCGGCTCGGACGCACCGCAGGGCCGTCGCCCGTCGTCGCCGACGCGCACGAGCGCGGGCTGCGCGTGTTCACCTGGACCTGCCGCCCCGAGAACCGGTTCCTGATCGGGCAGTTCCGTGGGCGCGGCGGCCCGGCGGCGTTCGGCGACTGGGAGTCCGAGTGGGCCGTGATCCGGGAGTCCGGCGTCGACGGCGTCTTCGTCGATCACCCCGACCTCGGGGTCGAGTTCTTCCGTTCCTGAGTTCGGCGCCGGTTCAGGTGGCGCGACACGCGGAGTCCTGCGGGCGATCCCGCGTGTTGCGACCCCCGAGATGCGGGGCTCGAGCTTCAGGTGGCGCGACACGCGGGATCGCTCGCGTGATTCCGCGTGTGTTGACACTCGGAGTCTCTTCGACTCGCGACCGCGTCACCCAGGGTCGCTAGGGTGGGGCGCGTGAGCACGCCGACCGCGACCCCGCCGGCCCCCGCAGCCCCCGCCGAGCCCGGCATCGTCGTGCAGGGAGTTCGTCGTGCGTTCGGCGACGTGCAGGCCGTGCGCAACGTGACGCTGCGGGCACACGCCGGCCGGGTCACCGGTCTCGTCGGGCCGAACGGCTCCGGCAAGACCACGCTGCTGCTCATGCTCGCGTCGCTGCTGGCGCCCGACGCCGGCTCGATCCGCATCGACGGCGTCGACCCCGTCACCGACCCGCAGGCGGCCCGCGCGCTGCTCGGCTGGATGCCCGACGCGCTCGGCGCCTGGAACTCGCTCAGCTCCCGTGAGACGCTGGCCGTCACGGCGCGGCTGTACGGGATGCCGCGGGCCGAGGCATCCGTCCGCGCCGACGCCCTTCTCGCCGAGGTGGGCCTGGTCGATCTCGCCGATGCGCCCGCCCGCGTGCTGTCGCGGGGCCAGAAGCAGCGGCTCGGACTCGCGAGGGCCCTCGTGCACAACCCGCGCGTGCTGCTCCTCGACGAGCCGGCGTCGGGTCTCGACCCGCAGGCGCGCATCGACCTGCGCCTGCTGCTGCGGCGCTTCGCCGCCGAGGGGCGCACCGTGCTCGTGTCGAGCCACATCCTGTCGGAGCTCGAGGAGGTCGTCGACGACGCCGTCTTCCTGATGGCCGGCGTGACCGTCGACCCCGCCCGCGTCGAGGCGGCGTCGCGCCGCGCGCGCCCGTGGCGCGTGCGGATCGCCGGGGCCGAGGCATCCGTCGCCCTCCAGAGCGTGGCGGACGCGCTGCGGATCCCCGCGGAGAGCCTGGGCGTGGACCGCCGCGATGTCATGGTGTCGTTCGAATCGGAGGATGCCGCGGCCGCGGCCCTGCGCGACCTCGTCGGCTCCGGACTCGACGTGGTCGAGTTCGCGGCCGCGCAGGGCGCGCTCGAGCGGACCTTCCTCGATCTCGGCGACGGACGACCGCCGCAAGCCCCACCCCCGTCCGAACCCCCGGCCTCGGGCGACGACGAGAGCGAGGCGACGTCGTGAACGGTCAGCGTCTCGGCACCATCATCGGCCTCGAGCTGACGCAGCGCACCCGGAGCATCGCCTGGTACGTGCTCATCGGCGTCTTCGCGGTGCTGCTCGCGATCGTCACCGGGCTGTCGTTCCTCGCGTGGGGGTCGGCCTTCCAGCCGGGCGGAGCGATCTACTCCACGATCGTGTACATCACGCTGCTGCTGGTGGTGCTCGTATCACCCACGTTGAGCGGCAACGCGATCAACGGAGATCGGGATGCTGCGACCCTCGCGCCCGTCCAGGTCACGCTGGCGACGACCTTCGAGATCCTGATCGGCAAGTTCCTCGCCGCCTGGATCACGGGTCTCGCGTTCGTCGCGGTGTCGGTGCCGTTCCTCGTGATCGCGACGGTCGGGGGCGGGGGAGCGCCGGCGACGATCACGGTCTCACTGCTCGTGCTGGTGTTCGAGGTCGGCATCATCTCGGCGATCGGCGTCGCGCTCAGCGGCATCCTGTCCCGCCCGCTGTTCTCGGTCGCCACGACCTACCTGGTCGTCGCGGCGCTCGTCGTCGGCACGCTGATCGCGTTCGCGCTCGTCGGCATGACGATCCGGTCGGAGGTGACCAACCACTACCGTTCGATCGAGTACGACGACTACACGGGCGACGGCTTCCCCTGCATGCCCGGCGAGATGCCGAGCGAAGCGTATCCCTGCGACGACGACATCGAGGTGCGGTGCGGCGAGTGGCAGACGTCGACGTACGACGTGCCGCGGTTCGACCACGTGTGGTGGCTGCTCGCGGCGAACCCGTTCGTGATCCTCGCCGACGCGACGCCGACGCAATACGACGAGTACGGCAACCCGAACGACCTCTTCGGGCAGATCAAGTTCGGCGTGCGCGCCGCCCAGCAGCCCCCCGAGCTCGAGCAGCGATGGGACGACTGCGCGCCCGGACCGCAGGGTGAGCAGCGCACTCCGGCCGAGATCGTCGATCAGTCGACGCCGAGCTGGTTCATCGGCATGACGCTGCAGCTGCTGCTCGCGGCGGGCCTGATGTGGTGGGCGTGGGGCCGCACGCGCACCCCCGCCGAGGACGCCTCATAAAGCGCCGCGATGATCTCCTCGTCCACCAGCGA
>JAVBUG010000015.1:0-8239 GCA_031555515.1 Microbacterium sp. | reverse complement strand
GGCGCGCCGCTGCCGGCCCCCGGGCCCCTCACCCACCCCCCCCCCCGCCCGTGGCCGCGCGAGCCCGCCTGTGTTGTGGCGCGGCCACCTCGGGGGTCCCGCACCACACGCACGCACAGCATCCATCCAGTCCGTTCCAGTGAGGGAGCACGACATGAACCTGTCCCGTCCGACCGTTCGCACGATCGCGCTGGCCGCGGCTGCGAGCATCATCGCGCTCGGAATGACGGGTGCCCCCGCGCCCGCGTTCGCAGCCGGCACGACCCACTACGTCAACAACTCCACTGGTTCGAACTGCTCGGACTCCGGGACGGGCACCAGCGCCACGGCGCCGTGGTGCACCTTCACCCCGGCGAACGCGCTCACCCTCGGTGCCGGCGACAGCCTGCTGCTCGCCCGAGGCGCGTCATGGTCGCAGCAGCTGAGTCCCACGCTCGCGGGCACCGCGAGCGGCGTCGCCACCATCGGTGCGTACGGCGCCGGAGCGCTGCCGCGAATCCTGGCCACCTCGACCGGCACCGGGCTGGCGCTCACGAACCCCGACTACGCGGTGATCTCGAACCTCGACATCGGGGCGAAGACGTCAGCGGGGCTCGGCGCACTCTCGTACGGCATCATGGCGACCTACACGTCGCTGAACCACCGTGCGCTGACCTTCTCCGACCTGTCGGTGCACGACAGCGTTCAGATCGGCATCCTCGTGCGCTCGACCGCGACGCAGTCCATCACCCAGACCGCCCTCGACGGACTCACCTTCGCCCGCGTCACCACAACGCACAACGCGCAGGGCATCGCCACCGTCAGCCAGGGCGCCTTCACAGATATGCCCGCGACGCCGACGCCCGGCTTCGAGGGGTCGAAGACCTTCACGAACGTGCTGGTGGATGCGGTGACCCAGACGCACGACGATGCGAATGTGCCCGTCGGCAACCCCGGCAACGGCGTGCCGTGCGCCGGGCTCACGCTGCAGTACGCGAGCAGCGTCGTGGTACGCGACTCGGTCTTCGACACCGAGGGCTCCTGCTACACGGCGGTCGGCACGACGGCGGTGTTCCTCGGCCGGGTGAACCATGTGCGGTTCGTCAACAGCATGGTGGTGAACACCCCGAACACGGGAAGCCCCGACATGTGCGGCATCGACCTCGAGGCGATGACCAACGACGTGACCATCGCGGGCAGCTACTTCGGTGACAACTACGGAGCGGCCATCGAGTTCCTCGCCATCCACGGCAGCGCCGACTTCTCGACGAACCACGTCGTCTCGTCGAACGCGTTCTACGGCAACGGCGCGAACGGCCACGGTGCGATCGCGCAGTTGGGCGGTGACAGCCCCGTGCAGGTGAACGTGACCAAGAACGTCGCGTACCAGCCCGGCGGGACGATCACGGCGAGCGCCGGCGGCACCACGGCCGGCTTCACCGTGGCCGCAGACAACGTCGTCGTGACGACCGGGTCGAAGGCGTCGCAGTCCGCCGCACAGTTCGGAGCCTCGCCGTGGGGCTACCAGCGAGGATCCGGATCGACGTGGACCGCGCTTACGTACGCCTCGTCGACCGCGACCTACTCCGGATCGGGTGTGACGATCGGCCGCTTCACACTCGCGCCGTCGTCGACGAGCGCGGCGGCCCTGACCTGGACCGCCCCGGTGGCGGGAACGGTGAGCGTGCGCGGGTACGCGGTCGCGAACTCCGGCACGCCGGGGGTGACGGTCACGCGCAACGGCGTCGCGGTCAGCTCCGTCGCGGCGAATACCACGGGGGTCGCCACGGCGGCTGACGGGATCAGCGTCGCGGCCGGCGACGTGCTCCGGTTCGTGGTGCCCGCCGGTGCCGGCACCGTGAGCTGGGCTCCGTCGGTGGCGTACACCTCCTAGTGAAGTGCCGAGTCGTGGCCGGGCGTCTGCCGGGCCACGACTTGCGCGCCGCGAGAACCTCGACAGGCGTCTGAGGGATCAGTGCGAGGTCGACTCGAGCGCGGTGCGGATCATCTCGACAGTCTCCTGCGGCGTGAGATCGGCCGTATCGAGCCAGACCCCCACCTCGCCGTAACCTTCGATCATCGAGGCTTCGAGCGACTCGTAGCTGGTGAACTCCCAGCGCTCGTCCTCCGCGCGCGTCGCGTTCCTCGAGCGGCAACTCGCGATGCCAGGTGCCAGGACGACCAGGTGCGGAGCCGGGTCGAGCAGCTCGACGATCAGATCCAGCTGCTCCCGATCGGGGATGACCGCCTCGATCACCGCGGTGAACCTGGCGGCGGCGAAGCTGTTCGCGAGCATCGCCTGGTTGCGGTACGTCAGGTCTACCTGTCGACGAGCCTCGTCGGCAGGCTCGCCGAGGGCCCACACTCTTCCGCCACGGATCATCCCGGCCACCACGTCGCCGCTCACGCGTGCCGCCTGGGGCAGGCTGCGGGCCAGCAGGTCAGCGACGGTGGACTTCCCGGCTCCGGGCATCCCCGTGAGCACGATGCAGGCGGGAATGCCGCGACTCGACGGATGCGTCGTGACTGGCTCAGCCGAAGGATCATCGAGGCCACCTCTCGAGAACGCGCAGGGTCATCCGACTCGCAGGCGTCGACGACGATCGGATCTTCGCGCGTCGGCGCTTCGAAACCCGGCCGGTGTCCTTCAAGGACGGCATCGATCACATCCGGCCATGGACGGCTCGCGGGGTTCCGCGAAGGTGGGTGACGCGCATGCGCTCGATCCTCGCTATCACCGGCTGTCGACCGTGTCCTTCGCCCGGTCGGCGACGCCGAGCGCCGCCGCGAGCGCACCCACGGCGGTCGTGACGAAGGACCTCGAAACCGGCGCGTCGGGAAAGATGGATTCGAATCCGTGGAACGCGCCCGGCACTACGTGAGTCTCGCACGACACGCCCGCGAGCTGGAGCCGGCGGGCGTAGTCGATGTCCTCCTCGAAGAACAGGTCGAGAGTGCCCACGCCGAGCCACGCGGGCGGGAGTCCTGACAGGTTGTCGCGGCGCGCGGGAACGACGTATTCGGGCGCGTGCTCTGAACCGGGCGGCTGCCCGAGGTAAGCCTCCCACGCGAACCGGTTGCTTTCGGCCTCCCAGCCGCGCACGAAGGTGAGATCGAGGTCGGTGCGCACCGCGGTGCGGTCGTCGAGCATGGGCTGAACGAGCAGCTGGAAGATGGGGCGGTACTCCGCGCGATCGTGAGTCAGCTGAGCAAGCGCGGCCGCGAGTCCGGCCCCGGCGCTCCCGCCGCCGATGGCGACTCGCGTCGGGTCTACACCGAGCTCGGCCGCATTGCGGTAGATCCAGGCGAGTCCGGAGTATGCGTCTTCGAGGGCGGCAGGGGCGGGATGGGCGGGTGCGAGACGGTATCGCACCGATACGACGACGATGCCGAGCCGGCGGACGATGTCGATCGCGATCGGGTCGTCGCTCTCGGGATCGCCCGCGAGGTATCCGCCGCCGTGCATCCAGTAGAGGACGGGAGTATCGTGCCCATGTGCGCTGGGCCGATACAGGCGCAGCCGAACGCGGGGCGCTTCGTGGACACCGGCGGCGTTGACGTCGACGATCTCGACATCGGCGGGCGCAGGCTGCGCGATCGGCCACTGCGCCTGGATCGTCGGAAGGTCCTTCGCGCGAACAGGCACGCGGGGAAGATCTTCCGCAGCGAGGAGGTCCGGATGGAAGCGGGACGCTGCGATCGTGTCTTCTGAAGTCGCTGCCCGCGCAGGGAAGGAGCGTTCGACGTCTGCGTCCGTGGCGCGGAACGGCGTCGGCAGCACGTCGCCCCGTGAGAACGCGGCCGCCTGTCGTGGCAGCAGCAGACTCCACGAGGTCATCCCGGTCGCGTCGAAGTTCACGATGCGCAGCGCGGGGCCGCCGGCGAACGCGACGTCGTCCTTGAAGTACGTCGCCCGAAGGGGCACCTGAAGTGAGGGCTGCACGTCGCCGTCGGCGGACGGCCGCACCGTGAACGCGCCGCCTCTGCCCGGTTCGCCCGAGGCCATACGGTGCACGTCGCCGTAGGGGCGCCGATCGATGGCGGCGCGCTCGACGGCGTCGAGCAGCAGCCCGGGATCGAGCGAATCCACGAGTGCGCGAAGCCCGGCCGGGTCCAACGGTGTCTGCGCCACCGCGGTTCGCCAGGCGAGCCATGCGGTGGCTCGCGTGGAGTCGGGCGAGGCGCTGCCGTCGAACGCGAGGAGGTCCTCGGCGAACGCCGTGCGCTCGTCGCTCCAGCCTGCCACGCGCGCAGGGTCCGACGAGACCGCGGCCGCCAGTGCCTCGCGCCAGCGCGGGGTGTCGGGCCACCGGTCCTCCACTGCCCAGGCCTTCACGCTCTCGGCGTCGACGCCGACGGCGCCGGCCAGCAGTTCGATGCTCCTCTCGCTGCGGGAGGTCTGGCGGCCGGGCACATCATGGAACGCGTCTCTGTGCCAGTCGTCAGTGCAGACTTCGGGGGCGACGGTGTCGGGCGCGGAATTGCAGTTCTGGAGGTAGCCCGACGGCGCGCCGTCGAGGTGCACGAGCTCGTCGGGGTCCAGGTAGCCGTTCCATGTCTGCGAAAGATCGAGGATGCCCGTGGCCGTCGCGGCCCGTCGGGGCACCCGCCCGGTGCGCACGTAAAGGCTTGCGCCGTCGCGATCGGCGGCGAGGATGTTCTGCGGAGGGAAGGCGCGACGCGCCAGCACGGTGCGAAACTCGGCCACCGATCGGGTGCGGAGCATTGCGAGCAGCTGCGACTCCGTCTCTGCGATCGTGTCCGTGTACGGACTGCAGATGGCGTAGGCCCAGCCGTCCTGTCGCGCGATCACGGGGGAGCGGAGCCCGTTGATCGTCAGCTCCTCGTGACCCAGGTCGGGAACCCGGTATGCGTCCGAGACCCGCGGGCCGCCCGTGGTGCACCCCCAGGCCACCGCGTCGTTGTGCGCCAGCGCGGGCAGCATCGCGCCGAGGAAGGTGAAGCCGGTGTAGTGGAGCGACGGCGTGACGATGGTGGCTTCGTGCATCGCGTAGACGTCGCCGAACGGCAGGTGCGGGTCGCTTACGAGGATCGTCGCGCCGTCGGCGGTACGGGGCGGGGTGAGCACCCACGCGTTGGATCCGGGCGTCATCGGCGTGCGGTCCAGTTCGGACACGACCGGCGGCAGCTCGACGCCCGCCACGCGCAGCGCCGCGACGGCGTCGGCGATCACCCAGAACAGCATCACCGTGCGATTGACCCCGATCGGCAGCCACGGGTCGAGCGGCGGCGCCCAGGCCGGCACGAGCTCGGGAACCTCTGCCACGCGCTCGGCGATGCCCGCCGTGAACGCGCGGTAGCACTCCTGCATCCTGGCGGGAAGTGACTCGTACGCCGTTCGTGCCTCGTCATGGACGCGCCAGCGCCGCTGATTGTCGTCCCGCGCGCCGGCGTCGGGGTCCGCCAGCGACAGCTCCGCGCGGACGAGCAGGAACTGACGCAGCAGTCCTTCGAGGTCGTCGCACGCCTGTGCATAGCCGAGTCCGAAGAAGGCCGCCGCTTCGTCGGCCGCCTCGATGAGAGGCATCCCCGACGGGCCTCGCCGCACCGTGACCTCGCCCCATGTGCCGGCCATCAGCGCTCCGGGAACAGGTCGGCGATCGGAACCGCGCGCGAGACCCGCTGCAGGAACGCGAGGTCGTCGATTCGGGCGTCGCTCACGGGCTGCTCGGCGTGGTCGAGCAGGATCCCCTCGTCGTTGGGCACCTCGACGCGCGTCGAGACGGGCTCGACGCGCAGCTGCAGTCCGGCACCTCGCAGCTGCTCGGTGAAGCGTCCGAGCTTCACGCGCCACGGGATGCCTCGAGAGAAGTCGTCGCCGACCAGCAGCCCGGTCGCGGCGTCGAAGAGCCGCACGATGTCGCCCGAGTACGCGACATCCAGCCACAGCTCGTCGAGGTCGGCGCCGGGGTTTGACGCAGTGAGAAGCGCGCGTCCCTCCGAGAGCGACCTGACGGTGATCGGCGGCGCGGCGACCGTGGCCGGGAGCGTGAGGGCGACGTCGTCACCCGCTCCTGGGCGACGGAGCACGGCCGTCGAAGGCCCTTCGCCGATGCGCACGATGCGGGAGAGCACGACCGCGTCGTCGACCCGGCTGAGCTCGGCATCCGTCGTGAGAAGCCGCGTGCCCGAGGCGGTGGGCACGAGCGCGCTGGACTCGGCATGGGCGGTCGGGATCACCACGAGGGTCGCGGCGCCCGCCGGACCGCGCACCTGGAACTCTGCACCACCGGCCACTGCGACGACGACCGTCACGCCATCCGATTCCGCGAACACGCGCTCGGCGCCCGTGACGTCGTCCGTCGTGACGCCGGCGACCGTGAACTCGACGTCTGTCGCGTCGGCGTGGAACACCACGACCGGCGTGCCGTCGCTGCCGAGCCGCGCCAGCGGCTGAGCGGTCGCCGAGGCCAGTGTGAGCCCCGCCCCGAGCGACAGCCCGACCGGCAGGATGCCGACGGCGCCGCCGGCGATGCGCAGCGCGGAGCGGCGCGGGAAGGCCACCGTGCCGTCCGCGAGCGCGACCTCGAATCCGACATCCTCCCGGTCCGGGAGCGGGATGTTGTTGCCGTAGTTCACATAGAAGAGGAATCCCGTGCCGTGGTCGGCGCGAAGGATCGTGCGAAGGCGATCATCCTCCGGATCGATCACCGGATGCTGTGGCTCGACGACCTGCGTGGGTGCGAGATCTGCACCGAACTCGCGGACGAACAGGTTGAGAGGCAGCAGCCGATGGAAGGATTCGCGGCGCTCGCCGAACTCGCTGACGGGCGCCCAGAAGTCATAGGAGCGCAGGGGGAAGTTCGGCTCCTTCGTCGTCCAGCCGAACCCGTCGCCCCGCACCGGGTTCGTGCCGCCGTGGTAGAGGTAGTAGCCCAGGAAGAGCGACTCGACGGACGCGAACCGCGTGATCGCCGTCGTCACTACGGATCCTGCCGCAGTCATCGGCCGGTAGTCCGCGCGTGCCGGGGAACCGGTGCCGAGCTCGCAGAACGCCGTCGGCCGCTGCCCGCGGTAGGGATACTCGCCGCCCTGGAACGTCGTGAGCACGTGGTTGCCGCCCGGCTGCGGATGCAGGTCCATATAGGCCCCGTACGTGGGCAGAAAGTCCTCCGACCCGACGGCGTCCGGCAGTCCCCACGCCGTCATCGCGAAGAAGGGCGGCGTGATCCCGGCCCCGATCGCAGTCTCGCGCAGTGCCGACATGTGCGCGCCGAACGTGGCCCCGTCCTCCGGCCCCCGGTGATCGGTGGCGGTGTAGCCGAACAGCGTTCGCCAATCATTGGGCGCGTGCGAGAGCTCGTTCTCGAGCTGCACGATCACGATCGGGCCGCCGTCCGACCAGTAGAGTCCGCGGAGCTGCTCCGCCACCTTCTCGAAGTAGAGCCGCACGCGCTCGAGGTACAGCCGGTCGTTCGAGCGTTCGACCAGCGGCATGCCGTACAGCCACGGCGGCAGCCCACCCAGCAGGTACTCCGAGTTGTCGAAGGGGCCGATGCGCGGCGCGAACAGCAGACCCAGCTCGGCGCACAGCTCGGCGAAGCGACTGATGTCGTTCGACCCGGTGAAGTCGAACTCGCCCGCCCGAGGCTCGACGAGCCCCCAGAAGAGGTAGGACGAGACGACGGTGCAGCCGGCGTCGCGCATCGCGAGCAAGGCATCGCGCCACTCGTCGGCCGGGTAGCGCTGCAGGATGAGCTCGCCGGAGACCGCGGGGAACGGCTTGTCGTCGAGCGTCAGGTGATACGTGTTGGCGCCGAGGCGCCGCCCATCGGGGTCTGTCGCACCCCACCCATCGAGGGCGGTCAGCGTGATCCCTGCCGTCTCGGCGCGGAACTGGATCAAGGTGTCAGGCATCGGTGCCTCTCTGGGTGTGAAATGGATCGTGCGTCGGGATCACCAGGTGCGGCGGGCGGTGCTGATGCCGACCTCGCCGAGGTGGAACCCGCCGGTGAGCTCGTCGGCGCCTCGCGGCATCACGGCGTCGTCGGAGGCGTCCTCAGGCATCTCGGTCGAGATCTCGATCGCCGCGATCGACCTCCGCCCGAGCCATCCGTCGAGATCGACCGCGACGCGCAGCCAGCCGGCCGGCCACGTCGTCCCGACCGCCCGGCGGTCCGAGCCGTCCGTCGAGACGATCCGCAGCATCGGGCGCGAGCCGCGCTGCCAGCGGTCGTCGCACACATCGACGAGGGCGTAGACGAAGGTCGCCTCGCCGGCATCGAGCGCGGTCGCGAAG
>JAVBUG010000040.1:0-13994 GCA_031555515.1 Microbacterium sp. | reverse complement strand
CCCCAGATGTTCGCGTCGGTCGAGTACGCCTTCTCGGCGGAGTCGCGGTACGGGAAGCCGTGCTCGACGAGCCACTCGCTCATCTCCTGCCGGCCGCCGAGCTCGGTGACGAAGTCGGCGTCGAGCCACGGCTTGTAGATGCGCAGGGCGGGGTTCGCGAGCAGGCCGTAGCGGTAGAACCGCTCGATGTCGTTGCCCTTGTAGGTGGAGCCGTCGCCCCAGATGTCGACGCCGTCCTCCTTCATGGCCCGCACGAGGAGGGTGCCGGTGACGGCGCGGCCGATCGGCGTGGTGTTGAAGTAGGTGCGGCCGCCCGAGCGGATGTGGAACGCGCCGCACGCGAGGGCGCCGAAGCCCTCTTCGACGAGCGCGGGCTTGCAGTCGACGAGGCGCGAGACCTCGGCGCCGTACTCGAGCGCACGGCTCGGGATCGCGTCGATGTCGTCCTCGTCGGGCTGACCGAGGTCGCCGGTGTAGGTGCAGGGGATCGCACCCTTGTCGCGCATCCACGCGACGGCCACGGAGGTGTCAAGTCCCCCAGAGAAGGCGATGCCGACGCGCTCGCCGACGGGCAGGGACTGGAGGACCTTCGACATAGTCCTCAAGTCTAGTTAAGGGGACGGATGCTGCCCCCCGATGCGTCTGTCGTCACACCAGTAACGCCAGCCACACTGGCGGCGCGCCGACAAGCCTGGCTAGGCTGACCGCGAGGTATGAATCCGGTCGTGACTTCTGGTGTGTGACCGGCCCATTCGTAGCAAGCGACAGTGGACCGGGGGGTCTCTTGTTCTCCAAAGCGCGCTCGAGGATCGCAGCATCCGTCACGATCCTCGCGGTCGCCGTCGCGACGCTGATCGCACCGGCAGCCGTGGCCGCCCCGATCCTGCCCGACCCGCAGCCGGTCGACATCACCGCCGTCGCGACGCTCGACAAGACAGCGTCGGTCACCGAGGTCGCGCCCGGCGAGACCTTCACCTACACGCTGACGGTCGGCTGCTCGGCCATCACCGACCTGGGCTGCCGCGGCGCGGTGCTCACCGACGTCGTGCCGGCGCCGTTCGTCGTGGTGGAGGCCGTGGTCGGCGGCGGCGCCAACACCGCCGCCGAACCGGTCATCGACGGCAATACCGTGACGGTGACGTGGACGACACCGCTCGGCGATGGCACGGTGGGCATCCTCGACAACACGACGGGCATCGTCGAGATCACCGCGCAGCTGCCCGCCGACGCGTCGTACGACGTCAGTGGAACGCCGGTGATCAACGAAGCGACGATCGAGGGCACGAACTTCGCCGACGAGGACGCCGTCGCGCCGGTGACGCCGATCGTGCCGCTGGAGCTCGCGACCACGGCCACCAAGACCTTCACCCCGACCGAGGCCATCGCCGCGCCCGGAGCCGCGGTGTCGGCCGCCCTCGGCGGCACGAACACCTCGAACGCGACAGTCGAGTCGCTGTCGATCCAGGATCCCGTCGACCCCGAAGCCGCGCCGAACCCCTTCGATTCGCTCGCCTTCGCCTCGTTCGGCACGGTGACTCCTCCCACCGGAGCCGATCCTGCCCTCACCACGTACGAGGTCTATGTCGCGCCGGACTGGGTCGAGGCGCCCGGCGGGACGCTTCCGGCAGGAGTCACGCCCGACGAGGTCAAGGGCACGCGCGTGACCTTCCACGGGGCGATCCCCGCGGGCGCCTCGGGCTCCGTCGCCCTGAATCTGGCGGTGACGGATGCTGCGGCCTCCGAGCCCGACGGATCCACGGTGCCCAACGACGTGCGGTCGACTGTCGCGATCGGCGACGAGACCGCCACCGGCGAGGCGGACGCGCAGTTCACGCTGCGCCAGAACACCGTCACGGTGGCTGCGAGCAAGTCGTTCGACCCCGATCTCGTGATCGCGGGCGAGTCGACGACCGTCACGATCGGCGGGCGCAACGCCTCGACGATCCCGATCGACACGTTGACGATCCGCGAGCCCGCGACCGGGACCTTCCCCGCGGCGTACACGTTCGGAGGCTTCACGGGGCCGGTGGACTGGCCGGCCGGTGCGACGTCGGGCGAGGTCGTCTACACGCTCGCGGGTGGTTCGACGGTGACGGTGCCGTTCGCCGACAACACCGTGCCGGCTCTTCCCGACGGCGTCGACCCGGCCGACATCGTCGCGTTCGAGGTCACGTTCACCGGCGACATCACCCCGGGCGCCGAGACCGAGATCCCGTTCACGGTCGACACCGATCCCGATCTGACCGGGCTGCCGCTGACGGTGCCCAACCTCATCGCCGTCGAGGGGGAGAACGCCGGTGCCACGGGCACGGCGGAGGCCGGCGACGACCTCTACATCTACGACGAGGTCATCGAGCCGTACATCTCGAAGCAGATCCGGCCCACGCCGATCCTCGCGGTGCCGGGCGAAGTCGTCACGGTCACGCTGAACGGCGGCCTCACCGAGCGCCCCTCGCCGCCGGACAACCCGACCGGCACGACGGGCCGCGCGCAGCAGGTCGTGATCCAGGATCCCGAGGACCCCGTGGAGGGCGACCCGTGGTGGAACGCGTTCGACCTCACCGCGATCACGCAGACGCCGGTGCCGGCCGATTCCACGCTGACGATCGAGTACTACGACACGACGACCGGCACGTGGGAGACCCTCGCCGGACCGATCGCCGGGCCGACGATCTACTCGCAGCAGGTGCCGTCCGACATCGGCGACGTCGCGGGCGGGGTGCGGTTCGTCTACGACTACACGGGTGACGCCGGCGGCTTCGCTCCCGGCACCGACTTCGCGCCGAACTTCACCTCGTCGCTCCGAGCGGACGGCCGCTACACGGAGGTGCCGCCGTTCAGCGACGACGAGAGCACCTTCGTGCCGAACTGCGCGCAGACCGATGCCTCGAGCGCGAACCCGAGCGTGCCCGACGGGCAGGCCGTGCTCCCGCCCGACGACTGCCCTGTCCTCGAGCTCATCCCGCCGGACGCCGGCAACGGCGACATCATCGACAAGTCCTTCGGCACGTCGAGCTCGGGTGGCATCAAGTCCGTCATCGCGCGCTCGGGCGACACGATCCCCTCGACGCTGCGCTGGTCGACCGGTGGGTACTCGAACCTCGAGCGTGTCGAGATCACCGACATCGCGGCACCCGAGACGACAGCGATCACGGCGTCGCTCTACAACGCGCTCGACCTGACGCGCATCAACGCCATCACGACGGCGACGGATCCCCTCATCGCGTACGACGCCGTGCAGGCCGTGCAGCTCTACAACGGCACCGCCTGGGTGACCGCCACGAACAACCCGTGCGACCCGCTGTGCGTCGGGCAGTTCCCCGGGATGAACCTGACGACGGCAGAGCGGGCCTCGACGGTGGGTGTCAAGCTCACGTTCGTCGAGAGCCCCGACCGCGCGGCCGCGTCGGCCGGCGACCCGACCGCTCCGCCGGTGGGCTCGGGCGTCGCCCGCTCGTTCTCGAACGACCGGCCGGTGACGCTCGTGTGGCAGGTGCGCGACGAGCGCCGCAGCGACGGCACAGCCGTGCTCGGCGATGAGCTGTACAACCTCACGACGAACGGCGTCGTCCGCAACACCGCCAACGCGACGGGGATCCCGGCCGACGGCGGTGACCCGCTGTCGGCGAACGATCAGGACGACGTCCTGATCGTCGACGTCCCGCTCACCACCACGACCGACAAGAACTGGCAGGGCGGCCCCCTCGCGGTGCCGACCGATCCCAGCGTCCTCCCGAGCCAGTACCCGCTCAGCCGGATCACCGTCACCACACGGAACACGACGCCCGCGAAGGTCGACATGCTGCAGATCACCGACACCGCTCCGGGCTCGGTGACCGACCGCCGGCAGGACCCGTTCCAGGCATTCACGTTCAACAACTTCGTGCGCATCGACGTGCCGTCGGGAGCGACGGACACGGTGGTCACGCTGTCGTGCTTCGGCGGCGACCCGGTCGAACTGACGCGGGCCGAGGCTCTCGCCCTGGTGCCGAACACGATCCCGTGCGACGTCTCGGGCGTGCAGGTGACGTACACCGGCCGCATCGCGTCGAACGCCGCGGGCGTCGTGGAGTTCGACCTCCGCCTGCGGCCGTTCTGGCAGGGCACCTCGGAGCGCGTGTCGGTCGGCGACTCGCCGATCGCCAACACCGCCGAGGGCGTCATCGCCGACGTGGACCCGTTCTTCGAATGCCCGCCGCACGACGGTGACCGCTTCGCGTGCGACGACGCCAGCGCGTCGATCGCACTGGAGGAGCCGACCTTCTCGGTGTACGCCGGCAAGACGATCTCGCCCGATGCGCAGAAGGAGAACGACTTCTCGCCCGTGACCGTGACCCTCACCGGTCAGCCCGGCGGCTCGGCTCGCGCGTACACGATCGAGATGACGGACGACGACCCGACGTTCTGGAACGCGATGGACTTCGTCGGCCCGGACCCGCTGTGGCAGCTCCCGCCGCCCGTGGCGCGGGTCCAGGCCTGCTACCTCGACGGCGGCGACTTCACCGACGCGAACGTGATCGCGGGCACGGTCGGCGGGACGTGGACGTGCATGCCACGCAGCGGCGACCTGTCGGTCGCGGCGGCGATCGCGTTCCTCGAGGGCGCGCCGAGCACCCTGCACGGGCTCCGCTTCAACTTCTGGTCGGCGTCGGAGCTCGGCTGGCAGAACCCCGTCAACCCGATCATCAACGTGCCGTTCCTCGTCGAGCGGCGTGCGGAACTGCGCACGGGTGAGCCCACGCCGACGACGCGGAGCGACCAGGTCCCGGCCCCCGGCGAGCAGGATGCCGGCGTCTTCTTCGACACGGTCGCGGTCAAGGGCTTCTCTGCCGATGTCGGGTCCGGACGACTCGAAGACGACGACACGGCCGAGGCGGAGTACCGCAACCTGCACCTCGAGGCATCCGTCAACGTCGTGAAGTCGCCCACCGGCGACGTGCGGCCCGGCGTCGAGATCCCGTTCACCCTCGCGTACACGAACACCGGCGAGCGGGCGCTGACCGACGTCGTCTTCACCGACGAGCTGCCGCTCACCGCGACCGGCGAGCCGCAGCTGGTCTTCAACCCCGACCGCGATCCCAGCGTGCCGCCGTGGTCGTTCGCGCTCACGGGCGCAGCGCCGACGCCGCCGAACGGCGATCCGCTCCCCACCGACCCCGACGACGTCGACGTCCAGGACCTCGGCACGAGCATCGTCTTCACGATGCCCCAGGGTTCGGTGCTCGAGCCCGGCCAGACCTACACGATCACCCTCCGCATGATGCTGCGGCCTGGCCTCACGCCGAACGACTCCGTCACCAACACGGCGACGATCGACGTGGCCGAGCCGCTCGACGAGTGCGTGCCGAGCTACGACGAGGCCACCGGGCTGTGCGCCGATACGGCCACCGTGCGCCCGCTGGCGGTTCCCGCCCTCAGCACCGTCAAGTTCGTGCGGGCGGACAACCCGCCGAACCTGCCCGATGTGCCGAACGTCCGCAGCGACGATGCGAACTTCACGTGCGAGGGCACCGCCGTGAGCGGCTTCTACCGGTACCCCTGCGTGCCGCTGACGCTGCCCGGCGACACCGAGACGTGGCGCCTGCGGGTCACGAATGCGGGCACGGTGCCCATCTCGAAGCTCGTCTCGATCGACAACCTGCCGACCCCCGGCGACCAGGGCCTCATCGTCGTGATCCCGCGCGGCAGCGAATGGCAGCCGACGTACGCGGGGGAGGCGGCGCTGATCGTCGACCCGACGACACCGTCCAACGCGCAGATCTCGCTGTTCTACTCGACGGCCGCGGTGCCCTGCACCGCCGATCTCAACCCGATCGGCACCCCGTGCATCCCGGGTGCGTGGCTGCCGCTCGACGACACCGTCGACCCGGCCGTCGTGCGGAGCATCAAGGTGACCGTCGACTTCCCCGGCGAGGAGAAGTTCGAGCCGGGCGACTCGCTCACGCTCCAGTTCAAGACCCGGACCTCGCCGAACCGGCAGGTCGTGAAGGACCAGCCGACGGCATACAACACGATCTCCACGGGCGGCGCCGCGCTCAGCGGTGACGCGACGGTGCTCGTGCCGGCCACCGAGGGTCGCCGCGTCGGCGTCGCGTATCCGACAGGCTCGATCGGTCTCGAGAAGATCGTGTCGGGACCGGCCGCGGAGTTCGCGCCCGACTCGTTCCCGGTGCAGCTGGTGTGCACGATCGACGGCGAGCCGATCGAGGGTCTGCCCGAGGTCGACCTCGTGCCCGGCGCGGATCCGACCGTCATCGACGGGCTGCCCCTGGGCGCGGAGTGCACGGCGACCGAGGATCAGTGGGGTCAGACCGCGACCGACATCGGCACCGCGACGGTGACGCTCGACACCGAGGACATCGGCCTCGTCACTGTCGAGAACATCTACGAGGTCGCCTCGCTGCGCATCAGCAAAGCGGTGGACACGGATGCTGTGGACAGCGGCGGTGATCCGATCCCCTACGGTCCGTTCACCTTCGAGGTCGCGTGCGAGCTGAACGGTCAGCCGGCATACGCCGATGGCTACGGGCCCGACGATCCGATGGTCGAGGAGATCACGCCCGAGCAGACCTGGGCGCTCGACGGGTTGCCCGTCAACGCGACGTGCACGGTCGAGGAGACCGACGACCTCGACGCCGAGAGCACCACGATGCAGGTCGACTCCGAGGAGCCGGTCGAGGGGACCTCGGTGGAGGTCACCATCCAGGAGGAGACCGAGGTCCGGGTCCTCGCGACGAACTCGTTCGGCGTCGGATCGTTCCGCATCGTGAAGGAGCGTGAGGGCGACGCGGCCGTGGACTTCGGCGCCGGTCCCTTCGAGTTCGCCGTGGTCTGCACACTCGACACCGGCAGCGGCACCCCCCGCATCGTGTGGGCGGGCTTCCTGACCCTCGACGAGGGCAACGGGTACGAGGCGCAGGTCGACGACGTCGCCGCGGGGGCGAGCTGCACCGTCCGTGAGACGGAGGACGGCGGCGCGACATCCGTGTCCATCGATCCCTCGCAGTTCACGATCGACTCGGGCGGCACCGAGGTGGTCACCGCGATCAACACGTTCGATGCCGGATCGCTCACGGTCACCAAGGTGATCGACGGCGAGGGCGCCGAGCTGTGGGGCGCCGGGCCGTTCACCGTCGTGCTCGCGTGTGTCGACGAGGCCGGCGAACCGGTGGAGATCCCGGACGCCGAACAGGTGCTGAGCGCCGACAGCGAGACGCCCTACACCTACACGTGGTCGCCGCTGCTCATCGGCCTCGAGTGCACGCTCACCGAGACCGACACGGGCGGCGCGCACGCGACGACCATCACGGATGCCGAGGGCGAGCCTGTCGAGACCATCGAGATCGTGGAGGGCGAGACCGACGTCACGGTGACCAACACGTTCGACGTCGGTCAGATCGAGGTCGCGAAGACCGTGTCGGGCGGCGACGCGTCGCTGCACCGGACCGACAGGTTCGAGGTGACCGCGTCGTGCACGTGGAACGGCTCCGCGATCGATGTGCCCGGCGGCGCCGTGCGCACCCTCACGACGGCCGCACCGGTGGTCTACGACGACCTTCCCGTCGGCGCCGACTGCACCCTGACCGAGACCTCGAACGGCGGAGCGGATGCCGTCACCTACACGCCGGCGGATCCCTCGGGCGCGAATCGCGCCGTGGTCACGGTCGGCGGTGAGGACGCAGCATCCATCACCGTCGACAACCGGTTCGACAGCCCGCTGCCGGCGACGGGTGCGGACGGTGCGCGACTCGCGGGACTCGGGGCGATCGGAGCGCTGGCGATCCTCGCCGGCGTGTTCGCGGTGGTCGTGATGCGCCGCCGCAGCCGGAGCGTCTGACGACGATGGGCGGGTGCGTCATCGCACCCGCCCATCTGCGGCATCGACCCCGGTCGGTGATCAGATCGCCAGCGTCCCGTGCGCGGCCGGCGCGCCGTGACGCGCCGCTCGCTTGTCGCGATACCGGCCGATGAGGATGATCATCGTGCCGATCGCCAGGAACCCGGCGAGGATCACGCCGATGTAGACGAACGCCGACGAGTAGCCCCCTGCGCCGTGCGGGTCCAGGAACGGGTACGGATACCACCACGGTGTGGTGCCGTCGGGGTTCGCGACGCGCTCGCCGCGGACCATCGTGTAGGTCGTCCATGCCAGCGGGTAGCCGACGAGCACCGCGAGCGACCACCAGGGCAGCGCCCGCCGGCGCGGAGCCAGCAGCAGGTCCAGCACGAAGTAGATCGGCAGGACCACGTGCAGCACCTCGGCCGCGTACTTGTCGAGCATCGCGATGCCGGCGGAGTCGCCGAGCGCGATGGCCGACGGCAGTCCGCGCAGCAGCGCGTTGTAGACCAGGCCGAGCAGCAGCACGGGACCCGTGACCGCCGCCAGCGCCAGCGCGATGCCGAACGGCTCGCGCGAGGAGCCCGGGTGCCGCATCGCCCATGATGCGGCCACGAACAGCGTGACGATGCTGAGCACCGTCGACACGATCGTGAACAGGCTGAAGTAGTTCGCCAGCACATCGCCCAGGCCTTCGCCCTGGCGCGCTGCGCGGTCTACGTTGACGATGAACCCCGCGACGACTCCGGAGATCCCGGTGAGTGCCGCGGCGATTCGTAACCATGCCCAGTGCATGTCCCACCCCTTTCGACATCACGCCCTTGCGTGTCGTTTCTGCCCCGAGCACAGATGTACTCCCGCGGATACGGGGGTGTATCAAACCTTTGTGTCGGCGAAAGGGGGAAAACGCGCGCCCGACAGCCTCATTTGTGGTCTATCTACAACGTGTCCACCGTTTGGTGGACACGTTCCACAAAGACCTCAGAACGGGCCTTTCGGCGCCGTCCCCACCACAAGACCAAAGCTCCGACGGCGACGATCGCGGCCGCGATCCCGAAGACGTAGAAGACCACCGAGGGCCAGCCGCCGGGATTGTTCGGGTTGAGGAACGGGTAGGGGTACCAGAACGGATCGCCGCTCACCGGGTTGGTGACGAGGGGGCCGCGGATCATCGTGTAGATCACCCACACGACGGGGAACGCGACCACTGCCCAGAGGGTGCGCCAGGGGAGGGCTCGGCGGAGCGGTCCGAGGAACACGTCGAGGAGCAGGAAGACGGGGCCGATCAGGTGCAGCACCTCGTTCGACCACGGGATCGGGGCGCTTCCTTGAGGCAACTCGATGTTCCGCAGCAGGGTGTTGTAGACGATGCCCGTGATGATCATGTAGGTGCTGACGCACGCCAGCGCCATCGCGAGGCCGCGGGGCTCAGCATCCATTCGGCGTCCCTTGATGAGGTACCAGAGGGCCGCCCCTGCGAGCACGATCGCCGCGGAGGCGTTCGAGAGGATCGTGAAGAAGCTGAAGAAGTTCGCGATCGTCGTGGTGACGTCGCGGCCGAGCTCGATGGCCGTGCCGATCGATTTCGTCAGCTGTGCCACGATCGCCGCGACGATCACCGCCGCCATCGCGAGTCGCAGCACCGTCCATACCGTCGCCCATCCCCGCGTGCGCGTCATGCGCTCACCATATCGACTGGGGTGTGTCGCGGCGCGTCCGGTTGTGACTCCGCGTGGCGCGCGTGGGCGCGCGGGCGCGAAGGGTCGGGCTAGCCTCGGCCGCGGCGGGAGGTCCGCCGTGACCGATCCGAGGAGGACGCTCGTGCCGACCCTGCTGGAGGACGAGGCGCTGCAGTTCGTGCGCGACCTGATCCGCATCGAGACCGTCAACACCGGCGTCGCCGCGACGATAGGCGACGGCGAGACCCGCGCGGCACTCTGGGTGCAGGAGCGCCTGGCCGAGGTCGGCATCGCGTCGGAGCTCGTCGAATCGCGACCGGGGCGAGGGTCGCTCGTCGCACGCATTGCGGGGAGCGATCCCGACGCCGGCGCCCTTCTCGTGCACGCGCACCTCGACGTCGTGCCGGTGGAGGAGAAGGACTGGACGCACCCGCCGTTCGGCGCCGACATCGAGGACGGCTACCTCTACGGCCGCGGCGCGGTCGACATGAAGAACTACGCGGGGACGATCCTCGCGGTGGCCCGGCACTTCGCCCGCGAGCGGATCGTGCCGCGACGCGACCTGGTGTTCGCGTTCCTCGCCGACGAGGAGAGCGGCGGAGTCTGGGGCGCCGGGTGGCTCGTCGAGAACCGGCCCGACCTGTTCGCCGGGGTCACCGAGGCGCTCAGCGAGGTCGGCGGATTCTCCGTGCCGCTGGCTGACGAGCCCGGCGACGAGCGCCGCGCGTACCTCGTGGCGACGAGTGAGAAGGGCGTCGCGTGGTCGACGCTGCGTGCCCGCGGGCACGCAGCGCACGGCTCGCGGCCCACCGCCGACAACAGCGTGGTGCGTCTGGCACGCGCCGTGACCGCGGTCGGCGAGCACCGCTTCCCCGTGGTGCGCACGCCGGCGCTGCAGCGCTTCCTCGACGTGTTCGGCGAGGCGCGGGGCCTCGCGTTCACCGACGAGTCGCTGGCCGACGACCTCGAGAGCCTCGGATTCGTGTCGTCGCTCGTGGGTGCGACGACCCGCAACACCGCCACCCCGACCGTGCTCGACGCCGGCGACAAGACGAACATCATCCCGGCGGAGGCCGCGGCGCGGCTCGACATCCGCATCCTTCCCGGCCAGGACGACGCCCTCCGCGAGGGTCTGCGCGAGCTCGTGGGCGACGACATCGACATCCGCGAAGGCCGATGGTGGTCGGCGACCGAGGCGCCGGTCGATGCGGCCATCATCGACGTGCTCCAGGACGCGATCTCGGCCGACGACCCCGACGGCGTCGTCGTGCCCTACCTGCTGCCGGCCAGCACCGACAACAAGCACTTCGCCAAGCTCGGCATCCACGGCTACGGGTTCGTGCCGTTGCGGGTGCCCCACGACTTCGACGTGTTCGCGCAATTCCACGCGGCCGACGAGCGCATCCCGGTCGACGCGCTCCACTTCTCGGCGCGCGTGACCGAGCGGATCCTGCGGACGGCCTAGCCGCTACGAGGTCGGCTCCGCCTCCGCGGTGGGTGCGCCCGACTCCTTCCACGCCGGGAAGCCGCCGTCGACGTGGGCCACGTTCGTGAAGCCCTTCGCGCGGAGCTGCTCGGCGACCGGGCCCGAGCCGCGGATCGAGCCGCACACGATGACGATGTCCTGGTCCCAGTCGGTGATCTCGGCGAACTTCTCGGGCGAGTCGATGAGGAACTGCGCGTCGAGGTTGTTCCGGTCGCCGCGGACGGACCCGGGGATCACGCCGTCGCGCTCGCGCCCGGCGTCGCTGCGCACGTCGATGACGAGCGCGCCCGCGGCGGCACGGCCGGCGGCTTCCTCGGCCGTGATGAGCGGCGCGTCGAACGTGGGCTCGGTCGCGGTGTCGGTGGTGTCGGTCATGGCGGGTGATCCTTTCGGACGGACGGATGCCGCTCCTCGGCGTCACGCTACGGGCGCGGAGTGCGACCGTGGTCGGCGTGGCGTCATACGGCGCCATGATCCGTCATGCGCCGTCGCGTGGACCCCGGGACTGCGGCCCCGGCCGTAGCGTCCGAGGACATCCTCGGGAAGGCGGGCGTCGCATGGTGCGGTACGAGTCGGTGATCGAGTCCATCGGCGGCACGCCGCTCGTGCGCGTGCATCGGCTGGCTGAGGGGCTCCTGCCGCGCGTCTACGTGAAGCTCGAGCACCAGAATCCCGGCGGCAGCGTCAAGGACCGCGCCGCGCTGTCGATGATCCGCGCCGCCGAGCGCGACGGGGCGCTCCGCTCGGGAGGCACGGTCGTGGAAGTGACGTCCGGCAACACGGGCGTCGGTCTCGCGCTCGTCGCGGCGCATCTCGGCTATCGCGCGGTGGTCTTCACGTCGAGCCGCATCGCGGAGGAGAAGATCCGCCTGCTCCGCGCGTACGGCGCCGAGGTGCGGCTGGTCGACGCGTTCGTGCCGAAGGGCCACCCCGACAGCCTCGGCACCGCCGCCGACCGGTTCGTCGCCGAGACGCCCGGCGCGTGGCGTGCGGATCAGTACGACAACCCCGCCAACCCTGCGGCTCACGTCGGGACGACGGGGCCGGAGATCTGGTCCGACACCGAGGGCGCGGTCACGCATTTCGTGGCGAGCGTCGGCACCGGCGGCACGATCTCGGGCACGGGCCGTGCTCTCAAAGAGCTGAGCGACGGGGCGGTGCGGGTGATCGCGGCCGATCCGTTCGGCTCTTCGTACTCGGGCGGTGACGGCAGCCCGAAGTACATCGAGGGCGCCGGACACACCGTGCATCCCGACGCTGTGGAGGACATCTGGCCGCAGTCCTTCCACCTCGACGTCGTCGACGATTACGTCACGGTCACCGATCGCGAGGCGATCCTCACGGCCCGCCGCGCGGCCCGCGAGGACGGCCTGCTGCTCGGCGGCTCGGCCGGCACCGCGCTCGCCGCGGCCCTGCGGCTGGCCGAGCGGCTCGGTCCTGACGACGTCGTCGTCGCGCTCGCTCCCGACTCCGGGCGCAACGCCCTCTCGACCTACTACGACGACGAGTGGCTCGCCGACCGCGGCTTCGCCTTCGAGGCGGGCGGCGGCCCGACGCTCGAGGGCCGCTTCGAGGAGCCCGCGCCGCGCGTGGGCCTGCACCTGTCGGTCGCCGAGGCGATCGAACGTCTCGATCAGGGAGGGACGGATGCTGCCGCCCCGGTGCTCGCCGTCTACCGGCGCAGCGACCACGAGGCGCCCATCCCGGCACTCGAGGTGGCCGGACTCGTCACGCTCGACGGTCTGCGCGCAGCGCTCGCCGCGGGCGCCGGGGACGAGCTCGTTCGCGGTCATGTCGCCGCCGCGCCGCCCACCGTCGGCGTCGGGCGGACGCCCGGCGACGTGATCGCGCAACTGGATGCCGCGCACGCGGGCTGGGTGGCAGCATCCGTTCTCTGCGATGGAAGGATCGTAGGAGTGACCACGCGTGCGAGCCTCGTCGCCCCCGCCGACCTCGACGACCGCGCGGCGGTGGCGCGGTGACCGCCGAGCTGCTGCAGGCCGACGTCGAGCCGCGTCCTGCGGGTCTGGGGTTCACCGTACGCACGGCGCGCCCTGAGGAGTACGACATCGTGGGTGAGGTGACGTACCTCGGCTTCGGGCACGGCGAGCCCGGCGCGACGCAGCCCGACGCCGCACGTCTCGCGCTGCTGCGCGGTGCGGCGGCGCGTGCCGAGGCCGGCGACCTGCTGGTGGCCGTCGACGAGGCGGGCGTCGTCCTGGGCACCGCGAGCCTGCTCCGCGCCGACAGCGCGCTGGTCCGCCAGTCGCGCGACGGCGAGGTGGAGCTGCGCCTGCTCGCAGTGCTGCCCGAGGCCCGCCGGCGGGGGATCGGCGAGGCGCTCATGCGCGAGGCCCTCGACCGCGGTCGCGCGTGGGGCGCGCCCGCTCTGGTGCTCGACACCGGTCCGCAGAACGAGCGCTCGCAGCGGCTCTACCACCGGCTCGGCTTCGAACGGCTGCCCGAGCGCGAGACGAAGCCGGCGTCGCGCGGCGGGTTCCTCGCGGTGTTCCGGTACTCGTTCGAGTGATCCCCTGGCGCTGACGCGCGCCGGCGCGTCGCACCGCCGTCGTCAGCCGCTCGTTCGGCGGAGGACGATCGCCGCCGGCATCCGCCGCACGATGGGACGGAACAGGGGCTTGGCGAGAGCCGCGGCCTCGCCTGCCTCGACGATGCGGGGCGACGAGGTCGAGTGGGTCGCGCCCGACCACGTGAGGTCGGCCGACCCCGCTGCCACGACGTTGCGCGCCCAGTTGGTGTGCGCGCCCCACGGCAGGCCGATCATCACGACGGTCGGGTCCCGGGTCGGCACGATCGCGACCGGGGTGTCGTACGCCCTGTCGCTCTTGCGTCCGCGATGGTGGATGACCGCCCAGAGCGGGAACCCGCGGCGCCCGGCCAGGGCCTTCGCGAACGGTTCGGTCGCCTTCACGAGAAGGCGCGGCGGACCGGACCCGCTGCCTGCCGAACGCCGCGCCGACAGGCCGCGAAG
>JAVBUG010000357.1:0-26298 GCA_031555515.1 Microbacterium sp. | reverse complement strand
AACCGGGCAGAAGCCGCGGCACGGAGGAGCAGGCTGCGATGAAGTTCTACTCGCGGCGGATCGCGTTCTATGTGGTGACACTCGGGCCGACTATCTCCCTCAACTTCCTCCTGCCGCGGCTTCTGCCCGGCGACCCCGCCGACATCCTCCTCGCGAAGATGCAGCGTGCCGGCGGGGAACTCAGCGAGACCACGGTCCGCAACATCAAGACCCTCCTCGGGGGCGACTCGTCGTCGATGTGGGACCAGTACGTCGCGTACTGGGGCCGGATGCTCCAGGGCGACCTGGGCGTCTCGATCACGAAGTACCCGGCACCGGTGACCGATCTCATCGCGGCGGCCCTGCCGTGGACCGTGATCCTGGTAGGCCTCGCCACCGTCATCTCGTTCGTCCTGGGCGTCGGCATCGGCGCCTGGGTGGGATGGCGTCGCGGCACGTGGGTCGACCACCTGGTGCCGTTCACGACGGTGCTGCAGTCCATCCCCTACTTCTGGCTCGCCCTCGTGCTCATCGCGATCTTCTCCGTCGCGCTGGGCTGGTTCCCCATCTTCGGCGGCTACGACGTGTGGGCCTTCCCCGAAGGCCCGGAGTGGAGCTGGGCGTTCATCGGAAGCGCCGTCTACCACGGGTTCCTTCCCGCGCTCACGATCGTGCTCAGCTCGGTCGGCGGGTGGCTGCTCGGCATGCGCAACATGATGGTGTCGACCGTCTCGGAGGACTACATCGTCACCGCCGAGGCCAAGGGCCTGAAGCCGATGCGCATCCTCCGCACCTACGCGACCCGCAACGCCGCGATCCCGTCGATCGCGGGGTTCGGCATCTCACTCGGCTTCGTCGTGGCCGGCTCCATCGTCATGGAGCAGGTGTTCACCTATCCCGGCATCGGCAAGCTCATGATCCAGTCCGTGCAGAACAGCGACTACGCGCTGATGCAGGGCGTCTTCCTGGTGATCACGATCGCGGTCCTCGCGGCGAACTTCATCATGGACATCGTCTACGGATTCATCGACCCGAGGGCGCGCCACAATGTCTGAGAGGCTCGAAGTGACCGACACGTCGACCGAGTACGAGAGCGTCCCAGAGACCCTCTCCGATCGCACGATCGACCCCGCCCTCATCGCGCCGGGTGCGATGATGTCGCCGCCCGTCGACGCCGACGTCGAAGCGGCCCGAGACGAGGCGGCCGCCGCGCGCCGCGGCTTCCGGCAGCTGCTGCCGAGGATGTCGCTGAAGCTCGCGCTCGGTCTCACCATCGTCATCGGCATCACGCTCTTCGGCATCCTCGTGCCGCTGTTCTGCCAGGATCCGACCGACTCCGACAACCCGGCGCTCTCCCCGCCGAGCGCCGAGCACTGGCTCGGCACAACGAAGCTCGGCTACGACGTCTTCGCCCAGCTCGCCTGGGGCACCCGCGGATCCCTGATGGTGGGGATCGTCGCCGGCCTCATCGCCCTGATCCTGTCGATCGTGTTCGGCATCCTCGCCGGCTACAAGGGCGGCTGGTGGGATGAGGTGCTGTCCCTCTTCACGAACATCATGCTCGTCATCCCGGGTCTGCCGCTCGTCATGGTGATCGCCACCTACATCCCCGGAAGAAGTTGGATGCTGGTGGCACTCGTCCTCGGGATCACCGGGTGGGCGGGCTCCGCCGTGGTGCTGCGGGCGCAAGCGCGGTCGCTGCGGTCGCGCGACTACGTGGCGGCCAGCCGGGTCGCGGGGGAGAAGACGGCGCGCATCATCCGTGTCGAGATCCTCCCGAACCTGCTGCCGCTGCTGGCTGCGCAGTTCCTCTTCGCGATCATCTTCGCGATCCTCGGCGAGGCGGGCCTCTCCTACCTGGGACTCGGGCCGACCGGCTCGATCACGTGGGGCACCATGCTCAACGACGCGCAGACCGGCCAGGCGCTGGGCACCGGGGCGTGGTGGTGGTTCGTGCCGCCGGGCCTCATGATCGCGCTGCTCGGCGCCGGGCTGTCGCTCATCAACTTCTCGATCGACGAGATCATCAACCCGAAGCTGCGGCTCGCACCCGAGAACGCGCGACGCGTGCGCCAGGCCAAGCTCGCCGGTCGGGGTGTCGAGTCGGTCCACGTCACGAACGGAGCCGAAGCATGAACGGCGACGCCGTCCTCACCGCGCGCAACATCTCGATCGAGTACGAAGTCGATCCGCCGGTCAAAGCCGTGCGCAACGTGTCGCTCACGCTCCACCGCGGCGAGATCCTGGGGCTCGCCGGGGAATCGGGCTGCGGCAAGTCGACCCTCGCTTACGGCATCAACCGGCTGCTGAAGCCTCCGGCACTGATGACGGCGGGCGAGGTCGTGTTCCACGACCGGTCGGGAGAAGGCATCGACGTCGTCGGCCTCGCCGACGAAGAGCTGCGGCGCTTCCGGTGGGACAAGGTCTCGATGGTGTTCCAGGGCGCCATGAACTCGCTGAACCCGGTCATCAACGTCCGCGCGCAGCTGTTCGACGTGTTCACCACGCATCGGCCCGAGATGTCCAAGCGCGAGAAGCAGCGGCGCAGCGAGGAGCTGCTCGAGCTGGTCGGCGTCGATCCGAAGCGCCTGTCCAGCTTCCCGCACGAGCTGTCGGGCGGCATGCGCCAGCGCGTCATGATCGCGATGGCGCTCGCCCTCGATCCGCAGGTCATGATCATGGACGAGCCGACGACGGCCCTCGACGTCGTCGTGCAGCGCGGCATCATCCGCGAGATCATGCGCCTGCGCGAGAAGCTCGGGTTCGCCGTGATCTTCATCACCCACGACCTGCCGATGCTGATCGAGATCTCCGACCGCATCGCGGTGATGCTGCAGGGCGAGATCGTCGAGCTCGGCACCGCGACCGACATCTACCGGCAGCCGCAGCACGAGTACACGAAGAAGCTGCTGTCGAGCTTCCCGAGCCTGCGCGGCGACCGCGGCGACTGCGTGCACACCGGCCATCAGCCGATCGCGGCCACGCTCGGCTCGGCACCCGCCACGCTCGAAGGAGGGGCCGCATGAGCGCCCAGACCCCGGCCGCAGATGCGCGCCGCACGCTCGAGGCCCGGAACCTGGTCAAGGACTTCCGCCTGCGCAACGGGCTGAAGTTCTCCACGCTGCACGCCGTGAAGGACGTGTCGTTCACGCTCGAAGCCGGCCGTACGATCGCGCTCGTGGGGGAGTCTGGTTCGGGCAAGTCGACGATCGCGAGGATGCTCGCGCGGCTCGAGACGCCCACGAGCGGCGAGATCCTCCTCGATGGCAAGCCCTCCGGCGGGCGCAGCCGCGACGTCGCGGCGTATCGCGGCGATGTGCAGATGGTGTTCCAGGACCCGTTCGCCTCGCTGAACCCGTTCCACTCGATCGAGCACCACCTCGAGCGGCCGCTGCGCATCCACAATCCCGGGATGGGCAAGGCGGAGGTGCGCAGGCGCGTCCTCGAGCTGCTCGACCGGGTGCGGCTCACCCCGAGCGACAAGATGGCCGAGCGCCGGCCGCACGAGCTCTCCGGGGGTCAGCGCCAGCGCGTGGCGATCGCGCGGGCACTCGCCCCCGGCGCGCAGTTCATCATCGCCGACGAGCCGGTGTCGATGCTCGACGTCTCGATCCGCCTCGGCGTGCTGAACCTGCTGGCGCAGCTGCAGCGCGAAGATCACCTCGGCGTGCTCTACATCACGCACGACCTCGCGACCGCCCGGCACTTCTCCGACGAGATCCTGGTGATGTTCCGTGGCGACATCGTCGAGCGAGGGCCGGCCGACACCGTGATCCTCGAGCCGCAGCACGAGTACACGCGCACGCTGCTGGGGGCTGCGCCGGATCCCGAGAATCAGGGGATGCTGCGCGACGAAGTGCGCCGGGAGCTCGCCGCCGAGCGGCGCTGACCGGCAGCGGCGCGTCGTCGAGGCGCGCTCACAGGCGCGGTGCGTAATCTGACCGGAGGAATGGCTCCGACCGGAGGGCACGGGAATGATCGTCTTCGACGTCATCATCGTCCTCGTCCTCGTCCTGGCGCTCGTCGTGGGAATCCGTCGCGGTTTCTTCGCGAGCATCGGGACGCTCGCCGGCCTCGCGGCGGGCGCGTTTGCGGCGGCGTGGCTCGCGCCGTGGGTGAGCAACCTGGTGCCGTCCCCGGCATGGCGCACGGTGGCGGTGATCGCGACGGTCCTCGGGGCGCTCTTCGGGGGCGGTGCCCTGGGGGCGTGGCTCGGGTCCCTGCTGCGTTCCGGCGCCGACCGCCTGAAGCTCCGATGGGCCGAGCGAATCCTCGGGGGCATCGCGTCCGTGGTCGCAGCCGTGCTCGCGCTCGCGCTCGTGGCGCCTCCGCTGGTGACGTCGGGCATACCCGGTGTGTCGGCCGCGGTGGGCTCGTCGTACGTGCTCAACGCGATCAAGACGGTCGTCCCCCCTCCTGTCGAAGCCGCTCTGGCGGAGCTGAGGTCGTCGTTCCTCGCCGACGGCATCCCTCGCCTGGGCGAGCTCCTCGGACCTGCGACGGTGGCGCCGACCGCGCCCCCGGTTGCCCTGGACGATCCGGAGCTCACGGCGGCTGCGGCATCCGTCGCGCGCGTCTCAGGCACCGCCTACGCGTGCGGGCGGGGGGCGACCGGATCGGGCTTCGTGATCGCGCCGGACCGCGTCGTGACGAACGCGCACGTCGTCGCGGGTGTGGATCTGCCTCTGGTCGAGCTGCCGGGGCGTCCGGCGCGCGAGGGGCGGATCGTCTACTTCAACGAGGTCGTCGACCTCGCCGTGATCGCGGTCGACGATCTGGGCGCGACGCCGCTCGAGCGCGCCGCGACGTTGCCGGCGGGCAGCGCAGCCGCGGTGCAGGGCTATCCGTACGGCGGCCCGTTCACGATGACGAGCGCATCGGTGCGCGACATCGGCACGGCCTTGATCCCCGACATCTACGACCGGACGTCGAACCCGCGCGAGATCTACTCGCTCAACGCCGTCGTGCGCCCCGGCAACTCCGGAGGCCCGGTCCTGACAGCGGACGGTGACGTCGTGGGTGTCGTCTTCGCGCGCGCCGAGAACGACGAGAACCTCGGCTACGCCATGACGATGAAGGAGCTCGACCCCGTCGCGGAGCTCGCGGCCGGCGCGACCGATCGCGTGTCGACGGGGGACTGCGTCGGCTGACCGCACCGACCGGTATGCTGGCACCGCAAGTCAATAACGGCCCATCACCCGGGCGGGAGAGCCTCGGCAGTGCGATCGCCGAGCACCGAAGGAGCAAGCCTCCCCGCCAATCTCTCAGGTACGCGTACCGTTCGGGCAGGCCGACTCTGGAGAGTGACGTTCGCGTCCGCCGAAGGAGAAAGTCGGATGCTGCGCATCCGGCGAAGCTCTCAGGCCCATGACAGAGGGGGAGTTCACAGGCGTCGATCGACGCCTGCCCGTCCGCGACCGGGAGAACTCGATGACAGAACTCCGTACGACTGCCCTGCACGACCGCCACGAGGCGCTCGGCGCCTCCTTCACCGACTTCGGCGGCTGGCTCATGCCGGTGCGCTACAGCTCCGACCTCGCCGAGCACCACGCGGTGCGCCGCGGAGCCGGCCTCTTCGACATCTCGCACATGGCCGAGTTCCTCGTCACCGGCCCCGATGCGGCGGCGTTCCTCGACTACGCGCTCGCCGGCGCGATCTCGCCGATGCGCGTCGGCAAGGCGAAGTACTCGCTGGTGCTCGCCGAGGCCGGCGGCATCGTCGACGACGTCATCGTCTACCGCCTCGCCGACGACCGCTTCCTCGTGATCGCGAATGCCGGGAATCGGGATGCTGTCGCCACGGCGTTCGCCGAGCGCCGAGACGGCTTCGAGGCCGAGCTCGAGGACCAGACCGACGACCTGTCGCTCATCGCCGTACAGGGTCCCGTGGCCCGCGCGGTCGTCGAGGCGACGGCGGGCATCGCCGGCGTCGCGCCCGCGTTCGCCGACCTCGGCTACTACGCCTGGTCGGCGGGCACGTTCGATGGCGAGCCCCTGTTCATCGCCCGCACCGGCTACACCGGGGAGGACGGCTTCGAGCTGCTGCTCCCGAACCGGGCCGCTCCCGCACTGTGGGACGCCCTCCTCGCCGCGGGCGAGCCGCTGGGCCTCGTGCCCGCCGGCCTCGCCGCGCGCGACACGCTGCGTCTCGAGGCCGGCATGCCGCTGTACGGCCACGAGCTCTCGCTCGACATCGTCCCCGCCCAGGCGGGCCTGGGGCGCGTCGTCGCGTCCGACAAAGACGACTTCGTCGGCAAGGCGGGGCTGGGCGCGGTGGTCGCCTCCGACGCTCCCGTGCTCGTGGGCCTGTCCGGTGAGGGCCGCCGCGCCGGCCGCGCCGGCTACGCCGTGTACGACAGCGCCGACGCCGCGGCGCCGGTCGGCGAGATCACGAGCGGTGCGCTCAGCCCGACCCTGGGGCATCCCATCGCCATGGCATTCGTCCCGCCCGCGCTCGCCGCAGCGGGAACCGCGCTCTTCATCGACGTGCGGGGCACCCGCATTCCCGCGACCGTGACCGACCTGCCCTTCTACCGGAGGAACAAATGACCGATCTCACCGCCCTCAAGTACACCGCCGAGCACGAGTGGGTCGCCCTCGACGGCGACGTCGCGACCGTCGGCATCACCTCGTACGCCGCCGACAAGCTCGGTGACGTCGTGTTCGTCGAGCTGCCCGCCGTCGGAAGCGCCGTGACCGCGGCGACCGTCGTCGGTGAGATCGAGTCCACCAAGTCGGTCGGCGAGCTCTACGCGCCGCTCACCGGCGAGGTCGTCGAGGTCAATGACGCCGTCGTCGACGACCCGGGCCTCGTCAACGCCGACCCGTTCGGCGCCGGCTGGCTCGTCAAGATCACGGTCGACCCCGAGGCCGTCGCGGATCTCCTCGACCGCGACGCGTACATCTCGCTCACGGGCGGCGCCGAATGACGGGTCTGCGCCGCACTGAGCCTGTCGAAGTGTTCGCCGACCGTCACATCGGGACGGATGCTGCGGCCCAGCGCACGATGCTCGACGCGCTGGGATACGACAGCGTCGACGCGCTCGTCGAAGCGGCGGTCCCGGCATCCATCCATGCCAAGCCCCGCGCCACGAGCGACATCCCGCCGGCGGCGACCGAGGCCGAGGCGCTCGCCGAGCTGCGCGTGCTGGCGTCGCAGAACCGCACCGCGCGCCCGATGATCGGGCTGGGCTACTACGACACCCTCACGCCGTCGGTGATCGCCCGCAACGTGCTCGAGAACCCGTCCTGGTACACCGCGTACACGCCGTACCAGCCCGAGATCTCGCAGGGGCGCCTCGAGGCGCTCATCAACTTCCAGACGATGGTGACCGACCTCACCGGACTCACGACGGCGAACGCCTCGATGCTCGACGAGTCGACCGCCGTCGTCGAGGGCATGCTGGTCGCCCGGCGCGCCTCGAAGGCGTCGTCGAACGTGTTCGTGGTCGACGCCGACGCGCTGCCGCAGACGAAGGCGCTCCTCGCGCATCGCGCGGCCGCCGTCGGCATCGAGCTCGTCGAGCTCGATCTCGCCCGGGGTGCGACCCTGCCGGATGAGCTGTTCGGCGTCCTCGTGCAGTATCCGGGTGCGTCGGGCAACGTGTGGGATCCGTCCGGCGTCGTCGACGCCGCTCACGTCGCGGGTGCGCTCGTCGTCGTCGCCGCGGACCTCTTGGCGCTCACGCTGCTGCGCTCGCCGGGCTCGCTCGGCGCCGACGTCGCCGTGGGCACGACCCAGCGCTTCGGCGTGCCGCTCGGCTTCGGCGGCCCGCACGCGGGCTACATGGCGGTGCGCCAGGGGCTCGAGCGGCAGCTGCCCGGCCGCCTCGTGGGCGTCTCGCAGGACGCCGCGGGCCACCCCGCCTACCGCCTCGCGCTGCAGACCCGCGAGCAGCACATCCGCCGCGAGAAGGCCACGTCGAACATCTGCACGTCGCAGGTGCTGCTCGCCGTCATGGCGTCGATGTACGCCGTGTATCACGGGCCCGGGGGCCTGCGCGCGATCGCGACCGACGTCGCCCGCAAGGCCGAGGCGCTCGCTGACCGCCTGCGGTCGTACGGGCTCTCGCTGCGGTCGGACTCGTTCTTCGACACGCTGCGGGTGGCGACCCCCGGCGCTTCGCGCCGCGTCATCGAGCGCGCCCGCTCTCGCGGATTCCAGCTGTTCTGGGCCGACGACGCCACGGTCGGGGTCTCGGTCGACGAGACGACCACCGCCGAGGACCTCGCCGCCGTCGCGTGGGCCTTCGGCCTGCCCGAGAACGAGTTCCTCGGTGCGGGGGAGCAGGGCGAGCGGGTGCTTTCCTTCACGGATGCTGCGCCCCTGGCGGGTGTGCCGTCCGCGCTGCATCGCGTCGAGGAGTTCCTCACGCACCCGGTGTTCAACTCGCACCGGTCCGAGACGGCGATGATGCGCTACCTCAAGCAGCTCTCCGACCGCGACTACGCGCTGGACCGCGGCATGATCCCGCTGGGCTCGTGCACGATGAAGCTCAACGCGGCGACCGAGATGGCCGCCGTGTCGTGGCCCGAGTTCTCGCGCGTGCACCCGTTCGCCCCCGAGGACGACGTGCACGGCTACCTCGCGATGATCGAGCAGCTCGAGGTGTGGCTCGCCGAGGTCACCGGTTACGACGCGGTCTCGCTGCAGCCCAACGCCGGCTCGCAGGGCGAGCTCGCCGGGCTCATGGCGATCCGCGGCTACCACCGCGCGAACGGCGACCTCGGGCGCACGGTGTGCCTCATCCCGTCGTCGGCGCACGGCACGAACGCGGCGTCCGCCGTGCTCGCGGGCATGCGCGTCGTCGTGGTCGCGTGCGACGAGGCCGGCAACGTCGACCTCGATGACCTGCGCGCGAAGATCGCGGAGCACACGGCCTCGCTGGCGGCATTGATGATCACGTATCCCTCGACGCACGGCGTGTACGAGCACGACGTGCTCGAGATCACGCAGGCCGTGCACGACGCCGGCGGTCAGGTCTACGTCGACGGCGCGAACCTCAACGCCCTCCTCGGCTACGCGCGCTTCGGCGACCTGGGCGGCGACGTGTCGCACCTCAACCTCCACAAGACCTTCGCGATCCCGCACGGCGGCGGCGGGCCCGGCGTCGGTCCGGTGGCGGCGAAGGCGCACCTCGCGCCCTACCTGCCGTCGCACCCGCTCTCGCAGCGCGCCGATCACGCGGGAGGGGTGTTCGACGGCGGGCCCATCTCGGCCGCACCGCACGGGTCGGCCGGCATCCTGCCGATCTCGTGGGCGTACGTCCGCATGATGGGTGCTGCAGGCCTGCGTGATGCGACGGCGGCGGCCGTGCTCGCCGCCAACTACATCGCGGTGCGCCTGCGCGACCACTACCCGGTGCTCTACGCGGGGGAGGCGGGGCTCGTCGCCCACGAGTGCATCCTCGACCTGCGTCCGCTCCGCGAGGCCACGGGGGTGACCGTCGACGACGTCGCCAAGCGACTCATCGACTACGGCTTCCACGCCCCGACCATGTCGTTCCCCGTCGCGGGCACGCTCATGGTCGAGCCGACGGAGTCGGAGGACCTCCCCGAGATCGAGCGCTTCATCGAGGCGATGATCGCGATCAAGGCCGAGGCCGACCGCGTCGCCGCGGGGGAGTGGCCCGCCGCTGACAACCCACTGGTGAATGCACCGCACACCGCCGAGTCCGTGGTCGCGGGCTCGTGGGAGCACCCGTACACGCGCGAGACGGCCGTGTACCCCGTCCACACGCTGGTCCGTACGAAGTACTGGCCCCCGGTCCGCCGGATCGACCAGGCCTACGGCGACCGCAACCTCGTCTGCGCCTGCCCGCCCATCGAGGCCTTCGCCTGACGCACCTCTGAGCGACGGGATGCCGCGCCCCGCGGCATCCCGTCGCTCTGTCGTGGGCGCGGGTCGGCGCCGGCACCCCGGCTGCATCGACGCGGGAACCCACCGCTGCTCCGTGAGACGACAGACGCGGGACGAGACCTTGGGGTTTACCCGGGGTCTCGTCCCGCATCTGTCGTCTCACCAGGGTGGAGGGGCCCGGGCAACGCCGGCAGGGTCGGGCGCGTGACGCGACTCAGGGCGATGCGGTCGGGTGGGGAGGGCGTGTCGACAGCGCGTGGCGCATCGACGTGAGTGCGGCGATGTTCTCCGGTGCGATCGGCTCCAGGCCGGCACCGCGAAGGAGCGTCGCGAGCGGCGAGAAGGCCGTCGCATCGTGCCATCCCCAATGCGCGACAGTCCGGACGTGGTGGCGGAGGCGGGCATCTCGCGCGCGCTGCTGCCTGAGGAGAGAGGCGGGGTCACCGAACCTGCCGTCGAACTTGAGGTCGCCGTCCGCTTCGCCCGCGACCGATTCCCGCTCCCAGTGGTAGTCGCTGCGGTCGATCTCGCCCGTCGTGGCGACGAACGACCGCAGCAGTTCAGGTGCGGGAAAGCCCAGCCATTCGATGACGGCGCGGCTCACCGATTCGAACGCCGTTTCGGCGTCCGCGTTGACGCGCGCGAGCGCCCAACGCGCGATCTCCCGCCCGCGCTTGGTCGACCTCGTCGCGTTGAGCAGCTGCAGGGTTTCGCGGGGCGTGATGTCGTCCAGCCTCAGCATCGCGTCGCCGACCGCAAGCCCGATCGCCGGATGGCGCGCTCGCGCGATGTCGACCGCAGTCTCCGCGGGTGCCACGAGCGTGATGCCGCCGGCGACGATGAGCGACCGGTCGTCGCTCGTCGTGTGCGTACGGATGCCAGAGGCGAGCCGGGAGGCGCCGACCTCGGGTGCGAGCACGTGGACGATGCCGGGGTTGCCGAACACCGGCCCGCCCAGGAGCGCGACAGCCGACTCGTGGGAGGGAATGAGTGAGGGATACTGCAGCAGCACGGCGTGCACTTCGGCCAGATACTTCGTCCAGGGAGCCAGCTTCAGCCACGCCTCGACAGGGGCGTAGACCCCTCGTCGGACCTTGACGAGCTCTCGCCGGACGACCGCTCGCTCGGGATGAGGGATCTCCCCGGCCCGCAGCAGCGGAACCGGCGACGGCTGGATCGTGAGCGCGGACGTGAGCTGCGGCATCCACCGATGCTCGCCCGGTGTGTGCCCGCGGTGGCGCCTCTGCCGCAGATCGGTGGAGACCCCGCCCGATCCGCGTCCTGTGGAGGAGCCACCGCGCCGCGCTCCGCCCGTGCGCCCGACCCACCGGTGAGACGACAGATACGGGACGAGACCTCGGGTGAACCCCACGGTCTCGTCCCGCATCTGTCGTCTCACGGGCGGTGCGTGGGATGACGGCGGGGGAGCGGGGGATGGATGCCGCGGGGCCGGGCGTTCGCGACCAGTCAGGCTGCGGGGGCGGGCGTGGGGGTGGGAGTCGGCGCCGGGGTCGGGGTCGGGATCGGGGCGAACACGCCGGGCCACAGTGCGGCGGCGAGCGGATACCCGACGAACGCGACGACGTCGAGCAGCGTGTGGGCGATGACGAGGGGCATGACGCGGCCCCAACGGCGGTAGCACCAGCCGAACACCACGCCCATCACGAAGTTGCCGACGATCGCTCCGAGCCCCTGATACGCGTGGTACGCGCCGCGAAGGCCGGCGGACGTCAGGATGATCGCCCAATCGTTCCAGCCGAACCGGCGCAGCCGGTCGAACAGGTAGCCGATGAAGATGACCTCTTCGGTCAACCCGGCCCGCAGCGCCGAGAGCACCAGCAGCGGCACGGTCCACCACGCCGCGTCGAGGGGAGACGCGACCACAGCGACGGTGACCCCGAGCGCTCGGCCGGCCGCGTAGAGCGCCAGACCCGGCACGCCGATGACAGCGGCGAGAAGGATGCCGCGGCCGAGGTCGCCGCCGAACCTCGAGAAGTCGAGTCCGATGCGGCGCAGCGCGCTGCTCCCGGGCTCCCAGAGGAGGTAGACGACGAGCGCCACGAGGGCGAGCGCGAAGAAGACGGCGAGCAGCTGGTAGACGACATCCCAGATCGCCTGCGCGTCCCGCGAAGGGTTCACCTGGGTCTGCTGCTGGCCCAGGGGGACGGGCGCGAGGAGCTTGCGCACCAGTGACAGCACGGAGTAGAGAGCGGACTGCCCGACCGTGATCGCGAGGACGATCCAGATCTCCCACGTGAGGCGTCGTCGGTCGTACGAGGTGAGGGGCGAAAGAGTAGTGGATTCCCTCAGTCCTGTGGGCCTGTTCGGCGGGGTCATCTTGTCAGATTGTCACACTCCACGTCGATTGAGTTAAGGCTCTGTAACGTTTTCGCCGATCGTTTTGACCATCTCACAACCGGTGCTTATCGTTTTCCCATCCGCGCGCAGGTCCGGCTTCCGGCCGGATTCGCGCGCATTACCCTGCACAGAGGAGACACAAGTGTCTGACAAGACGACGTGGCGCATGCGCGCACTCGGAGTCGCGGCGGGCGTCGGCGTGACCGCATTGGTCCTCGCCGGCTGCTCGACGACCCCGCCGGAGTCGGAGGAGCCCACGGCTACCGACACCGCGGTGACGGTTGCCGAAACGAACGAGTTCACGGGCACGAACTCGAACAGCGACAACGGCAACCTCGACATCAACGGCAAGATCGACTACCTCACCAAGTCGACCTTCTACTACGTCAGCGACAGCTACGAGGTCGTTCCGGACGAGTCGTTCGGCACGATGGAGGTCGTCAGCGAAGACCCCCTCCAGGTCAAGTACACGCTCAACGACGGCCTGGTGTGGTCGGACGGCGAGCCCATCACGACCGACGACCTGGTGTTCGGCTGGGCCGCCACCTCGGGCGCCTTCGACGACGCGACCCTCGACCCCGAGACGGGCGAGCCGACCAGCGGCACCAAGTACTTCGCGTACGCGGGCAGCACCGAGGGCCTCAAGACCTCGACGATCACCGAGGTCGCCGACGACAAGCTCTCGCTCGTCCTCGAGTACGACGAGCCCTTCGTCGACTGGAACATCCAGGACCTCATGGACCAGCCGGTCCACGTCGTCGCTGAGAAGTCCGGCGTCGACCAGGCCGAGCTCATCGACACGATCCTGACCAGCCCCCGCGGCGACGCTGCGGCTCCGGCTCCGGTCAACGAGACCCTCAAGGCTGCGGCTGACTTCTGGAACTCGGGCTTCGACATGACGTCGCTGCCGGACGACCCGTCGCTGTACCTCTCGAGCGGCCCGTGGATCATCGACTCGTACGAGCCCACGCAGTCGATGACGCTGAAGCTCAACGACAAGTACACCGGTGACCTCAAGCCGCAGTTCTCCGAGATGGTCATCCGCTTCATCGGTGACGCTCAGGCGCAGGTCACGGCCCTCCAGAACGGCGAGGTCGACATCATCGCCCCGCAGGCGAGCGGCGACACCCTCACCGCTCTTCAGGGCATCGACGGCGTCGAGGTCCTCCAGGGCGACGCGCTGAACTACGACCACCTCGACCTGACCTTCGCCGGCCCGTTCGCCGAGAAGAACGTCCGTGAGGCGTTCCTCAAGACGATCCCGCGCCAGCAGCTCGTCGACACGCTGATCAAGCCGGTCAACCCCGAGGCCGAGGTCCTCAACTCGCAGCTGTTCATCCCGGCGCAGGCTCCTTACGAGGACGCTGTCGCGACCAACGGCTCCGACGAGTACGCCGAGGTCGACATCGAGGGCGCCAAGGAGCTCCTCGCCGGTGCGACCCCGACCATCCGCCTGATGTACAACATCAACAACCCGAACCGTGTCGCGGCATTCGAGGCCATCCAGGCTTCGGCTGCGGAGGCCGGCTTCGTGATCGAGGATGTGGGCCGCGAGGACTGGAGCGCCCAGCTCGGCTCCGACATCTACGACGCAGTCATCTTCGGGTGGATCTCGCCCGGTGTCGGCAACGGCACCATCCCGCAGATCTTCGCGAGCTTCGGTGGCAGCAACTTCAACAAGTACGCCAACGACCGTGTCGACGAGATCGCTCGCGAGATCCCGACGACGCTCGACACCGACACGATCGACGAGCTCACGGTCGAGGCGGACGGCCAGCTGTTCGCCGACGCCTACGGTCTGCCGCTCTTCCAGGGCCCCGGCCTCGAGGCGCACGCCGACAAGATCGAGGGCATCACCTTCATGGGCAACCAGACCGGTGTGTTCTGGAACTTCTGGGAGTGGACGGTCGCCGAGTAATTCGGTGACTCACTGAAACACCACGCCATGGGGCGTCGGGTGCTTGCAGCCCGGCGCCCCGTGCGTGTGTCTTCCCGTCCACAGCCGGCGAACCCGACGCCCGGCCACTGCTGCCGCCGTCGCCCGCCTGCTACCTTTTCTGCATGAAGGGCCAGCCCAGTGCTTAGCTTCGTTCTGCGGCGCATCGGGGTCTCGATCCTGATCCTCATCGCCGCATCCTTCCTGATGTACACCCTCGTGGCTCTGGCAAGAGACCCGCTCGAGGACCTGTACGCCTCCAACAGCCCGAACCGCGACGCGCTGATCGCTCAGCGCATCGCGTGGCTGAACCTCGACCAGCCGATCCCCGTGCGCTGGTTCAACTGGCTGCTCGGCGCCGCCCGCTGCGTCATCCCCTTCGGCGGCTGCGACCTCGGCGTCACGATCCAGAACCAGCCGGTCACGATCGTCCTCGCCCGCGCGATGGGCGCGACGCTCCAGCTCGTCACCGCATCGACGACCCTCGCCATCGTCCTCGGCGTCCTCGTCGGCATCGTCTCGGCGCTGCGTCAGTACAGCGCGATCGACTACTCGTTCACGTTCGCGAGCTTCCTCTTCTACTCGCTGCCCTCGTTCGTCATGGGTGTTCTGCTCAAGGTGTTCGTGGCGCTCGGGTTCAACGACTGGCTCGACAGCCCGGTGTTCACGTGGCCGTGGATCATCGCGTTGAGTCTCATCTCCGGCGTCTTCTGGCAGGCGATCATCGGCGGACCCAGGCAGCGTCGCCTGATCGTCTTCGCCGCCTCCGTGGTGACCACCGGAGCGATGCTGTACGGCATGAGCGTGACGGCGTGGTTCCTCAACCCGTCGCTCGGCCCGATCCTCACCCCGCTGCTCATCGCGGCGTTCGCCGCGGGCATGGTGCTCATCATCGCCGGCCCGCGCGCCCGCTACGCATGGCGCACCGCGGGCGTCACGACGATCGTCCTGATCGCCGCGTACTTCATCCTGCAGCCGTTCCTCAAGTCGTTCAACGGCTGGGGCGTGTTCGCGCTCTTCGTCGCAGCCGCACTGGTCGGCGCCGCAGCGGGGTGGTTCCTCGGCGAGTACGACAAGGGCCAGGCGATTCGCATCGGTGTGCTCTCGGGTGTGCTCGGCATGGGCGTGATCGTCCTCGATCAGTTCATGCAGAACTGGAACTCGTACGTCAACAATCCGAAGGTGAACGGGCGCCCGATCGCGACCATCGGCTCGCAGACGCCCAACCTGCAGGGTGACTGGTGGATCCAGAGCATCGACACGTTCACCCACCTGCTGCTGCCGACCATCAGCCTCATGCTGATCTCGTTCGCGGCGTACACGCGCTACGCGCGCGGCGGCATGCTCGAGACGCTGAACCAGGACTACATCCGCACCGCTCGCGCGAAGGGTCTGCCCGAGCGCACGGTCGTCGTGCGCCATGCGTTCCGCAACTCGCTCATCCCGATCACCACGATCGTCGCGGCGGACGTGGGTGCCCTCATCGGTGGTGCGATCATCACCGAGCGCATCTTCGCGTTCAGCGGCATGGGCGCCCTCTTCAACCAGGGTCTGCAGCACGCCGACCCGAACCCGGTGATGGCGTACTTCGTGGTCATCGCGATCTCCGCCATCACGTTCAACTTCCTCGCCGACCTCGCGTACTCGGCGATCGACCCGAGAGTGAGGGTCAAGTAATGTCGATCCCCATCGATCCGGCCCTCGAGCCGCCCACCGCGCCGTCCGACAGCGGGGTGCACGTCCAGACCGCCGACGAGCGCGGCATCAGCCAGGGGCGTCTGACGTTCCGCCGGTTCATCGCCCACAAGCCCGCGGTGGTCAGTGCGATCCTGTTCATCCTCGTCGTCGGCTTCGCAGTCACGGCGACCGGCATCGGTCCGATCCCGGGCTGGTGGAAGTGGAACTACGAGCAGCTCCTCCCGATCACGAACGGCGGCAAGCCGACGCTGACGCTCTGGCCCTTCTCGCTCGGCGAGCACCCGTTCGGCCAGAACACGGTGGGCAAGGACTACTTCGCGATGACCATGCGCGGTCTCGTGAACTCGTCCTACATCATGTTCGTCATCGGCATCATCGGCGCGATCATCGGCATCGTGGTCGGCGCCCTCGCCGGGTACTACCGCGGCTGGGTCGACTCGGTGCTGATGCGGATCACCGACGTCGTGATCGTGATCCCGGTGATCGTCATCGGCGCCGTCGTCGGTTCGGCGGTGGGCGGTCTCGGACCGATGCTGCTGGCGCTGTTCCTCGGCTTCGTGGCATGGACGGGCATCGCCCGACTCGTGCGCGCGGAGTTCCTGACGCTGCGTGAGCGTGAGTTCGTCGAGGCGGCGCGCGTCGCCGGCGCGTCGGACGCCCGCATCATCTTCAAGCACATCCTGCCGAACGCGATCGGCGTGGTCATCGTCGCGACGACGCTGCTCATCGCCGCCGCCGTCATCCTCGAGACCTCGCTGTCGTTCCTCGGCTACGGCGTCCGCTCGCCCGACGTGTCGCTCGGTCTCCTGATCTCCAGCAACGAGTCGGCGTTCCAGACCCGCCCGTGGCTGTTCTGGTGGCCGGCGGTGTTCATCGTGGTCCTCTCGCTGCTCGTCAACTTCGTCGGTGACGGCCTGCGCGACGCGTTCGACCCGCGGCAGAAGCGCGTCATCTTCCGCAAGGTCAAGGAGCTCCCCGAGGATGCGGTCATCGTGTCCGGCACGACGGCCGACGTCCCCGAGGGCGCGCTCGTCACCGCGGGCGGTGCGGCGATCGTCGAGGGCGTCAGCAGCGATCGTCCGGACGACATCCTCGACGAGGAGATCACTCCCGACCCGGATCGTCGCGGATGATGCGCCCCGGGCTCTCAGCCAGTGGCGACGATCAGCGCCACCGAGGTCGCCGCGAGCACGATCGACGCGACGAGGAAAGGCACGTGCCAGTGGCGCTTGACCGGCGTCTCGTCGGCCACGCCGAGCTCCACCTGACCGGCATCCAGGCGGCGACGCCAGGTCTCTCGCACGACGAGAGCCGCGTTGCCCGAATCGGTGCCCATGCGGTCGCTCGGGCGGGCGTCGCCACCGGCGGCGCTCGCCTCGCGGCGGGCCTTCGCGTTGCCCATCATGGTGGTGAAGAAGCCGGGCGCCGGCGCCGACCAGGCCGTGAAGCTGCCGGACGGCGTGTGCAGCGTCAGCGCGCGCGCCGTGTCGACGTGCACGAGGGCCTCCCAGGGCACGTCGACATCGTGGCTCACGTTCTCGATGCGCACACCCTGATCCGACACGACCACGCTGGGGCGCCACAGCGCCATCCAGCCCAGGAGGGCGGCAAGCGGGGCGGCTGCATACACCCACGTCAGCCGTGGGTCCGCGCTCCATACGGCGGTGATCACTGCGAGCGCCGCAAGACTCCAGACGATGACGGCAGCAATGCGGTTGAAGCGGGAGTCGATGCGGATCGCACGGTCGGTCACCCCCTCATTCTCTCAATCGATCCCACAAGGACCACGAAATGAACGCGTCCCCCACTCCCGCCCCCACCGGCAGCGCGCTGCTGGAAGTGAGCGGTCTGTCCGTGGACTTCGCCGTCGACAACTACTGGGTGCCGGCAGCGAAGAAGCTGAACTACTCCGTCGAGTCGGGCAAGGCCCTCGCGATCGTGGGCGAGTCCGGCTCGGGCAAGAGCGCGAGCTCCATGGCGATGCTCGGACTGCTCCCCTCGAACGCACGAGTCACCGGCAGCGTCAAGCTCGGCGGCCGCGAGATCCTCGGCCTTCGCAAGGACGACCTGCGCCGTGTGCGCGGCCGCGAGATCGCGGTGATCTTCCAGGAGCCGATGACCGCGCTGAACCCCGTGTTCACGGTCGGCTTCCAGATCATCGAGACGCTGCGCATCCACCAGGGCATGACGCCGAGTGCCGCCCGGGTGCGCGCCCTCGAGCTGCTCGACATGGTGGAGCTTCCCGATCCGCTCAAGGCGTTCAACTCGTACCCGCACCAGCTGTCGGGCGGCCAGCGCCAGCGCGCCATGATCGCGCAGTCGATCTCGTGCGACCCGCAGCTGCTCATCGCCGACGAGCCCACCACGGCTCTCGACGTGACGGTGCAGGCCGAGATCCTCGACCTCATGCGTGACCTCCGGCACCGCCTGGACTCGGCGATCCTCATCATCACGCACGACATGGGCGTGGTGGCCGACATCGCCGACGACATCGTGGTGATGCGCAAGGGCGAGATCGTCGAGCGGGGCACTGTCGACGCGGTGTTCAACCGCCCGACGCACGCATACACGCAGCAGCTGCTCGCGGCGGTGCCGCGCATCGGCGACGCGCAGGGAGAATCGATCGACACGACGGCGGCCCTCGCCGGCGACACCTCGGTGATCCGCCTGGCCGACGTCGCCGCCCGTGAGGACGAGGAGCGCCGCCAGGGCCTGGGCGCCCCGGTGCTCGATTTCACGGACGTCGCGATCGACTACCCGAAGAAGGGGCGCGTTCCTGCGTTCCGCGCCGTGGAGCACGCGAACTTCACCATCTACCCGGGTGAGGTCACGGGCCTGGTGGGCGAGTCCGGCTCGGGCAAGACCACGGTCGGCCGTGCCGCCATCGGCCTCCTGCCGATCGCGGACGGCAAGGCCGAGGTCGTCGGCTACGACATCTCCAAGGCCGACCGGCGTCTCCTGCACAAGGTGCACAAGGACGTCGGCATCGTCTTCCAGGACCCGTCGTCGTCGCTGAACCCGCGTCTGCCGATCGGCCAGTCGATCGGCGAGCCGATGCTGCTCGCGGGCATCGCGAAGGGCCGCGGCCTCGACGTGAAGGTGCAGGAGCTGCTGGATGCCGTCGAGCTGCCCCGCTCGTACCGCAACCGCTACCCGCACGAGCTGTCGGGCGGTCAGAAGCAGCGTGTCGGCATCGCCCGCGCCCTGTCGCTGCAGCCCAAGCTGCTCATCGCGGACGAGCCGACGTCGGCGCTGGACGTCTCGGTGCAGGCGACCGTCCTGCAGCTGCTGCGTCAGCTGCAGGCCGACATGGGCTTCGCCTGCCTCTTCATCAGCCACGACCTCGCGGTCGTCGATTCGCTGGCGGATCGCATCATCGTGATGCACCACGGCAAGATCGTCGAGCAGGGTGCGACGGGCCAGATCCTGCGCGCGCCCAAGGAGGACTACACGCGCCGCCTGATCGCCGCCATCCCGGTGCCCGACCCCGAGGAGCAGCGCGTGCGCCGCGAGGCGCGTGCGGCCCTGCTCGAAGCGGGCCTCGAGGGCTGATCGGCCGCCGAAAGGCGATACACAGCAGTGCCCAATAGAATGGGGATGCCGGCATTCCGGCATCCCCATTCTCTTTCAAGGATTCCCTCATGGCGCGCGCCCTCCGTCCGGACCTCCGCAACGTGGCTATCGTCGCTCACGTCGACCACGGCAAGACCACCCTCGTCGACGCGATGCTCCGCCAGACCGGCTCGTTCGGCGAGCACGCTCACGTCGAAGAGCGCGCGATGGACTCGAACGACCTCGAGCGTGAGAAGGGCATCACGATCCTCGCGAAGAACACCGCGATCACGTACAACGGCGCCCACACCGACGTGCCGGTGACGATCAACGTGATCGACACCCCCGGCCACGCCGACTTCGGCGGCGAGGTCGAGCGCGGCCTGTCGATGGTCGACGGCGTGGTGCTGCTCGTCGACGCGAGCGAGGGTCCGCTCCCGCAGACCCGCTTCGTGCTGCGCAAGGCGCTCGAGGCGAAGCTGCCCGTCATCCTCCTGGTCAACAAGACCGACCGCCCCGACGCGCGCATCGCCGAGGTCGAGGAAGAGGCGCACGATCTGCTCCTCGGCCTCGCGTCCGACCTCCACGAGGACGTGCCCGACCTCGACATCGACGCCCTTCTCGACGTGCCCGTCGTGTACGCGAGCGGGCGCGCGGGCGCAGCATCCCGCAACCGTCCCGCCAACGGCGAGCTGCCCGACAACGCCGACCTCGAGCCGCTGTTCGAGGCGATCCTCGAGCACGTGCCCGCACCGGCATACGACGATGAGGCCCCGCTGCAGGCGTGGGTCACGAACCTCGACTCGAGCCCGTTCCTCGGTCGCCTCGCCCTGCTGCGCGTCTTCAACGGCACGCTCAAGAAGGGCCAGACGGTCGCCTGGGTGCGCCACGACGGCTCGCACTCGAACGCCCGCATCACCGAGCTGCTGAAGACCCGCGCCCTCGAGCGCTACCCCGCCGAGGAGGCCGGCCCGGGTGACATCGTCGCCATCGCCGGCATCGAGGAGATCACGATCGGCGAGACGATCGCCGACCCGGAGGACGTCCGCCCGCTCCCCGCGATCACGGTCGACGACCCCGCCATCTCGATGACCATCGGCACGAACACGTCGCCCCTCGTCGGCAAGGTCAAGGGCCACAAGGTCACCGCCCGCATGGTGAAGGACCGCCTCGACCGCGAGCTCATCGGCAACGTGTCGCTCAAGGTCGTCGACATCGGACGCCCCGACGCGTGGGAGGTGCAGGGCCGCGGCGAGCTCGCGCTCGCGATCCTCGTCGAGAACATGCGCCGCGAGGGCTTCGAGCTCACCGTCGGCAAGCCCCAGGTCGTCACGCGCAAGGGTGAGGACGGCAAGGTCAAGGAGCCCTTCGAGCACCTCACCATCGACGCCCCCGAGGAGTACCTCGGCGCGATCACCCAGCTGATGGCGTCGCGCAAGGGCCGCATGGAGACGATGGTCAACCACGGCACCGGCTGGGTGCGCATGGAGTTCATCGTCCCCTCGCGCGGCCTCATCGGCTTCCGCACCGAGTTCCTCTCGATGACGCGCGGCACCGGCATCGCCAACGCGATCTCGCACGGCTACGACGACTGGGCGGGCCACATCGTCGCCCGCCAGAACGGCTCGATCGTCGCCGACCGCTCGGGCGTCGTCACTCCGTTCGCCATGATCGCCTTGCAGGAGCGCATGAGCTTCTTCGTGCAGCCCACCGAAGAGGTCTACGAGGGCATGGTCGTCGGTGAGAACTCGCGCGCCGACGACATGGACGTGAACATCACACAGGAGAAGAAGCTCACGAACATGCGGTCCTCGACCGCTGACGCGTTCGAGTCGATGACTCCGCCGCGCCTCCTCTCGCTGGAGGAGAGCCTCGAGTTCGCCCGCGACGACGAATGCGTCGAGGTCACGCCCGAGAAGGTGCGCATCCGCAAGGTGATCCTCGACGCCACCGAGCGCGGCCGCGCCGCGTCGCGCCTCAAGCGCCAGGACGCCAACGCGTAATTCCAGAATGGATGCTGCGACCCCGCGCCCTGCCACGGGCGCGGGGTCGCAGCATCCGTGATTTCCGATGTCGGGGCCGTCGGTAGCATGACCAGGTGACCCTCGACCCGCACTTCGACGATGCGCACAGCGTCGGCGAGGGCCGCAGGGCGGTGCGCGAGGGGCTCGGTGTCGCGCTGGCGACGAGTGCCTACGGCATCTCGTTCGGCGCTCTCGCTGTCGCGGCCGGGCTCGATGTCTGGCAGACGTGCGTCCTGAGCCTCGTGATGTTCACCGGCGGATCCCAGTTCGCCTTCGTCGGCATCGTCGGTGCGGGGGGACTGGCCGCGGTGCCGGCGGCGATCGCCTCCGCAGCGCTGCTCGGTGTGCGCAACGTCGCGTACGGCATCCGCATGTCCCCTGTGATCGGTGCCGGGTTCTGGCGCCGCGCGGCAGCGGCGCAGTTCACGATCGACGAGTCCACGGCGGTTTCGCTCGCGCAGCGCTCACCCCACGCTCGCACCCTGGGCTTCTGGGTGACCGGCATCGGGATCTACGTCGGGTGGAACCTCTCGACGCTCGCCGGCGCGCTGCTGGGCGATGTGCTCGGCGACGTCCGCGCGTACGGCCTCGACGCCGCGGCCGCCGCGGCGTTCCTCGCACTGCTGTGGCCGCGCCTGCGCGCGCGGCAGCCCATCGTGGGCGGCGTCGGCGCGGCGGTCGTCGCGACAGTGCTGACGCCGGTCCTCATGCCCGGCCTGCCGGTCATCATCGCGGCCCTGGTCGCGATCATCGTCGGCTGGACGAACTGGCTCGGCAAGGAGGACCGGGTCGAGACGGAACCCGACGACGTCGCCGAGAGGGAGGGGCTCCCGTGACGATGTGGACGGCGATCCTCGTCGCATCGATCATCTGCGTCGCGCTCAAGACCGTGGGCTATCTCATCCCTGCGAAATGGGTCGAGGCGCCCACACCGATGCGCATCGCCGACCTCCTCACCGTGGCGCTGCTCGCCGCGCTGGTCGCCGTGCAGACGCTCGGCGCCGGCCAGGCAGTGGTGGTCGACGCACGCGTTCCCGCCGTGCTCGTCGCGGCGGGCCTGCTGATGCTGCGCGCGCCGTTCCTCGTCGTGGTGATCGCCGCGGCGCTCGTGGCCGCGCTCCTACGGCTGTGGGGCTGGGCCGCGTAGCGGCATTCGGGGCTCCTCGCGAACGCGGGCGGGGGAGACGCGCGCGGGTACCATCGACGCATGCGCCCTTCCGTCCCCGCCCGCATCGGCAGCTGGATCATCGCCCTGCTGGTGGGACTCGTGTACGGCGTCGCCGGAACAGTCGCCCACGCCTACGCGATCGGCTGGTTCCCGCTGGGCCTGATCCTCGCGGTGATCGGCTCGGCTGCGCTGCTCGTGGCCGTGCGACTGCTCACCTCCGATCGCTGGGCGACCCTGGCCGTGGCCATCGGGCTCATGACTGCGACGCTTGTCTTCTCGGGGGCGGGTCCTGGCGGCTCGGTGGTCGTGCCGCAGGCACCCGAGGGAGAGTTCAATGCCGGGATCGTGTGGACGATCCTCGTGCCCATCATCTCCGCACTGGTGATCGCGTGGCCCGACATGCGCTCGCGGGCGGACGCGGCCTCCGAGCAGCCCGTCTGATCGTCGCACGGCCGATCGTCGGGGGAGGTCGCGGCTAGACTGGCCGGGTGACGTACGTGATCGCCCTTCCCTGCGTGGACGTCAAGGACCGCGCCTGCATCGACGAGTGTCCCGTGGACTGCATCTACGAGGGCGATCGGTCGCTGTACATCCACCCCGACGAGTGCGTGGACTGCGGCGCGTGCGAGCCGGTGTGTCCCGTCGAGGCGATCTACTACGAAGACGACCTGCCCGACGAGTGGCAGGACTACTACAAGGCCAACGTCGAGTTCTTCGACGACATCGGCTCTCCGGGCGGTGCCGCCAAGGTGGGTGTCATCCACAAGGACCACCCGATCATCGAGGCGCTCCCGCCGCAGGAACACTGACGTGGGGGTCGCCGACCTCGCCGACTACCCCTGGGATGCGGTCGCGCCGTATGCCGCGCGCGCACGCTCCCACCCCGACGGTCTCGTCGACCTGTCGATCGGCTCGCCCGTCGACGCGACGCCCGCCGTCGTCGCGGACGCGCTCCGCGCCGCGACCGACGCGCACGCGTACCCGCAGACCGTCGGCACGCCCCAGCTGCGCGCCTCCATCGCGAGCTGGTACGACCGTCGCCGCGGCGTTCCCGGGCTGACCCCCGAGAATGTGCTCCCGACCGTGGGGTCGAAGGAGCTCGTCGCGCTCCTCCCGCTGCTGCTGGGCCTCGGTCCCGGCGATGTCGTCGTGCACCCCCGCGCCGCGTACCCGACCTACGAGGTCGGCGCGCGCCTGGTGGGCGCCACGCCTGTCGCCGCCGACGATCCCGCCGAGTGGCCCGACGCTGCGCGCCTCGTGTGGGTGAACTCCCCGGGCAACCCCGACGGCCGCGTGCTCGACGTCGACGCCCTGCGCGCCGCTGTCGAACGCGCCCGCGCGCTGGGCGCCGTGCTGGCGTCCGACGAGTGCTACGCGGAGCTGGGTTGGGATGCCCCCTGGGACTCCCAGCCGGTCCCGTCGGCGCTCGACCCCCGCGTGACCGCAGGCGACCTCAGCGGCATCCTCTCGGTCTACTCCCTCAGCAAGCAGTCGAACCTCGCGGGCTACCGTGCGGCGTTCCTCGCCGGGGATCCCGCGGTGATCGCGCGTCTGCTGACGGCGCGCAAGCATCTCGGCCTCATGCTGCCGCTTCCGGTCCAGACGGCGATGGCCGCCGCCCTCGAGGACGACATCCACGTCGCCGCACAGAAGGAGCTGTACCGTCGCCGACGCGAGGTGCTGCGCCCCGCCGTCGAGGCCGCGGGGTTCCGGATCGACGCCAGCGAGGCCGGGCTGTACCTGTGGGCGACCGAGGGGCGCGACGCGTGGGAGAGCCTGGGCCGCCTCGCCGACCTCGGCATCCTCGCCGGTCCCGGCCACTTCTACGGCACGCACTTCCCGCACCACATCCGGCTGTCGCTCACCGCGACCGACGAGCGCATCGCCGCGGCGGCCGAACGCCTTCGCGCGGCATCAGACATCTCGATCTGAGGATTCCTCTATCGGATGCCGCTGCCCTTTGGCCGTGTCAACAGTAGGCGCGGCAGCGCACTAGGCTGTAAGAAACGCGGCGACGCGGCATCCCCCGTCCCGCCTCTCCCGTCCTGATGCAGCCTCTTCCCGGCGCAGGTCAGGACGGGACGACACCCCCGGCACGACCAGAAATCGCGAGGAGGCGCCGTGAGCGACGCGGGCACCCAGCAGGAGAAGGCCACTCTCACGATCGGTGACAGCACCGCCGAGTTCCCGCTCCTGCGGGGCACCGACGGCACACCGAGCGTGGACCTCTCCACCCTCACCCGCCAGACCGGCTACACGGCTCTCGACTACGGCTTCGTGAACACCGCGGCGACCAAGTCCGCGATCACCTACATCGACGGCGACCAGGGGGTCCTGCGCTACCGCGGCTACCCGATCGAGCAGCTGGCGAAGAACAGCACGTACCTCGAGGTCGCGTGGCTGCTCATCTACGGCGAACTGCCGAGTGCCGACGAGCTGGCCGAGTTCGACGAGAAGATCCGCCGGCACACCCTGCTGCACGAGGACCTCAAGCGCTTCTTCTCGGCGCTGCCGCACACCGCGCATCCGATGTCGGTGCTGTCGTCGGCCGTCTCGGCCCTCTCGACGTACTACGAGCACCAGTCCGACCCCAACAACCCCGAGCACGTCGAGCTGAACACGATCCGCATGCTTGCGAAGCTGCCGGTCATCGCGGCGTACGCGCACAAGAAGAGCATCGGCCAGGCGTTCCTGTACCCCGACAACTCGCTCGGGTTCGTCGACAACTTCCTCAAGCTCAACTTCGGCGTCCTGTCGGAGGTCTACGAGGTCAATCCGGTGATGTCGCGCGCGCTCGAGCGTCTGCTCATCCTCCACGAGGACCACGAGCAGAACGCGTCGACCTCGACCGTCCGCCTGGTGGGCTCGACCGGCGCGAACCAGTTCTCGTCGATCTCGGCCGGCATCAACGCGCTGTATGGTCCGCTGCACGGCGGTGCCAACGAGGCCGTGCTCGACATGCTGGCGCGCATCCGCGATTCCGGCGAGAGCGTGCAGCGCTTCGTCGAGCGGGTCAAGAACAAGGAAGACGGTGTGAAGCTCATGGGCTTCGGGCACCGCGTCTACAAGAACTACGATCCGCGCGCGAAGCTCGTCAAGGAGTCGGCCGACGAGGTGCTGTCGGCCCTCGGCGTCAGCGACCCGCTGCTCGACCTCGCGAAGGAGCTCGAAGAGATCGCGCTCAACGACGCCTACTTCCAGGACCGTCGTCTGTACCCGAACGTCGACTTCTACACCGGCGTGATCTACAAGGCGATGGGCTTCCCGACCCGCATGTTCACCGTGCTGTTCGCGATCGGCCGCCTGCCCGGCTGGATCGCCCACTGGCGCGAGGCCAACGCCGACCCGGCCACGAAGATCGGCCGCCCGCAGCAGTTGTACATCGGTGAGCCGGCGCGAGCCTGGCCCATGCAGCGCTAGGAAGCCTGGGGTAGCGCTGTTTGCCCACTTTTGACGCGTCCGACCAGGGCGAGACGTCAATTTCGGGCAAATAGCCGGGAACAGGGGTGCGCGCTAGCGTGGTGACGTGTTCAACCGCATCCGCACCCGCCTCAAGCGAGGGCGTGTGGATGTCGGCACCTACGAGGCACCAGAGCCGGTCACGCCGCCCCTCGTCGAGGACATCGCCGAAGAGGGCGTGCTGATCGCGGCATCCGCTGTCCGGATGGCGGTCAAGAACCGCCAGATCGTGCGGGCGCTGCGTGACCGGGCCGATTACTCGCAG
>JAVBUG010000301.1:0-5701 GCA_031555515.1 Microbacterium sp. | reverse complement strand
TGCACGGTCCAGCGGCCGGTGCCCTTCTGCTCGGCCTGGTCCAGCACGATGTCGACGAAGGCCTTGCCGGACTCGTCGTCGACGTGGGCGAGCACGTCGGCGGTGATCTCGATCAGGTAGGACTCGAGCTCGCCGGTGTTCCACTCGGCGAAGATCTCGGCGATCTCGGCGGGGGTCTTGCCGGTGCCGCGACGGATCAGGTCGTAGGCCTCGGCGATGAGCTGCATGTCGGCGTACTCGATGCCGTTGTGCACCATCTTCACGAAGTGGCCGGCGCCGTCGTGGCCGATGTGCGTGACGCACGGCTCGCCCTCGGCGATCGCGGCGATCGACTTCAGGATCGGTCCGAGGGTGACCCAGGATTCGTCGGATCCTCCGGGCATGATCGACGGGCCGAGCAGTGCGCCCTCCTCGCCCCCCGAGATGCCGGCGCCGACGAAGTTGATGCCGGTCTCGCGGACGGCCTTCTCGCGGCGGATGGTGTCGGTGAACAGGGCGTTGCCGCCGTCGACGATGATGTCGCCGGGCTCGAACACCTCGACCAGCGAGTCGATGACGGCGTCGGTGGGGCGGCCGGCCTTGACCATGATGATCGCGGCGCGCGGCTTCTGCAGCGACGCGGCGAACTCCTCGTACGAGAAGGCGGGGACGAACTCGGCCTCGGGGTGCGCGGCAGTCAGCTCGTCGGTCTTGGAGCGGCTGCGGTTGTACACCGCGACGGTGTTGCCCTCACGGGAGGCGAGGTTGCGGGCGAGGTTCGACCCCATGACTGCGAGACCCACCACGCCGATGTTCGCCGTCGCGGCGCCTGCGCCCTCCGCGCCTCCGGGCTCGGGAGTGGGACGGGCGACGTCCTCGGGCGCCGGCGCGGCCTCGTGCGCCTGCGTCGCCTCGTCAGGCGCCTGGTCCTGATCCGTCGAGATGTTGGTCTGGTTCGGGCCGGCGGTCGCTGAAGGATTGTGGGAAGACACGCGCACTCCTGGGGTTAAGTCGTCTTTTCAGCCTAAAGTCTGGCAAGTCCGTGTTACACGGCATGGCCGAGTGCTCACGCGGCGGCGGGGCCGGTTGTGAGCGGGTCCGGGTGTGAGCTGCTCGCGGCTGACGTGACGAGCCTAGCCCGGCGCCGCCTACGGTGCGTCGGACCCACGTTCGGCCACGAACCTGCGCGTGACCGCGATGTCGCGCTCGCCGAGTCCCGCAGCGACGAGTTCGTCGAACGCGGCCCTGACCGTGGGGAGCATGACCGCGTTCGTTCCGGTGGCGTCGGAGACCGCGGTCGCGAACCGAAGGTCTTTCACCATGTACTTCGCGACACCGCTGGGCTCGTCGTCGCCGGTGACCAGCTTCTCCTTCCGGCTCGTGAGGAGGTTCGATCCGGCGTAGCCGCCTCCCAGAAGGTCCCACAGCACGCGCGGATCGATCCCCGACCGCTCCGCCAGCACCGTCGCCTCGCCCAGCGCGAGGATCGTCGCGGCCACGACGAGCTGATTGCACGCCTTGGCGACCTCGCCGGCGCCGAGCGGGCCCAGCACCACGGGCGTGCCGCAGGGCGTGAGCAGCTCCGACGCCCGTGCTGTGTCAGCGGTGTCGCCGCCGAGCATGATCGACAGCGTGCCCGCCGTGGCGCCGTCGACGCCGCCCGAGACGGGGCAGTCGACGACACGCACGCGACCGCCGGTCTGTGCGTGCAGGCGACCGGCGAGCTCCCGCACGGCCGTCGCCGACGAGGTGGACCCGATCATGATGAGCAGCTCCTCCGCCCCTGCCAGCAGGCCGTTCGGACCCTCCAGCAGCGCCTCGAGCTCGGGGAGGTCCGGCAGCATCACGAGCACGGCTCCCGCGCGCTCCGCCAGAGCGCGGGGGGTGTCCGCCCATTCGGCGCCGGCGGCTTCGAGTTCGGGGGACCGCCGCCGCCCGTGGATCACGACGTCGCGGCCGGCGGCGAGCAGTCGCCGCACCATCGGCGCGCCCATGGCGCCCAGGCCGATGCAGCCGACGACGGTGGGAGGAGGGATTCTGGGCTCGTCGTCGAGGTCGTCGAGGTCGTCGGTGAGTCTCATGGGCCGAGTGTAGCGCGGGTTCAACAGGGGGGACACTGTTCAACGGGTTGAACATGTGAGATAATCGACCCGGCGCTGCAGCCACGTGCCCGCAGGCCCGACGAAGGGAATCCGGATGACCGAATCGCTCGCCCCCGCGCGCCCCGCCACTGCCGACGCTCGCGCTGCCGAGAACGGGGGCCGTCCCGTCGCCGACCTCCGCGTGGTCGTCGCCGTGCCGCTCCGCGAGGACCTGTGCCGTCTCATCGAGACGCTCGAGCCGCGCGTGGAGGTCGTTCGCGACCACTCCCTCCTGCGGCCGATGCGCGGTCCGGCGGACTGGTCGGGGGATCCCGCCTACGTGCGCACGCCCGCGGATCAGGCGGCCTTCGACGCGCTCGTCGACTCGGCAGACGCGCTCTTCGGCATCCCTGACGTCGACCCCGCCGCGCTCGCCCGCACGGTCGCCGCGAACCCGCGCCTGCGCTGGGTGATGACGACCGCGGCCGGCGGCGGAAGCCAGATCAAGGCCGCAGGACTTGATCGCGACGTGCTCGACCGCGTCCTCTTCACCACCAGCGCCGGCGTCCACGGCGGCACGCTCGCCGAGTTCGCGGTGTTCGGCGTGCTCGCGGGGGCGAAGAACCTGCCCCGCCTGCTGGCCGACCAGCGCGAGCGCACGTGGCCCGAACGCTGGGAGATGCGCCAGATCGACGAGATGACGGTGCTCGTCATCGGTCTGGGCGGGATCGGCGCCGAGTGCGCACGTCGCTTCAGCGCCCTCGGCGCGCGCGTGTGGGGTACGAGCAGGTCGGGAGCGGCCGTCGACGGCGTCGACCGGCTGATCCCGCTCGACGAGCTCGAGTCCGCGGTCGCAGAGGTCGACGCGATCGTCGTGACGCTGCCGGGCACCGAGCAGACGCACCATCTCGTCGGCGAGCGCGTCCTCTCGGCCGTCAAGCCCGGTGCGATCGTCGCCAGTGTCGGACGCGGCACGGTCGTCGACGAGGCCGCGCTCCTGGCGGCGCTCGACGACGGACGCGTGGGGTTCGCTGCTCTCGACGTCTTCGAGGTCGAGCCGCTCCCGGCCGCGTCGCCGCTGTGGAGTCACCCGCGCGTGCTGGTGAGTCCGCACACCGCGGCGCTCAGCGGCAAGGAGGAGGAGCGCATCGCCCGCCGGTTCGCCGCCGATGCGACACGGTTCCTCGACGGTCGCGCGCTCCACGCCGTGGTCGATACGGTCGAGTTCTACTGACAGGGGGAGGCCGGCCTCCCCGAGGAAGGGAAGCCATGTCCGACGACCAGGACGACCGCACCGGCCGGGACCCCGCGCCGGCAGTGACGCGCAGCATCCGTCTGCTGGATCTGCTCGCCCAGCGCGCCCCTCTCACGCTCACCGAGCTCGCGAGCGGGCTGGGACTCGCCAAGTCGTCGACGGCGAACCTGTGCCTGGCGCTGGAGGCGGCCGACATGGTCGAGCGCGTGGCCGAGGGCTACCGGCTGGGCCGCCGCACGGCCGAACTCGGGGGAGCGTACGCCGCTCAGTTCCAGCAGGTGCGCGAGTTCTACACGGTGTGCGACGCGTCGCCCGTGCTGCGTCACGAGCTGGTGCAGGTCGCGATGCTCGACGGCCCTGACGCGCTGTACCTCGCGCGCCATGAGGGCAGCGCGCGCGTGAGACTGGGCACCCCGCTCGGCTCCCGCCTCCCGGCCGCGCTGTCGGCGACGGGCCGCGCCCTGCTCATGGCGTTCGACGACGCGCGTGTGAGCGAGCTGCTGGCCGACCGGGTGCCATTCCCGAAGCTCACCGACAATTCCCCGACCGACATGGCCTCGCTGCTGGACCGGCTGGCCGAGTCGCGCCGGCGCGGCTGGGCACTCGATGCCGAAGAGTCCTATCCGGGCATCGTCGGCGTCGCCGTGCCGCTCGAGCCGTGGGCGCCGGGCGATCCGCAGCTCGCGCTCGGGGTGGGGATGGCCGCAGCCGCGACCGATACCTCCCGCATCGAACGCGTCGCCGTCGCGCTGGCCGACGCCGCCGCCCGCCTCACCAACCCGTTCAGTGCGGCGGCGCGGAGGGCATAGCGCGCGAGCGGTGAACATCCCGCGAACGAATCTTGTTCAACATATTGAACTGCGTACAACGGGTTGGTACGATGGGCGAGCCATAAGGTAAGCCGATCGAAGGAGATGGCATGAGCACCCCGACCACCGTTCAGGCCGAGGCCGCTTCCGAAGACCCGGAGTACGCCGCGAATCTGCGGCGCGCGACACTCGCCTCGAGTGTCGGCAGCGCACTCGAGTACTTCGACTTCGCGCTCTACGGCCTGTCGACCGCACTGATCTTCAACGTGCTGTTCTTCCCGCAGGACGATCCCGCGATGGCGACCGTCGCCGCGTTCGCCACCTACGGCGTGGGGTTCCTCGCCCGTCCGTTCGGCGGCCTGTTCTTCGGAACCCTGGGCGACCGCCTCGGGCGCAAGTGGGTCCTCGTCATCACGATCCTCCTCATGGGAGGGGCATCCACGGCGATCGGCCTGCTGCCCACCTACGCGGCGATCGGCATCTGGGCTCCGATCCTTCTCGTCACGATGCGCCTCCTCCAGGGCTTCGGCGCGGGCGCCGAGCAGGCGGGCGCGACGGTCCTCATGGCCGAGTACGCCCCGGTGCGCCGCCGCGGGTTCTTCTCGGCACTGCCGTTCATCGGCATCCAGGCGGGAACCCTGATGGCCGCTGTCGTGTTCAGCCTGATCACGCTGCTGCCCGAAGAGGCGCTGCTGTCGTGGGGATGGCGCGTCCCGTTCCTCGCCTCGTTCGTGCTGATCCTCGTCGCGATGTTCATCCGCATGCGCTTGCGTGAAACCCCCACGTTCATCGAGCTCGAGAAGCACGAGCAGATCGCCGAGCACCCGATCCGCGAGATCTTCACACGGGGCCTCCCGGGTGTCATCGTCGGCATCGGCCTGCGCATGGCCGAGAACGGCGGCTCGTACATGTTCAACACGCTCGCGCTCGCGTTCTTCGTCTCGGTCGTCGGCCAGGAGGCCGACCGCAGCCTGTTGACCTGGGGCGTGACGATCGGCTCGCTGATCGGCATCTTCTCGGTGCCGCTGACCGGCGCGCTCTCCGACCGGTTCGGCCGGCGCACCGTGTACCGGTTCGGTGCCGTGTTCATGCTCGTCTACGCGTTCCCCGCCTGGTGGCTGCTGTCGCTCGGAAACTACGTCGTCTCGATCGCCGTCATCGGCGTGGGAATCGGCATCGCGGTGAACTCGATGCTCGGACCGCAGTGCGCGATGCTTCCCGAACTGTTCGGCAACCGCCACCGCTACCTCGGAGTGGCGATGGCACGTGAGCTCTCCGCCGTTCTCGCCGGTGGTCTCGCGGGTGTGCTCGGCGCCTACCTCATCGCGGTCAGCGGTGGCAACTGGGTGCTCCTAGCCATCTACATGGCAGTGCTTGCCCTGATCACCACGGCGTCGACTTTCCTCGTGCCCGAGACGCGGCGCCGCGATCTCACCGGGCTCGACGACGCCGTCATGGTCTCGCGCGACGTGGTCGGCGACGACGTGAGTGCGACGACCGTCACCATCCGGACCGTCGGATGGTGACGGGCGACACCATCGGCGGTGCCGGTGCGCTCCACCGCGCCGGCACCGCCG
>JAVBUG010000282.1:0-26572 GCA_031555515.1 Microbacterium sp. | reverse complement strand
CGGCGGTGGCGAGCGCCTCGCTCAAGGCGTCGCCCTCCCGTCCGGCGGGAGCGACGACCACCACCTGCGCGAGCGGGGCGGCGAACACCCCCTCGAGAGCGTGGCGCAGGATGCTGCTCCCGTCGATGCCGACGAACGCCTTCGGCGCTCCGGCGCCCAGACGGGTGCCGGATCCGGCGGCCACGACGATGACGCCGACGCGCGGCACGGGAGTGATGCTCACCCGTTCACGCTATCGCGATCGACGGGCTGCACTGTGCGCCTCCGGCCCTGCCGGAATCGGGTGCGCACAGCAGAACGGCGCCCCCGTGGGGGCGCCGTTCCAGGAGTCTCAGCTAGCGAGGACCTCGTCGAGAAGAACGCTGGCCTTCTCCTCGTCGGTCTTCTCTGCCAGAGCGAGCTCGGAGATCAGAATCTGCTTCGCCTTGGCGAGCATGCGCTTCTCTCCGGCCGACAGGCCGCGGTCCTGATCGCGGCGCCACAGGTCGCGCACGACCTCGCTGACCTTGATGACGTCACCGGAGGCGAGCTTCTCGAGGTTCGCCTTGTAGCGGCGCGACCAGTTGGTCGGCTCCTCGGTGAAGGGAGCGCGCAGCACCTCGAAGACCTTGTCGAGGCCCTCCTTGCCGATGACGTCTCGGACGCCGACCAGGTCGACGTTCTCTGCGGGGACTTCGATGATGAGATCACCCTGCGTGACGTTGAGCTTCAGGTACTTCTTCGTCTCGCCCTTGATGATCCGGTCTTTGACCTCGATGATCGTAGCCGCCCCGTGGTGGGGGTAGACGACCGTCTCGCCAACCTCAAAAAGCATGGAGTTATGTCCTTTCGGCAACCTCCAGGATACCACAGGCGAAATACGCTAAGGTTCTCCGCCCTCCGGCCGGGGTGCTGCTCCGCGCGGTCCACCACGAGCCCCTAGAATGCTGGAGAACCGTCATCCGTCTTATGGAGGATCCGTGAACCGCCGCCTCATCGCGTCGCTGGCCATCGGGGGCGCACTCGTCCTCACGACGACCGGGTGCAGCATGATCTCGCCGCAGGCGACCACGATCCCCTATTCGGCGGCGGAGGGCACGAACGTGCACGAGGCCGGTCCGGTCGAGGTCCGCAACGCGCAGATCGTCGCGAACGAAGACGGCTCCGAGGGCAACTTCGTCGCCGCGCTGATCAACCAGACCGAGGACTCGCACACCCTGAACATCGAGTTCGGCGAGGGCGGCCCCACGCTGACCGTGCGGGTGCCCGCGAACACGACGGTGAGCCTCGGCTCCGAGGAGGACGAGCCGCTGCTCGTCGAAGACCTCGACGCCCTCCCCGGCACCGACGTCACCACCTTCTTCCAGTCCGGCGACTCCGAGGGCGCGATCGTCTCCGTGCCCGTGCTGGACGGCACGCTCGACTACCTGGCACCGCTCGCCCCCTGAGCGCTTCGCACAGACACGGAAGAGGGCGCCCCGTGCCGGGGCGCCCTCTTCCGTGTCTGCGGTGCGTCAGCCCTCGAAGCGGTAGCCGAGGCCTCGCACGGTCACGAGCATCTCGGGCGAACCCGGGTTCTTCTCGATGCGGGAGCGGATGCGCTTGATGTGGACGTCGAGTGTCTTGGTGTCGCCGAAGTAGTCGCTTCCCCACACCCGGTCGATGAGCTGACCCCGCGTGAGCACGCGGCCCGCGTTGCGCATCAGCACCTCGAGCAGCTCGAATTCCTTCAGCGGCATGTTGATCTCGCCGCCCTCGACCGCGACAGTGTGGCGGTCGATGTCGAGCACGACGCGGCCGCCCTCCAGCACTCGATCCTCGAGGTCGGCGTCGATCTGCGAGAACCGGCGCAGCACCGCACGCATGCGCGCCAGCAGCTCGCGGGCGGAGTAGGGCTTGGTGACGTAGTCGTCCGCGCCGAGCTCGAGGCCCACCACGATGTCGACCTCGGAGTCCTTCGCGGTCAGCATGATGATCGGCACCGCGGAGGTGATGCGGATCTGCCGGCACACCTCGGTGCCCGGCATGCCGGGCAGCATCAGGTCGAGCAGCACGATGTCGGCGCCGCGCTCGCGGAACGCCGTGAGCGCGGTCGGGCCGTCCTCGGCGATCTCGACCTCGTAGCCCTCGCGGCGAAGGAGATAGGCGAGCGGGTCGGCGAGGTCCGGCTCGTCCTCGACGATCAGGACGCGGGTCATGCGGGGTCTCCATTCGCGACGGATGCGGGGTTCTTGCCGCCGGCGGGGCCGACGGGGGTCTTGGCTGCGGCCGCCTTGGCCGCGCGGACGGATGCTGCCTCAGCACGCTTCGCAGCGGGGGCGGCGTCGGGGGCGACCGGGGTGGGCGCAGGCACGGCAGCGGCGGACGACTCGTCCGAGACGGAAGGAGCCTTCGCCGGGGCGGCAGGAGCCTTCGCCGGGGCAGCAGGAGCCTTCGCCGGGGCGGCCGGAGCCTCGGCGGTGACGCTCTCGACCGCCGCGGCCTTCTTCTTCTTGCGCCCGCGCCTGGGCGCCGGTTCGAGGGCGGGTGCGTCGATCTGCGGCAGGCGGACCGTGAACGTCGATCCGCGGCCGGGGCGCGACCACAGGCGCACCTCGCCGCCATGTCGCTGCACCGCGTGCTTGACGATCGACAGGCCCAGGCCGCTGCCGCCGGTGCGGCGGGCCCGCGCGGGATCTGATCGATAGAAGCGCTCGAACACCCGGTCCTGCTCGCCTTCGGCGATGCCGATGCCGCGGTCGGTCACGGCGATCTCGACGATGCGGTCGACCGCCTTGATACCGACGCCGACGCTCGAGCCGCGCGGCGAGTAGGCGATGGCGTTCGCGATCAGGTTGCCCACGGCTTCGCTCAGCACCTGAGCGTCGCCGTGCACGTAGAGACCGCGTGCCCCGCCGCGCATCACCTCGACGCCGGCGGAGTCCGCCTGGATCGCGTGCGCGTCGAGCGCCGAGGCCACGACCTCGTCGATCGAGACGTCCTGCTGACGAAGCTCGTCGGCGGCCTGCAGACGCGACAGGTTCATGATGCGCGAGGTGAGCAGCGCCAGGCGGTTCGCCTCGGCCTGCAGGCGGGTCGCGAAGATCCGCACCTGCGGCGGGTCGTCGGCGGCCGACTCGATCGCCTCGGCCAGCAGGCTCACGGCGCCGACAGGGGTCTTCAGCTCGTGGCTCGTGTTCGCGACGAAGTCGCGCCGCATCTCCTCCACGCGCTCTCGCTCGGAGATGTCGCGCAGTACCAGCAGGGTGAGCCGCGGCGAGATGCGCGAGGCGCGCACGGCCACGAGACGGGGCTCGGCCGGCGGCGCGCCGCGGCGCAGCCGCATCGTCTCGGTCGCGCTGGATTCCGTGATCTCCGCGTCGCTGGTGCGTACCCGGCGAGCGAGGCTGCGCAGCTCGTCGGTGGGAAGGGTGCCACCCTCGAGCAGCTCGAACGCCCCCGCGGCCGCGGACGCCGCCAGCACCGTGAACGACGCGTCGACCACGACCGCCGGGTCGTCCATGCCGTGAAGAACGCCCCGCACGCCGTCGGGGATCTCCACCGACATCTCCGCGTGCGCGCGGTCGCGCGCCCGCATCGACGCGACGACGACGGCGGAGATCGAACCGCCGACGATGATCCCCGCGAGGAGGGCGAGCAGCGCGAGCTGCGTCGTGTCCATGGCTCAAGCGTAGGGGCACCGCGAACGCGAGAACGGACCGTGACGGCGCCCCCGGCACCCACGCCCGGTACTGTTCACCACGGGGGCACCGTCCGTTAACCTTCCCTGGCGACAATCGGCCGGGCGCGGGCGCAAGCCCTCCCAGAGCATGAAAGGTGCGTCGGAATGCGCGAAGTCTTCCACCAGTCCCTCGAGGACGTGCAGGGGCGTCTCGTCGAGATCTCCGAGCTCGTCACGGTCGCCATCGACAAGGCGACGCGTGCGTTCGGCACGAGCGACGTGGCGCTGGCGGAGGAGGTCATCGAGGCCGACGCTGTCATCGACGAGAAGGCCGTCGAGCTCGACGAGCTCGCGATCGAGATCCTCGCCCGCCAGCAGCCGGTCGCCCGCGACCTGCGCATCGTCGTCAGCGCGCTGCGCATGAGCGCGTCGCTCGAGCGCATGGGCGACATCGCCGAGCACATCGCCCAGCTCACCCGGATGCGCTTCCCCGAGCGGGCGATCCCGAAGGGCCTCAAGTCCACGTTCCTCAAGATGGGCGAGCTCGACGTCGAGGCCTCCCGCCAGCTCACCGAGCTGCTGCGCACGCAGGACGGCGACCTGATCGACGAGATCCGCAACGCCGACGACAAGCTCGACGAACTGCACGTCTCGGTGTTCGAGAAGGTCCTCAGCGACAGCTGGCAGGGCGACCCGTCCGCCACCGTCGACGCCACGCTCGCCAGCCGCTACCACGAGCGCTTCGGCGACCACGCGGTGTCGGTGGCGAAGAAGGTCGCCTACCTCTCGACCGGAGACTGGACGTCGAGCACCGACACGATCGACGTCGTCGCTCCGACTCTGTAAAGCCCGTCACGCGGCCTGCAGCTGGGGGGCTGCCGCTGCGCAGGCGAAGAAAAAGGAAGAGCGGATGCCTCGTGGGGAGGCATCCGCTCTTCCGTCGTCTGTGAGGTCAGGCCTTACCCTGGTTCGCCACCGCAGCGGCGCCGGCTGCAGCGGCCTCGGGGTCGAGGTACTCGCCCGGACCGATCGGCTCGAGGTTCTCGTCGAGGCGGTACACCAGCGGGATCCCGGTGGGGATGTTGAGCTCGGCGATGTCGGCGTCGCTGATGCCGTCGAGGTGCTTCACGAGACCGCGCAGCGAGTTGCCGTGCGCCGTCACGAGTACCGTCTTGCCGGCCTTCAGGTCGGGCACGATGTCGCTGTGCCAGTACGGCAGCATGCGATCGATGACGATCTTGAGCGACTCGGTGTCGGGGACCTCGCCGTCGATGCCGACGTAGCGCGGGTCGCCGACCTGGCTGTACTGGTCGTCGGCGGGAAGCGGCGGCGGCGGCACGTCGAACGAGCGGCGCCAGAGCATGAACTGCTCGTCGCCGAACTCTTCGAGCGTCTGCGCCTTGTCCTTGCCCTGCAGCGCGCCGTAGTGACGCTCGTTGAGGCGCCACGAGCGCTTCACCGGGATCCAGAGCCGATCGGCCGCGTCGAGCGCGATGTCGGCGGTCTGGATGGCGCGGCTGAGCACGGAGGTGTGCAGCACGTCGGGGAGGATGCCGGACTCGGCGAGCAGCTCGCCGCCGCGCTGGGCTTCGGCCTTGCCCTGGTCGGTGAGGCGGACGTCGACCCAGCCCGTGAACTGGTTGGTCTTGTTCCACTCGCTCTGGCCGTGTCGGAGGAGGATCAGCGTGTAGGGCGCGGTCATGCGCCCCATGATATCCGCGCCGGGTGTCGCGCCCCGCTGCTGTGACGGGCACGGCTGGCATCATGGAGGCATGGCGCGGGGACCGGTCGGGCAGATCACGCGCGGCACCACCGGCACCAACCGGCTCCGGCGCGTGGACCGCTGGATCGCGCGACACCCCGCGCTCCGCCGCGCGGCCGACCCGCTCGTTGTCGACCTCGGCTACGGCGCGAGCGGGGTGACGGCGCTGGAGCTGTACTCGCGCCTGGTCCGCGTGCGGCCCGACGCCGAGGTTCTCGGACTCGAGATCGATCCCGCGCGCGTCGCGCGGGCGCGGGCGCAGCTCGACCTCGTGCGCGCGGGAGGAACGTCCTTCGCACCCGACGCACGCGTCTCGTTCGCCCGCGGCGGCTTCGAGGTGCCGGTGGCCGGAGGCCGACGTCCCGCGCTCGTCCGCGCCTTCAACGTGCTGCGGCAGTACGACGAGTCGGAGGTGCCGGCCGCGTGGGCGACGATGTGCGCGCGCCTCGCACCGGACGGACTCCTGGTCGAGGGCACGTGCGACGAGATCGGACGCATCGCGACGTGGGCGGCGATCGGCGCAGACGCCGTGCCGCGCACGCTCACGGTGTCGCTGCGGCTGGCGGGGCTGCAGCATCCGTCCGTCGCCGCGGAGCGGCTCCCGAAGGCCCTCATCCACCGCAACGTCCCCGGGGAGCGCGTCCACGCGTTCCTCGAGGCCCTCGACGCGGAGTGGGAGCGCGCGGCGAGCGTGTCGCCGTTCGGTCCGGTGCACCGCTGGCGCACGGCGCTGTCGGCGCTGGTCGACGCCGGCTGGCCGATCCGCGAACGCTCCCGGTGGCGGCTGGGCGAGGTCACCGTGCCGTGGGATGCAGTGGCCCCCGGCTGACCGGCGCCACGCGGTCCGTCACACGCGCGGCAGAACGGCCCGCGCCTCGGCCGACGACATGCCGGTCGCGGTGAGGAGGTCGACCGCGAGCGGCCGCATCGCCGTGATGAGGTTCTGCTCGCCCTGCGAGCCGCCCGGGAGGATCTGCGCAGGGTCCAGGCGCACCGCCACGGCGCGCACCGCCTCGCGCGCGACCGGCTGCAGCGCGATGTCGTCGAGGCTCTCGCCGACCAGCGCTGCGGCGCGCATCAGCTCCGCGAGGACCTCGGCCGGCACCGGCCGGCGCTCCCCGTCGTCGCACAGGTACACGGCGCGTCGGGCGACCACGCGCAGGTTGCGGGTCGCGAAGTCCATCGCCTGCAGCACGGAGTGATGCCGGTGCAGCTCGGCGCGCTGCGGGCGCAGCCACGGCGAGAACCCGGCGACGGCGAGGCCGGAGTCCAGCGACGCGCGCCACTCGTCGATGCGCGGCGCGATCCCCCGGGCCTTCTCGAGGCCCCGGGCCGCACGGATCGCGTCACCCCGGCGCAGCGCCTGGACGATGGTGCGCGCGGCGGCGTCGGCCGCTGCGAACACGGCGTGCCCGTCTCGCGCCTCTTCGCGACGCGGATTGCGCGGGATGAGGGCCGTCACCGCGAGGGCTGCGACGCCGCCGACGGCGCCGTCGATGAGCCGCGAGAACGGCTCCGTGGCCGGCAGCGACATGACGATGCACGCCTGCACGCCCGCCATGATCGCGAACGGAGGGTACGGCGAGAGGAACCGGGCGACCACCAGCGTCACTCCGAGAGCCAGCGCGAGCTGCCACCACCCCGGTCCGACGAGCACGACGAAACCCTCCGCCACGAGGATGCCGACGAGCATCCCCACGACGGTCTCGAGCACGCGTCGCGGGCGCGCGTCGCGTACGAGGCCGAGGCTCGAGATCGTGACCGTCGCGGCGAGCAGCGGCGCCTGGTGCCCGATGACGTAATGCGCGAACGCCCACGCGGCGGTCGCCGCCACGGTGATCTGCACGATCGCGAGCGCCGAGCCGCGCACCCGCGAGAGCTGCGGGCGCACATCCAGCCGACCGCGCCATCCCGTGGGCACGACCTGCGTGATCGCGGCGGTGTCGCCGTCGCCGCTCACCGCCGGCTCCCTTACTGGGCCGCCGCGCGGCGCGACAGCCGGGTGATGCGGGGCACGTTCGCCGTGGCCCCGGCATCCGGCGGCACGACGACCTCCTGCGCCGCGGCGACCGGGCCGTCGGCGGTGTCCACCGTCAGCGCGGCGTCGACCGGCGTGGTGCGCCGGACGACCGCGAGCGCGATCGGGCCTTCTTCGTAGTGCAGCGCCGCTGACGTCACGATGCCGACGGCGTCGTCGCCGATGCGCACGGCGGCGCCGTGCTCGGGGAGCACGCTGCCCGAGCCGTCGAGCTGCAGCGCGACGAGCCGCCGCGGCGGGTGGCCGAGGTTGTGCACCTTGGCGATGGTCTCCTGCCCGCGGTAGCAGCCCTTGTCGAGGTGCACGGCGGTGCGCAGCCAGTCCAGCTCGTGCGGCAGCGCGCGCTCGTCGACGTCCGTCGTCCATCGCGGACGCCAGGCCGCGACGCGCAGCGCGTCGGCCGCCGCGAGGCCCGCGAGTTCCAGTTCACCGCGGGCCGCGGCATCCGCGATCCGCTGCTCCTCGTCGCGCGTGACGATCGCCTCGGCCCAGTCGCGGTCGGCTCCCGGGTGCGGGTCGACCGGGGCGTACGCGTGCCCGCCGGGGGCGACCGAAGGCCACGGATCGCGCCACCCGAGCGGCATGCCGCCGGGCGCCGCGGGCGAGATGCGCTCGAGCGCGGCGGCGGTGCCGCCGATCACCGCGTACTCGTCGTCCGCGATGCGCGGGTCGACGCGCAGCCGGAAGCGCATCTTGCGGAGCCAGTCGTACAGTCCGTCGACGTCGGCGCGATCGGCGATGAGCCACGTGGTCGCACCGTCGTCGACGACGGATGCCGCGTGCTCGACGTGTCCTTGCGGGTCGAGGATCAGGAGCTCGGTGCCGACGCCCGGAGCCAAACGGGCCAGGGCCTGCGAGGAGAGCGAGTCGAGCCAGGTCAGGCGGTCCTCGCCGGGGACGGCGATGACGGCGCGATCGGCGCGGGGCGCGAGCGCCGCGCCCGCGGCGAGCCGTCGCTGCTCGACGAGGGGGTTGCCGACGTGCTGCAGGCCGGCGTCGTCGACGACGGCGCCGGGGACGGCGGTGAAGGGGCTCGTCATCATTCCGCTCCGATCACTCTGCTCGTGCGAGGCGGGCGGATGCGTGCGCGCCGAGCTCGAAGCCGAGCGCCGCGATGTCCCACGCCCAGAGCAGGTGGCCGTCGACGAGGCCGTACATGCGCGTCGCGGCGGCGTACGACTTGGCCCCGGCGGGACGCACGACGGCGTCGGTGGCGATGTCGATGCGCGGGCCCTTGATCTGGCCGAGGTACAGCTCGCTCACGCCGTCGGCGTGCACGAGGGCCGCCTCGAGGTCGAACCCGCCGTCGGCGTTGCGCAGCTGCTCGATGTCGTCGGCCGTGCGGGCGACCGGCGCCGCGAGGGCGGGGAGAAGTCCCGGCCCGGCGTCGGCGTCCGTCGCGGTGAGCGCGAGGCGCCAGTAGCCGAGCTCGGCGACGAGGCGCGTGCGCTTCTCGGGTTCCTCCGCGTCGTGCAGCCACGCGTCGGCCGAGTAGTTCAGGTAGTCGCCGCCGTCATGGCTGAAGCTCACGCGATGCGTGAACTCGCCGGTGTACGCGTGGTCGCCGTAGTCGATGACGCCGGTGCCCTCCCACACGCCGATGAGCCACGACAGCGGGACGAGCTCCGCGGGAATGTCGGTCGGGATGTCGAGCACGACCGGACCGTCAGCGCTGGCCGCGGTAGAGGTTCTTGACGACGACGGCGGAGACGAAGACGATCGCCAGAGACGCCAGACCGAGCAGGCCCACGAAGAACAGTTCGAGCGCGACGGTATCCATACCTGGGAGTCTAGCCGGGAACGAGCGCGGCCAGACCGAACCCCAGGCTGATGACGCCCATCACGAGCGCGGCACCGAGCACGCTCGCCGCCACGCGCTCCGCGAACCCCTGGGAACGACCCGACCAGAGCTGCACGGCGAAGCCCGCGATGAGGCATCCGCCCAATCCGACGCCCAGCCATGCCGCGCGCCAGTCCGGCGTCGCGAAGATGCCGACGACGATCGCGATCAGCGCCGCGAGCACCCACACGGCGACGATGCCGCCGAAGGTGCGGCGAGGGGCGAGTTCTGGCACGGCCACGCGTCCATCATCGCCTATGGGCGGCCGCGCCGCACCCGCTGCGATCCGGGTGGGGAGTGCCGGCGGACGACATGCGCGCGGAGCGCCCCTCCCCCACGCCCTACACTGGGGTTCGCGGCGCACCCCCCTGCGCCGGGAAGGCGATCCATTGGCACAGCTCCTGGTTCTCAGTTCCACACACGGAGGCGGCCCCGTCCTGCCCTCGCTCGAACTGCTGAGCCACCGCGTGCGCCTGATCCCCGCCGAGCCCGCCCAGCTGGTCAACGCCCCGAGCGCCGACATCATCTTCGTCGACGCCCGCGTCGACCTCGTCGGCGCGAAGTCGCTGTGCAAGATCCTCAACACGACAGGCCTCGACGCGCCGCTGCTGCTCATCGTGACGGAGGGCGGCCTGACCGCCGTGTCGCCGGACTGGGGCGTCGACGACGTCATCCTCTTCACCGCGGGGCCCGCCGAGGTCGACGCCCGCATCCGCCTCGCCGTCGGCCGCCAGTCGGCCGAGCAGGTGTCGACGCGCATCCAGACCTCGGGGATCACGATCGACGAGTCTTCGTACTCCGCCAAGGTGCACGGGCGCCCGCTCGACCTCACCTACAAGGAGTTCCAGCTCCTCCACTTCTTCGCGACGCATCCGTCGCGCGTCTTCACCCGCGAGCAGCTGCTGAGCGAGGTGTGGGGCTACGACTACTTCGGCGGCACCCGTACGGTCGACGTGCACGTGCGGCGCCTGCGCGCCAAGCTCGGCGACATGGAGCAGCTCATCGGCACCGTGCGCAACGTCGGCTACCGCTTCAACGTCTACGAGGACGAGCCCGAGCCCGCCCCCCGCGAGCGCACCGACGCCTGACGCGGCGGCGGACCCGCTGGCGCGGCATCCTGTCGTTAATGTGCGCGACACTTCGTTCACACTCTCGTCACGTCACCCTGCAATGATGAAGGGATGATCGAACCCGAGGTGCTCGACGCCGGCCTGGGCGACGCGGACGACGACGACTTCGACCTTTCGGAGGTCTTCGACTCGCAGCTTCCCGACCACCGCTATCTGGATCGCGAGCTGAGCTGGCTCGCGTTCAACCAGCGCGTGCTGGAGCTCGCCGAAGATCCCAACCTCCCCACGCTCGAGCGGGCGAACTTCCTCGCGATCTTCGCGAGCAACCTCGACGAGTTCTTCATGGTGCGCGTCGCGGGCCTCAAGCGCCGCATCGTCACGGGTCTCGCCCTGCCGACGAACGTGGGCCGCTCCCCCGCCGACGTGCTCGCCGACATCTCGGCGGAGGCACACGCGCTGCAGCTGCGCCACGCCGAGGCGTGGACCTCCCTCGTGAAGCCGGCGATGACCGAGGCCGGCATCCAGGTCGTCTCGTACGATTCGCTCGACGAGACCGAGCGCGCGGCGCTCTACGACTACTTCCAGGCGCAGGTCTTCCCGGTCCTCATGCCGCTCGCGGTGGATCCGGCCCACCCGTTCCCGTACATCTCGGGGCTCTCGCTCAACCTCGCGATCCGCATCCGCAGCGCCCGCACCGGGCGTCAGGAGTTCGCGCGCCTCAAGGTGCCGCCGATGCTCCCGCGCTTCGTGGAGCTGCCGCCTGCCGAAGGCGCCGTGCGCTACCTGCCGCTCGAGGACCTCATCTCGAACCACCTCGACGACCTCTTCCCCGGCATGGAGGTGCTCGACCACCACGCCTTCCGCCTCACGCGCAACGAGGACGTCGTGATCGAGGAGGACGAGACCGAGAACCTCATCCAGGCGCTCGAGGCCGAGCTGCTGCGGCGCCGTTTCGGCCCGCCGATCCGCCTCGAGATCACCGACGACATGGACGACGTGACGCTCGACCTCCTCCTCAAGGAGCTCGACATCACCCAGCAGGAGGTCTACCGCCTCCCCGGCCCGCTGGACCTCCGCGGCCTGTTCGACCTCGCGCGCATCGACCGGCCCGACCTGCACTACAAGCCGCACCTGCCGACGACCGCGCTGGCCTTCCAGCCGGGCGACAACAACGAGCGGCCCGACATCTTCGCCTCGATCCGCAAGGGCGACGTGCTCGTGCACCACCCCTACGAGTCGTTCGCGACGAGCGTGCAGGCGTTCCTCGAGCAGGCCGCCAAGGACCCGCACGTGCTCGCCATCAAGCAGACGCTGTACCGCACGTCGGGCGACAGCCCCATCGTCGAGGCGCTCATCGACGCCGCCGAGGCGGGCAAGCAGGTCCTCGCGCTCGTCGAGATCAAGGCGCGCTTCGACGAGGCGAACAACATCGTGTGGGCGCGCAAGCTCGAGAAGGCCGGCGTCCACGTCGTCTATGGCCTCGTCGGCTTGAAGACCCACTGCAAGCTCGCGCTCGTCATCCGCGAGGAGAACGGGGTGCTGCGCAGCTACAGCCACGTCGGCACGGGCAACTACAACCCCAAGACCAGCCGCATCTACGAGGACTTCGGTCTCTTCACCGCCGACGACCAGGTGGGCCGCGATCTCACCCGCCTGTTCAACGAGCTGAGCGGCTATGCGATCGAGAAGAAGTTCAAGCGCCTTCTCGTCGCGCCGCTGCACCTGCGCAAGGGCCTGCTCCGCCTCATCGACAAGGAGCGCCGCAACGCGCTCGCGGGCAAGCCCGCCAGCATCCGCATCAAGGTCAACTCGATGGTCGACGAGCAGATCATCGACTCCCTCTACCGCGCGAGCCAGGCCGGCGTGAAGGTCGAGGTCTGCGTCCGCGGCATCTGCTCGCTGAAGCCGGGCGTCGAGGGCATGAGCGAGAACATCACGGTGCGCTCGATCCTCGGCCGCTACCTCGAGCACTCGCGCATCTTCGCGTTCCACAACGACGGCGACCCCATCGTGTACATCGGCAGCGCCGACATGATGCACCGCAACCTCGACCGCCGCGTCGAGGCGCTCGTGCGCGTGGTCGCGCCCGCTCACGTGAAGGAGCTGAACGACCTCTTCACGCTCTCGATGAGCGACTCGACGAGCTCGTGGCACCTCGGGCCCGACGGCGAATGGGTGCGGCACAACGTCGGCGAGGACGGCAAACCCCTGCTCGACCTCCAGGACCGGACGATGGTCAACGTGCAGCGCCGCCGGCGGGCACGGGCGGTGCGATGACCGAGACGGCCGTCTACGCGGCCGGGGGCGTCGTCTGGCGTGTCGTCGACGACAAGCTCCGCGTGCTCCTGATCCACCGCACGAAGTACCGCGACGTCACGCTCCCCAAGGGCAAGGTCGACCCCGGCGAGATGCTCGCCGAGACCGCGGTGCGCGAGATCCACGAAGAGACCGGCATCCGGGTCGCCCTCGGTGTGCCCGTCGGGGTGTCGCGCTACCGGCTGCCCAGCAAGCGCACCAAGATCGTGCATTACTGGGCTGCGGAGGCGACGGATGCCGCGATCCGCGCTTCGGCGTTCGTGCCGAACAAAGAGATCGCGGCGATCGAATGGGTGTCGCCGAAGAAGGCGCTGAAGCGGCTCAGCTACCCCGTCGACACCGAGATCATGGAGAACTTCCTGCGTCTCGTCGACGAGGGCGTGCTCCGCACCTTCCCCATCGTCGCGCTGCGGCACGCCAAAGCTGTCGCCCGCGAAGAATGGGAGGGGAAGGATGCTGCGCGCCCGCTCGCCACCCGCGGGCGCAAGCAGGCCGCCTCCATCGTCGGGCCTCTCCTCGCCTTCGGCGTCCGGCGGATCGTGTCGAGCCCGGCCGCGCGCTGCGTCAAGACCGTCGCGCCCCTGTCGGCTGCCATCGGCCGTGAGATCGACACGAACAAGCTCATCAGCCAGGACGCGTGGGAGGACGGCAAGTCCGACGCACGCACGGTCATCGGCGAGCGGGTGCGCTCGCGCAAGCCGGCGGTGCTGTGCAGTCACGGACCGGTGCTTCCCGACATCCTCAGCGAGCTCGCCCTGGCTACCGGCACCCTGCGAGGCTCCTACCTCGGCAGCGCCTCGGCCCTGGAGCCCGCCGCCTTCTCGGTGGTGCACCTGTCTGTCGAGAACCCGGGCTCGGGCATCGTCACGATCGAGACGCACGAGCCGAAGGTGTGATGGCGCCCGCGCGGTCGATCGTCGACGTCGCGTGGGCCGAGGTGCCGTCCGGCTCGCCCCGGCGTGAGCACGCATGGCGGCTGTTGACACGGATGCTGCCCGCCGGCGCCGCACTGAGCAATCCGTGCCCCCGCTGCGGCGGACCGCACGGCCCGGTGGTCGTCTCCGGCGCCCCGTTCGTCGCGAGCGTCACGTACGCGGGCGGGTTCGCGATCGCCGCCGTGGCGGCGACACGGGATGCGGCCGCCCTCGGCATCGACGCCGAGCCCGAGCACGACCCGCGTCGCGACGCGGCCGGCATGGCCGGGGTGCTCGGCGACGGCGAGGCGAGCGTGCGGGACTGGGTGAGGGTCGAGGCGGCCCTGAAGGCCGATGGCCGCGGCCTCCGCGTCGAGCCCGCCACGGTCGCCGTCACCGCCGACACCGAGGGCTGGACCGCGGTCGTCCCCGGCGGCGACGTCTACGCCGGGCGGGACCTGCCCGGCCCGCCCGGCCTTCTCGTGAGCGTCGCGGTGCTCAGTCCCGCGCGCCGGGCAGTCTGAGCCACCGCCGGACCGCGGGCGCCGGCAGCCGCTCGGGCAGCGGCGGGAGCGCGGCGGCGTCGAGCCAGTCTCCGAGCAGGTCTGCGGCCGCAGGGCCGGCGATCCTCGCGACGCAGTCGCGGAAGGCCTCCGTGGTCGCCAGAGCGTGCCGGTGCTCGCGCACCCACGTGTGCAGCAGGTCGGCGAACACGTCGGCGCCGACCGTGCGGCGCAGCGCCTCGAGCGTCAGCGCGCCGCGCTTGTACACGCGGTCGTCGAACATGAGCGCGGGGCCGGGGTCCGAGATGACGAGATCCTGCGGCAGCGCCCGGAGCCGGGCGTGGTGCTCGTCGGCGAGAGCCGCGATGTCGGGGCCGCCGGAGGCCTCCGACCAGAGCCACTCCGCGTAGCAGGCGAATCCCTCGTTGAGCCAGATGTCGCGCCATCGCTCGACGCCCACGCTGTTGCCGAACCACTGGTGCGCGATCTCGTGCGGCACCAGACGCGCGGCCTCGGGATCGAAGTGGTTCGCACCGAACACCACGAGTCCCTGCGCCTCGAGGGGGATCTCGAGGGGGTCGGCCGTGACGACGACGGTGCAGCCCTCCTGCGGATACGGGCCGAACGCCTCCTCGAAGCAGCTCAGGATGCGCGGCACGTCGGAGAACCACCGCCGCGCGGCGGTCGCGAGCGGCGCCGGCGCCATCAGCCGCACGGGTCCGATCGCGCTCTCGCGATAGGGGCCGATGTGGACGGCGGCGAGGTCCGTCGCCGTCGGCACCTCCGACACGAACTCCCAGCGGGTGAGCGCGCCGGTGCGCACCGGCGGCTGCGGCACGCCGGTCGCCGCGACCGTGTAGTCGGGATCGGTCGTGATCGCGATGCGGAACCGGGCCCGGTCGTCGGGCCGGTCGTTGCACGGGAACCAGGTGGGCGCGCCGATCGGCTGCGAGGCGACGAGGACGCCGTCCTCGAGCTCCTCCCATCCGATCGTTCCCCACCGCGAGCGCCGGGGCCGCGGCGCACCCGCGTAGCGCACCTCGACGGAGAACTCCTCGCCCACCTCCAGCGCCTGCGGCGGCGTGACGCGCAGGCCCGCAGCATCCTGTGTGAACTTCGTCCGGGCGTCACCGTCCACCCGCACGCGCGACGCGCGGAGCCCGATGAGGTCGAGCCGCACCGAACGCGTCCGCTGGGTCGCTACCGCGTTGACGAGCGCGGTGCCCTCGAGCCGGTTCGTGTGGACGCGGTAGCGCAGATCGAGGTCGTACGACACCACGTCGAACGAGGCGTCGCCGCTCTGCGGCGTGTACGGATCGGGCCCGATCACGACGTCGACTGGTACGCGCGCACCTTGACCGCGCGCCACGGTCCGATCGGGTTGCCGCTCCAGCGGGAGCCGACGGGCACGCTCTCGCCGCGCATCACGAGCGACGCGGGACCGACCGTGGCGTGGGCGCCGATCGATGCGGCCGGAAGGATCACGCTGTGCGGGCCGAGCGTCGCACCGGGTTCGAGTTCGACGGTGTCCATGCTCATGATTCGATCATGGAACAGGTGCGTCTGCACGACGCACCCGCGGTTGACCGTGGATGCCTCGCCCAGCGTCACGAGGTCGGGCTCGGGCAGCCAGTAGCTCTCGCACCACACGCCGCGCCCGATGCGGGCGCCGAGGCTGCGCAGCCAGACCGCGAGCGCCGGGGTGCCCGCGGCCGCGCGCGCGAACCACGGGGCCGCCAGCATCTCGGTGAAGGTGTCCGACACCTCGGTGCGCCATACGAAGCTCGACCACAGGGGCTGCTCCCCCGCGCGGATCGGGCCGACGAACAGCCACTTCGCCACGGTCGAGACGCCCGCGGCGACCGCGCCGGCGGCGAGGAGCACGACGCCCGACAGCAGCAGGGTGATCCACGGCCCGACGGTGTCGACGAGCGCGGCGAGGGCGAACAGCACGAGCAGGCCGAGGCCGCACGTGACGACGACGGGGATGAACCGGCAGAGCTCCCACAGCGTCCGCGCGACGCGCAGCGACGTAGGCGGGTTGTAGGTGCGGCTCGCGTCGCTCTCGTTCGGCTGCCGGCGCAGGCGCGTGGCGGGCGAGCCGAGCCACGACGACCCGGCCTTCGCCTTCACGGGTGCTGCCGACAGCACGGCGACCAGACCGTCCTTGGGCACCGTGTGCCCGGGCGATGCCATGCCGGAGTTGCCGAGGAACGCGCGCTTGCCGATGCGCACTTCGCCGAGCCGCAGCCATCCGCCGCGCATCTCGTAGGAGGCGACCATCGTGTCGTCGGCGAGGAACGCGCCGTCTTCGATGCGGGTCATCGCCGGGATGAGGAGGACGGTTGATGCCTCGACATCGTGTCCGACGCGGGCGCCGAGCAGGCGCAGCCAGACCGGGGTGAACAGGCTCGAGTAGAGCGGGAAGAGGACCGTGCGGGCCGAGTCGAGCAGGCGCTCGGTGGACCAGGCCTGCCAGCCGATGCGGCTGCGTACGGCGTGCGTGCCCTCATGGAGCCCGATGGCGGCGAGGCGGACGCCCAGCACGACGGCACCGGCGTACACGACCCCGGTCACGAGCACCGCGGGCACGAGCCACACGAGCGCCGCGCCGAGGGCGCTCGCGAGGTCGGGAGCGCCGCGCATGCCGACCGCGAGCACCACTCCCCCTGCCGCGAAGCTCACGATGGGGAGGAGCCCCAGGGCGACCGCCGAGGCGGCGTACGCCCACAGCCATCGGCGCGCGGCGTGCGGACGCTCGGCGGGCCACCCCTCGGTCGTGCCGCCGACGCGCACGGCGGGCGAGCCGGCCCACGACTGGTTCGCGCGCACGCGCCCGAAGACGGCGGAGCCCGGCGCGATCTCGGCGCGCTGGCCGATCCGCGTGCCGGGCGCGAGGGTGCTGCGCGTGCCGACCGTGGCGTCGGCGCCGATGCGCACCTCGCCGATGCGCACGAGGTCGCCGTCGATCCAGTAGCCGCTGAGGTCGACCTCCGGCTCGATGGACGCACGGTCGCCGACCTTCAGCATCCCGGTGATCGGCGGCAGCGTGTGCATGTCGACATCCGCGCCGATGCGGGCGCCGAGGGCGCGCGCGTAGTACGACACCCACGGCGCCCCGGCGAGACCCACCGCGTCGACCTGGTCGGAGATCTGCTCGGCGAGCCACAGCCGCAGGTGCACCGAGCCGCCGCGCGGGTAGTCCCCGGGGCGGAGCCCTGCGAGGAGAAGACGAGCGGATGCCGCGGCGATCGCCATGCGGCCGAACGGCGTGGCGAAGAGCACGAGGCCGATGATGAGCAGCCACCACGGCGCCGACGGCAGTGCCTCGAATCCGGGGAACAGCTGGAGGATGGCCCCGGCGGTCAGCAGATAGAGGAGCCAGCGGACGCCCGAGAGGATGACCAGCGGCGCGCCGAGGAGCGACTGCACCCATTGGGTGGCACGAGGCGTGGGCTCGGGCATCCGGAAGTCCCCGGCCTCCTCGCGCGAGAGGAACGGCTGCAGCGCCTTGGCCATCGCCCCGAGGCGCGGCACGTCGTAGATGTCGGCGACCGAGAAGTCGGGGACACGAGCGCGGATGCGCGAGACGAGCTGCGCGGCGGCGAGCGAGCCGCCGCCCAGGTCGAAGAAGTCCGCCTTGCGGTCGGGCACAGGGAGTCCGAGCACCGCCTGCCACTGGTCGGCGAGCCATGCCTCGTCGGAGCTCAGGTCGGCGCGGGGGATGTCGAGGTCGGGCAGCGGCCACGGCAGGGCGGCGCGGTCGACCTTGCCCGAGGTGCGCACCGGCAGGTCGGACACGACGGCGAGCAGCGGCATCACGCCGGCCGCCAGGCGCTCGGCGAGGTGGCCGCGGGCGGCGGCGCGGTCGAGCTCGCCGTCGACGACGAGGTACCCCACGAGGACGGGGACGCCGGCATCGCTCGTGCGCACGGCGGCGCTCGCGGCTGTCACGCCCGGGAGCTCCTGGAGGGCGTTCTCGACCTCGCCGAGCTCGATGCGGCGGCCGCCGACCTTGACCTGGTCGTCGGCACGCCCCTGGAAGAGGAGGCCTTCCGGCTCGTAGCGCACGAGGTCGCCGGAGCGGTACGCCCGCTCCCAGCCGAGCGTCGGCATCGGCGCGTACTTCTCGAGGTCCTTGACAGGGTCGAGGTAGCGGGCCAGGCCCACGCCGCCGATGATGAGCTCGCCGAGACCGCCGGGCTCGACCTGCCGGTCGTCGCCGTCGACGACGGCGAGCGCCCAGCCGTCGAGCGGAAGGCCGCTGCGCCCCGGCCCCGCCCCGTCGAGGAGCGCCGCACACGCGACGACGGTGGCCTCGGTCGGGCCATAGGTGTTCCAGACCTCGCGGCCGTCGGCGACGAGCCGCGCGACGAGCTCCGGCGGGCAGGCCTCGCCGCCGAAGATGAGCAGGCGCACGTTCTCGATCGCGTCGGCCGGCCACATCGCGGCGAGCGTCGGGACTGTCGAGACCACCGTGATCGCCTGCCGGATGAGCCAGGGTGCCAGGTCCTCGCCCGAGCGCACGAGTGAGCGCGGCGCGGGCACCAGGCACGCGCCATGGCGCCACGCGAGCCACATCTCCTCGCACGACGCGTCGAAGGCGACCGAGAGGCCGGCCAGCACGCGATCGCCGGGGCCGAGCGGCGCGCCCTGCAGGAAGAGGCGGGCCTCGGCGTCGACGAAGGCGGCGGCGGAGCGGTGCGAGACGGCCACGCCCTTGGGAACGCCCGTCGACCCCGAGGTGAAGATGATCCACGCGTCGTCGTCGATCGTCGGCGGCGGCACCGTGACGATGGCGTGCGTGCTCGGGTGCGGCGCAGCGCCGCCGAACAGCGCGGCGGGCTCCTCGTCGACCGCGCCGGCAGGCACATAGGCGCCGCCCTCGCCGATCACGCCATGGACGTGCGCCTCACCGAACACGAGCCGCGCCCGCTCGTCGGAGTCGTCGGCGTCCACCGGGACGTACGCCGCACCCGCGGCGATGATCCCGAGGATCGAGATGTAGAGCTCCTTGGAGCCCGAGGGCATCCGCACCCCGACCCGATCGCCGCGGCGGACGCCCGCCTCGTGCAGGAGCGCGGCGGTGCGACCCACCCGGGCCATGAGCTCGCGATAGCTGAGCGCCCCCGAGCCGTCGTCGAGGGCCGAGGCCTCCGGCGTGCGCTGCACGGTGGCGCGGAGGATGTCGAGCAGCGTGCGCGGCTCCGGTGCCGCGTCGATGCGATCCAGCGGTGCCGGCACGGCCGGGGGCGAATCGATCGAGCTCACGTCAGGACAGCAGTGTGATCAGCTCGGCCTTGGTGAGCCGCGAGTAGCCGGTCCGGCCCGCGGCGCGGGCGCGCTCGCGCAGCTGCGCGACCGTGAGGGCGTTCAGGTCGGACGAACCTGTTGCTGCGGCAGCGTGTTCCCCGGGAGCATCTGCGACCGCGGGCTCCGCCTCGACGGCGGTGGCAGCATCCGTCCCCGTCTCTCCGGAGGTGAGCTCGGCCTCGAGCACGCGGTCGGCCTCGAGTGCCTGCTGCTCGGCCTTGGCGGCGGCGCGCTCGGCCTTGGCGGCCGCCTTCTTGAGCGCCTTGGCCTCTGCGGCGCGCGACGCGGCGTCTTCGGCCGCCTTCGCGGCCTCGGCGGCGGCGCGCTCGGCCTCCGCGCGCAGGCGCGCCTTCTTCTCAGCCTTCGCGACGGCGGCGCGGGTGGCTTTGCGCACGCGCTCCTCGGCGCGATTCGCCTTCTTGGCGACCTTGCGGGGGTTCTTGCGGATGGCCTTCTTCGACACGTCCACGTCGTCGACGGTCTCGGCCGCGACCTCGCGCAGCTTCTTCGCGCTCTTGCCCGGAAGGGTCTTCGCGACGCGGCGGGCCTTCTTCGCCGCCGACTCCGCGTCGTCGATCGCGTCGAGCGCCTTGCGCTGTGCTTTGGTGGTCTTGCTCATGCGGGGCACTTTAGCGGGCCTATGTGAACGGCCGGCGGTACGTGACGCGGAATTCCGGGGCGACGACGCTCTCCGTGTCAATGCCGATGCATGGATGTCGGCATCCCGTTCACCTTCCGTTCACCCGCTGAGCGCAGTCTCTTAAGAGTCCGAGCCTACGTTTCAGAACGAACCCCGCACCGGGTTCGAACCCGAAGGCCTGTTCGGCCTGTATCCCTGACACGTGAAGGATTCACACAGTGAAGATCTCTCGCATCGCCCAGGTGGGCGCTGTCGCCGCAGTCGCGGCTCTCGCTCTCGCCGGCTGCGCCTCGAACGAGACCTCCGGCGGCACGACCGACGAGACCACGGCCCCGTCGAACCTCTCCGGCGAGATCTCGGGCGGCGGCGCTTCGTCGCAGGAGGTCGCCGTTCAGGCGTGGACCGCCGGCTTCCAGACGGCGAACCCTGACGTCACCATCAACTACGACCCGTCCGGCTCGGGCGCGGGCCGCGAGTCGTTCCAGGCGGGCGCCTTCCCGTTCGCGGGCTCCGACCGTGCGTTCAAGGTCGAGGAGATCGAGGCCGGCCCGTTCGACGCGTGCGTCGACGGCTCGGGCATCATCGAGCTCCCCACGTACATCTCGCCGATCGCGATCATCTTCAACGTCGAGGGCGTGGACGCGCTCAACCTCGACGCCGCCACCGCTGCGGGCCTGTTCGCCGGCACCATCACGACCTGGAACGACCCGGCGATCGCCGCGCTCAACCCCGACGCGACGCTCCCCGACCTGGCCGTGACGCCGGTGCACCGCGCCGACGACTCGGGCACCACCGAGAACTTCACCGACTACCTCTTCCAGGCCGCCGGTGACGTCTGGACCTACGAGCCCGACGGCGTGTGGCCGACGACCCCGGTCGCCGGTGAGGCCGCGCAGGGCACCTCGGGTGTCGTCTCCGCCGTCGCGGGCGGCAACGGCACCATCGGCTACGCCGACGCGTCGCGCGCCGCCGAAGAGGGCCTGTCGACGGCCGCCATCCAGGTCGGCGACGAGTTCGTCGAGTACTCGCCCGAGGCCGCTGCCGCGATCGTCGACGAGTCGCCGTTCGAAGAGGGCCGCAGCGAGGGCGACCTGGCGATCGAGCTTCACCGCACCTCGGAGGCCGAGGGTGTGTACCCGATCGTCCTCGTCAGCTACATGATCGCGTGCCAGGAGTACGCCGACGCGGCCGTCGCGCCGATCGTCAAGGGCTACCTCGAGTACGTCGCCAGCGCCGAGGGCCAGGACGCGGCAGCTGCCGCCGCCGGCAACGCGCCGATCTCCGACTCGCTGCGCGAGCAGGTCAACGCCGCGATCGACCTGATCGTCGTCGAGTAAGAACCCGATACCCGGTCCGGCCACAGCGCCGGACCGGGTATCACTCTGAGACCCGAATCCAGAAGGACACCATGACCACGACCACCGCTCCAGCCGGCAAGGTCAAGACGCGGGCAGGCGACCGCTGGTTCTCAGGCACCGCGCTCGGCGCGGGGACGATGATCCTCGTCACGCTCGCCGCCGTCGCGATCTTCCTCATCGTCCAGTCGATCCCGGGCCTCACCGCCACGAGCGCCGACGCGTCGATCCTCACCACCAACTTCTGGGACTACGTCTGGCCGCTCGCGTTCGGCACCGTGTGGGCGTCGTTCCTGGCGCTCCTCATGGCCGTGCCGCTCGCGGTGTCGGTCGCCCTCTTCATCTCGCACTACGCACCGCGCCGCCTCGCGCAGAGCCTCGGCTACGTCGTCGACCTGCTGGCCGCGGTGCCCTCGGTCGTGTTCGGCCTGTGGGGCATCCTCGTGCTCGCCCCCGCGGTGCAGCCCGTCTACGCGTGGCTCAACGCGAACATGGGCTGGTTCCCCCTCTTCAGCGGCACGGTCTCGAGCACCGGCCGCACGATCTTCACCGCCGCGATCGTCCTCGCGGTCATGGTCGTCCCGATCATCACCGCGATCTGCCGCGAGATCTTCCTGCAGACGCCGGTCCTCCACGAGGAGGCCGCACTTGCCCTCGGCGCGACGCGCTGGGAGATGGTCCGCATGGCTGTCTTCCCCTTCGGCCGCAGCGGCATCGTCTCGGCCTCGATGCTCGGACTCGGCCGCGCCCTCGGCGAGACGATGGCCGTGGCCATGGTGCTCTCCGTCGGCAACCGGATCACCTTCGAGCTGTTCACCTCCGACAACCCCGGCACGATTCCGGCGAACATCGCGCTCACCTTCCCCGAGGCGTATGGCACGAACATCAACGTCCTCATCGCCACGGGTCTGATCCTCTTCATCGTCACCTTCGCCGTGAACGCGATCGCGCGCTGGATCGTGAACCGCCGCAAGGAATTCTCGGGAGCCAACTGACATGACCATCACGACCGCTCCCACTCAGGCGCCTCCGCCTGTCGCTCAGCGCGAGCACGCGCGCCTCACCAGCGGACGCCTTCCCGGCTGGGCGCCCTGGGCCATCCTCGCCACGAGCGCCGTCCTCTCCTTCCTCGTCTTCGGCGTGCTGTCGATGGCAGGCGGCAGCGAATTCAGCATCGGCGGCTGGGCCGTGGTCTCGGCCCTCGGCTACCTCGTGCTCATCACGGTGATCTCCAGCCTCGTCGAGGGGCGTCGCAAGGGCGTCGACCGTCTCGTGACCGGCGTCGTCGCGTCGGCATTCGGCATCGCGATGATCCCCCTGATCTCGGTGGCCATCACTGTCGTCGTCAACGGCGTCGCAGCGCTCTCGGTCGAGTTCTTCTCGTCGTCGATGCGCAACGTCGTCGGCGAAGGCGGCGGCATCCTCCACGCGATCGTCGGCACGCTGCTCATCACGGTCGCCGCCGCGGTCATCTCGATCCCGATCGGCATCTTCACCGCCATCTACCTCGTCGAGTACGGCGCCGGCAACCGCCTCGCGCGCAGCATCACCTTCCTCGTCGACGTCATGACCGGCATCCCGTCGATCGTCGCCGGCCTGTTCGCGTATGCCGTGTTCGCGCTGATCTTCGGCCCGGGCATCCGCATGGGCATCATGGGCTCGATCGCGCTCTCGGTGCTCATGATTCCGGTCGTCGTCCGTTCGACCGAAGAAATGCTGCGCCTGGTCCCCAACGAGCTGCGCGAGGCGTCGTACGCACTCGGCGTGCCCAAGTGGGCGACGATCGCCAAGGTCGTCCTGCCGACGTCGGTCGCCGGCATCACCACCGGTGTCATGCTGTCGATCTCGCGCGTCATCGGCGAGACCGCCCCGTTGCTGCTCACCGCCGGCGTCGCCACCTCGATGAACTACAACCTCTTCGAGGGGCGGATGATGACGCTCCCCGTCTTCGCCTACTCCCAGTACATGAACCAGGGCATCCCCGCCCAGGCGTACATCGACCGTGCGTGGGGCGCCGCCCTCGTGCTCATCGTCATCGTGATGCTCCTCAACCTCATCGCGCGCCTCGTCGCGAAGGTCTTCTCGCCGAAGCTCGGCCGCTGAGCGTCCTCACCCGAAAGAATTGACAGGAACCATGTCCAAGAGCATCGAAGTCAACGACCTCAACGTCTACTACAGCGACTTCCTGGCCGTCGAGGGCGTCTCGCTCGACATCGAGCCGCGCAGCGTCACCGCCTTCATCGGCCCCTCGGGCTGCGGCAAGTCGACGTTCCTGCGCACCCTGAACCGCATGCACGAGGTCATCCCCGGCGCCCGCGTCGAGGGTGAGGTGCTGCTCGACGGCGACAACCTCTACGGCGCCAACGTCGACCCGGTGCTCGTGCGCCGCCAGGTCGGCATGGTGTTCCAGCGCCCCAACCCGTTCCCCACGATGTCCATCAAGGAGAACGTGCTGGCGGGCGTGAAGCTCAACAACAAGAAGATGTCGAAGTCCGACTCCGACGCGCTGGTCGAGAAGTCGCTCAAGGGCGCCAACCTCTGGAACGAGGTCAAGGACCGTCTCGACAAGCCGGGTTCGGGCCTGTCCGGCGGTCAGCAGCAGCGTCTGTGCATCGCACGCGCCATCGCGGTCTCGCCGGAGGTCATCCTGATGGACGAGCCCTGCTCGGCCCTCGACCCGATCTCGACGTACGCGATCGAGGAGCTGATCGGCGAGCTCAAGAACGACTACACGGTCGTCATCGTCACGCACAACATGCAGCAGGCCTCGCGTGTGAGCGACAAGACGGCGTTCTTCAACATCGCCGGCACCGGCAAGCCGGGCAAGCTCATCGAGTACAACGAGACCAAGACGATCTTCACGACGCCGTCGGTGCAGGCGACCGAGGACTACGTCTCCGGCCGATTCGGTTGATCCCGCGCACACCGTGACACGAAGCCCCTCGCCCTGCTGCGGCGAGGGGCTTCGTCGTCACGCCGGCGCGGTGGCCAGGGCGAAGAGGGTCTCGACCAGCGGGCGCGGGTCGGCGGCAGCATCCCATCCGCTCGACACGAGCTGCTGGTAGCCGATCACCGCCGAGACGACGATGACCGCACGTCGACGGGCTTCGCGCTTCGGAACACCGGATGCCTCGAGCAGGCCGCTCAGGTACGACACGCGCCGCTCGGTCACGGCCTCGACGATGTCGCGCACGTCGGCCGCGGCGGCGTCGGCGTAGAGCGTGCGCTCGCCCGAGCGCTCCCCCGTGCGGTGCGCGATGATCTCGAGCAGCGCCGAGAGCCGGGCCTGCGGATCGGGGATCGCCTCGACCTCTGCGATCAGCGCCTCGGTCTCGCGGGCGCGCCATGTCTCGAGGACGGCGTCGACGAGCGCGCGCCGGTCGGCGAAGTGCCAGTAGAACGAGCCCTTCGTCGTGCCGAGCGCGCGCGCGGTCGGCTCGACGGCGACGGCGCGGATGCCGTCCTCGCTGAACCGGCGGTACGCGGCGTCGACCCAGTCCGCGCGGGTGAACCTTGCCATGTCCGTACGGTACCGTATAGTTTTCTCCGCAGGACAATACGTCGGCGTATGGTCACGAGGAGCTTCGCATGAGAGAACCCGCCTTCTGGTCGCTCGCGCTGGTCGACATCGCAGATCCCGACTACACGCAGGTGTGGATCGACGTGCTGCCCGCTCACGCGTCGGCCGATCCGTCCGCGTGGGCGCGCAACCTGTTCTCGACATCCGCCCTCCCCCGCTGGATCGCGCTCGCGCTGGCGGGTCTCGCCGCCCTCCGCCAACGACCCGCGCACTGCGACCGGCTGGCCGTCACCCGCGTCGAGGGCGACGAGGCGCTGGTCGCGGTGACCGCGCGCCGCCTCGACGTACGTGTCGGCGTCGGGGTCGATGAGCAGAACTCGCTCGTGCGCGTGGTCGCGGCGATGCGGTTCAAGGGCGCCGGCGGCCGCCTGGCGTCGCTGCCCGTCCGCGCCGGCCTCGCGCTGCTCGCACGCGGCATGATCGCGCGAGCCCGCCGCGACATGTCAGGCGTGACGCGGTGAGCCTCAGTCGCGCGGACTCAGCAGATAGCGGTTGAAGGATGCGGTGAGCTCGGCGTCCAGCGGCACCTCGACGCCGTCGATCGCCGTGATCGGAGCGGCCAAGCGCACGCTCGACACCAGCCACGCGGCATCCGCTTCTCTCAGCGCGCTCGTCGGGACGACCTCGTAGCCCGTCTCGTCACCGTGGCCCTCGAGGTGTGCGAACAGGCTCAGCTGCGTGGTGCCGTGGAGGATGCCGCCGTTGGGGGCCGGCGTGACGAAGCGGCCGTCGATACGGAGGATGAGCGAGGCGGTGGGCGCCTCGAGCACGAAGCCGTCGGACGTGACGAAGACGGCGTCGTCGGCGCCCCGCCGCTTCGCCTCGCGGATCGCCGCCATGTTGACGGCGTACGACAGGGTCTTGGCGCCCAGGAGCAGCCACGGCGCCTGGGCCGGGGTGTCGATGCCGTAGCCGCGGTCGAGCGTGACGACCCGGATGCCCCGCTCGCGTGCCGCCGAGTTGTCGGCGGCGGCCGTGGCCGTCACCCACGCGGTGGGCGCGGGGCCGTGCTCGACGCCGCGGCTCAGGATGAGCTTGATGACGCCTTCGCCCCGAGCCGGCGAATGCTGGGCGGCGATCGCGACGGCCTGGCGCCACTGCTCCAGGTTCGGCGCAGGCAGGTCGCAGATCTGCGCGGAGTGCGCCAGCCGCTGGAGGTGGGCCTCGGTCTCCTGCGCGTGGCCGTCGACGACGCCGATCGACTCGAAGATGCCGTCGCCGCGCTGCGTGCTCAGCTCGCCGACACTGAGCGCCGGGGCCGACGGGTCGATCGCGCGGAACGAGTCGGAGAAGATCGGCCGGGGATCATCGGATGCCGCGGGTTCGATCACGAGCGCGAAACGCAGGGCCATGCCCCGAGCTTAGGCGTTCGGGAATGCCGCGCCCGCGGACTCGGTTACACTGGATCGGCCGGGCCGCAGTAACCCCGGGCTCCAAAATTTGCCGCTTCGAGCGGCACCGCGCCGAGAGGCGTTCTGCGGCCCGGCACTTTCATGCCCGGGCGCTGTCGGCATGGTCGATGGGATGCCTCAGGTCAGGGCATCCCGGCGCCACAGGGCTGCGCACGCCGAGAGGTCGGAGGCGTAGTCCGACAGGCGCAG
>JAVBUG010000327.1:0-4563 GCA_031555515.1 Microbacterium sp. | reverse complement strand
GATCTACATGCTCACCAAGGGCGGTCCACGCTTCAGCGACGTGTCCATCCCGGTCGGGCACACCGACATCCTGATCTCGATGGTCTACAAGGTCGCCTTCACGGGCCAGAACCGCGACTACGGCCTCGCGTCCGCGTTCACGATCCTGATCTTCATCGTGGTCGCGACGATCGCGATCATCAGTTTCCGCAAGACCAAGGCCCTCGAGGAGCTGAACTGACATGTCCGAACCCCAGGACCGCCTCCCGCATCTCGAGAAGTCGACCGCCCAGAACACGACGCTCGCCGTCTTCGCCGGCGGCACCGCCGAGCAGTTCGAGACCGCCACGTCGGGGATGACCCCGTCGCCGCGCGCCGAGAAGCCCGCACGCCGCCGGTCGTTCGGCCGCTGGTTCACCGACACCGGCTGGCGCCACGTCGTCGCGATCGTGGTCTCGATCTTCGCGATCTTCCCCCTCCTGTACGTGCTGTCGGCGTCGCTGAACCCGAACGGCACGCTGACGGGCAGCAACAACCTGTTCTCGCAGGTCGGCTTCGACAGCTACATCCGCATCCTGACGGACCCCAAGGTGCCGTATCCGATGTGGTTCCTGAACACCCTGATCGTCGCCACGGTCACGGGGGCGACGATGGTGTTCATCGGCGCGCTCGCCGCGTACGCCTTCTCGCGCATGCGGTTCTCGGGCCGGCGCGTCGGCCTCGTCACGATCGTCGTCGTGCAGATGTTCCCGCAGCTGCTCGCGGTCGTCGCGATCTTCCTCATGATGACCTCGATCGGCGACTGGTTCCCGGCCATCGGCCTGAACACGCTGAGCGGACTGATCCTCATCTACCTCGGCGGTGCGCTGGGCGTGAACACCTATCTCATGTACGGGTTCTTCAACACGATCCCGAAGGAGCTCGACGAGGCGGCCAAGATCGACGGCGCCGGGCACGCGCGGATCTTCTTCACGATCATCCTGCGCCTCGTCGCGCCGATCCTCGCGGTCGTCGGGCTCCTGTCGTTCATCGGCATCGTCAACGAGTACGTGATCGCGAGCGTCATGCTCATCGATCCCGAGAAGCAGACGCTCGTCGTCGGCCTCACGAAGCTCGTGTCGAACCCGCGCTACGCCGACTGGTCGGCGTTCTCGGCGGGCGCCGTGATGGCGGCCATCCCCGTCGTCGTGCTCTTCCTGCTGCTGCAGAAGTACATCGTCGGCGGCCTCACCGCCGGCGCCACGAAGGGCTGATCGCGCACAGCTGATCGAAGAGCGGATGCCGCGCCGGCTGCGTGCTGTCGCAGCATCCGCTCTGCGATGATCGAGGCGAGCACCGCCACCGCCCGCCTGACGAAAGGCCGAGCCATGACGACCCTCCTCCCTCACCACGACGGCTCGCCGCTGTACGTGTCCGACCTCGCGCCGCAGCTCGGCGACGTGGTCACCGTGCGCCTGCGGGTGCCGGCGGGCTACGGCCCCCTCGCGGCCGTTCGCACCCGCTCGAACCCCGATCACGAGCCGGAATGGACGGATGCTGCGCCCCTCGGCTCCGCCGACGGCTGGGAGTGGTGGGAGGCCCCCGTCACCGTGCGCAACCCGCGGCACGGCTATCGCTGGGTGCTCGTGCACGAGGACGGGCGCGTCGAGTGGCTGAACCAGACCGGCCTGCACACGATCGAGACGCTCGACGCCGAGGACTTCGCGCTCGTCGCCGACCCGGCGCCGCCCGCGTGGCTCACCGACTCCGTGATGTACCAGGTGTTCCCCGATCGCTTCGCGCGGTCGGCGCAGGCCGACGCGCATCCGACCCCGGACTGGGCGATCCCTGCCGACTGGGACGACCCCGTCGACCCCGTCGTGCCGGCGCGCTCGCAGCAGTTCTATGGCGGCGACCTCGATGGCGTCATCGAGAAGCTGGATCATCTCGTGTCGCTCGGCGTCAACCTGCTCTACCTCACGCCGATCTTCCCGGCCGCGTCCAACCACCGCTACGACGCGTCGAGCTTCGACCGCGTCGACCCGCTCCTCGGCGGCGATGAGGCGTACGTCCGGCTGATCGAGGCGGCGCATGCCCGCGGCATCCGTGTCATCGGCGATCTCACGAGCAACCACTCGGGGGACCGGCACGAGTGGTTCCAGTCGGCGCTCGGCAAGCCCGGGGCGCCCGAGGAGGAGCTCTACTACTTCACGGATGACGCGAACACCCGGTACGAGTCGTGGCTCGGCGTGCCCACCCTGCCCAAGTTCAACTGGGCGTCGCAGGAGCTGCGCGAGCGGTTCATCGAGGGCCCGGACTCCGTGGTCGCGAAGTGGCTGAAGCCGCCGTACTCGGCCGACGGCTGGCGCATCGACGTCGCCAACATGACGGGGCGCCTCGGGTCGGTCGACCTCAACGCCGAGGTGCGGCAGCTGCTGCGCCGCACGATGATCGAGATCAACCCCGACACGATCCTGTTGGGGGAGTCGACGAACGACGCCGCGAGCGACCTGCAGGGCGACGGCTGGCACGGGGCGATGACGTACCCGTCGTTCACGCGGCCGGTGTGGGGCTGGCTCTCCGACCCGACCCATGCGCCGTACCTCACGTACGACGGTCGCGAGGCGACCGAGCCGTGGTTCTTCACGCAGCCGATCGGCGGCATCCCGCGCTACACCGCGCGGCAGTTCGTCGACGCCGTCGTGCGGTTCACCGCCGGCATCCCGTGGCGCGTGCGCCTGGGCAACATGCAGCCGCTCGACACGCACGACACCGGGCGCTTCGCCACCAACGCGGCGCCCGGAACGGTGCCGGTCGCAGCGGGCCTCATGATGACGCTCCCGGGGCTTCCGGTGATCTTCGCGGGCGACGAGTTCGGCCTCGTCGGCGTCGACGGCGAGGCGAGCCGCACGCCGATCCCGTGGGGCACCGAGGGTGAGCCCGAGGTGGCCGAACGGCTCGCGCTCTACCGCGAGCTCGTGGCGCTGCGCCACGCGCACCCGGTGCTGTCGACAGGCGGGCTGCGCTGGGTCCACGTCGACGACGAGTCCGTCGTGTTCGTACGGGAGTCGGCCGACGAGACGCTGCTCGTGCTGGCGGCGAAGGGCGACGCCGACGCCGAGATCCCGGCGGGCGCCCTCCCGGGCGTCGCTGCGGCCGAGGCGCTCGTCGGCGACGCGACCCTCGCGGTGGCCGGCGACGGTTCGGTGCTGGTGTCGGCCGACGGCCCCGCGTTCGCCGTCTGGCGACTCGCCGGGACCTCTGTGCCGCACCGCTGACCCGTTCTCCGCTGAGATGACAGACGCCGGACGAGACCTCGGGTGAACCCCAGGGTCTCGTCCGGCGACTGTCGTCTCACGCGCGGCGTGGTCGGACTGTGGACAACGCGTGACACGCAGTCGCATGGTTTGGCACACTGAGTCCCATGTCAACGTTGACCACCATCGGCCTGCCCGTGGCCCTCGGAATCATCATGTTCGGGCTCGGCCTGAGCCTCACCCTCGGCGACTTCGCCCGCGTCCTCAAGCAGCCGAGGGCGGTGATCGTCGCCCTGGTGTGCCAGCTCGTGCTGCTGCCCCTGATCTGCTTCGGGCTGGTGCTCGCGTTCCAGCTGCCGCCCATCCTCGCGGTCGGCATGATGATGCTCGCGGCGTCGCCGGGCGGCACCACCGCCAACCTCTACAGCCACCTGTTCCGGGGCGACGTGGCCCTGAACATCTCGCTCACGGCCGTGAACTCGGTGATCGCCGTGTTCACGCTCCCACTCATCACCAACCTCGCGATCCTCTACTTCAACCCCTTCGACGACCAGCTGGGGCTGCAGTGGGCGAAGACGATGGAGGTCTTCGCGATCGTGCTGGTGCCGGTGGCGCTCGGCATGATCGTGCGCCGGTTCTGGCCGCGCTTCGCGAAGGCGATGGACAAGCCGGTGCGCATCGCCTCCGTCATCATCCTCGTCGTCGTGATCGCCGGCTCCGTCGCACAGAACTGGGCGCTGCTGCTCGAGAACTTCGGCCGCCTCTCGCTCATCACCATCGTGTTCTGCCTCATCAGCCTCACGATCGGGTACTTCGCGCCGCGCCTGGTGAAGGTCGGCAAGCGCCAGTCGATCGCGTCGTCGTTCGAGATCGGCATCCACAACGCCACACTCGCGATCGTGATCGCGGTGAGCGTGCTCGGCTCGGACGAGCTGTCGCTGCCGGCCGCGGTGTACGGCGTGCTGATGTTCTTCATCGCGTTCGGGTTCGGCTTCCTGATCCGCGACCGCGCGGGCGCCGCCGAGGAGCCGACGCCCGACGCCGTCGACGACACCGCAACCGCCGCGCGCTGACCCGCTCGCCCCGGCCGCGGCCCCCTCGGCCGTGGGGGGGCGGCGGCCGGGCGGGGCCCGCGGGGGGGCCCCACCGCGCGCGCCCCCGCGCCCCCCCCCCCCCCCCCCGCGCCGCGTTTTTCACCGCGCCTGGGTGCCCTTGTGGGGGGAGCCCGCCCCTCTTCCCCCTGACCCCCCCCCCCCCCACGGCCGAGGGGGCCGCGGCCGGGGCGAGCGGGTCAGCGCGCGGCGGTTGCGGTGTCGTCGACGGCGTCGGGCGTCGGCTCCTCGGCGGC